>DAIMJJ010000340.1:0-2008 GCA_036722275.1 Rhizobium sp. | reverse complement strand
AGGGCGACACCGTGGCCGGCAAGAAGGTCGAACTCGTGCTGCGCGACGACGCCGGCACCGGCGATCAGACCCGCCGCATCGCGCAGGAACTGGTGGTCAACGACGGCGTGTCGATCCTCGCCGGCTTCGGGCTGACCCCGCTTGCCATGTCGGTCGCCCCTGTCCTCAACCAGGCGAAGGTCCCGGCGATCATCACCTCGGCGACCACGTCGGCGATCATGAAGCAGTCCGACTACTTCGTGCGCACCAGCATGGGCGGTCCGCAGTCGGCCGTGCCGGTTGCCACTTGGGCGATGGAAAACGGGCTCAAACGCGTCGTGACCCTGGTCACCGATTACGGCCCCGGCCATGACATCGAGAAGGGCTTTACCGACCAGTTCAAGAAGGAAGGCGGCGAGATCGTGGAGGCCGTGCGCGTGCCGCTGCAGAACCCGGATTTTGCACCCTTCCTGCAGCGGGTGCGCGACGCCAAGCCCGATGCCGTCTTCGTCTTCGTTCCTTCCGGCGTCGGTTCGCTGTTCATGAAGCAGTTCACCGACCGTGGACTGAAAGAGGCGGGCATCAAGTTGATCGCCACCGGCGACGTCACCGATGACGACCTCCTGAACGGCATTGGCGATCCGGCACTCGGCGTGGTCACCGGGCACTTCTATTCGGCCAATCACGACAGCCCGGAAAACAAGGCTTTCGTCGCCGAGGTGCGCAAGGCCAACAACAACATGCGTCCCAACTTCATGGCGGTCGGCGGCTATGATGCCATGCATCTTGCCTACGCTGCTCTCGAAAAGACCGGCGGCGATACCGACGGCACCAAGCTCGTCGAGGCCATGAAGGGCATGGAATGGACGAGCCCGCGCGGACCGATCATGATTGATCCGGCCACCCGCGACATCGTTCAGGACATCTACATTCGCGAGGTCAAGCCGGTCGACGGCGAACTCTACAATGCCGAGCTGAAGACCTACGAAAAGATCCGCGACCCCAACGCCAACTAAGCACAGAGCCGTGTGGAGGGTCGCAAGTCTCGACCCTCCACACATTTGCGAGTGACCATGCTGACAATCCTGTTCGACGGCATCGCCTATGGCATGCTTCTCTTCGTGCTGGCCTGCGGACTATCGCTGACGCTCGGGCTGATGAATTTCGTCAATCTTGCCCATGGCGCCTTCGCCATGGCCGGCGGCTATGTCACCGTGATCCTGATGAACCGCTATGGCGTCTCATTTTTCTGGTGCCTGCCGGCCGCCTTTCTGGTTTCGGCATTGGCGGGGCTCGTGCTTGAGCGCCTGCTCTATCGCCATCTCTACGGCGTCTCGCATCTCGACCAGGTGCTGTTTTCGATCGGCCTCGTCTTCATGGCAATTGCGGGGGTCGATTTCTTCATGGGTGGACAGCAACAGCTCATCAATCTGCCACCGATCCTCAGCGGTCGCGTCGAGATCCTCGGCATCAGCATGGGCCGCTACCGTCTGTTCATCATCGCGCTCTGCGCTGTGCTCACCGTCCTGCTGCAGCTGGCGCTCACCCGCACCCGCTTCGGCAGCCAGTTGCGCGCCGCAGTCGATGACGGACGCGTCGCGCGCGGCTTAGGCATCAATGTCTCCGTGATCTTCGCCCTCACCTTCGCGCTCGGTTCGGGGCTTGCCGGTCTCGGCGGCGCGCTCGGCGTCGATCTTCTTGGGCTCGATCCGAATTTCCCGCTGAAATTCCTGATCTATTTCATGATCGTCGTCACCGTCGGCGGCACCTCCTCGATCACCGGCCCGTTTATCGCCGCACTGATGCTCGGCATCGCCGACGTCGCCGGCAAGTACTATGTGCCCGACCTCGGCGCCTTCATCATCTACGCGGTCATGATCGTCATGCTCATTCTTCGGCCCTATGGCCTGTTTGCACGGGAGGGCGGCCGATGACAGAGCACACCGGCATGGTGACCACCGAGACGGCACGCGACCTGCTGAAACAGGCCGGCCGCTGGCGGATCTGGGAAATCGCCCTCTGGCTGATC
>DAIMJJ010000339.1:0-2368 GCA_036722275.1 Rhizobium sp. | reverse complement strand
CGGCGACCGGTGCCTCCGAGGCGGCCGGCGACGCGGAAAACAGGCTGTCGCGGCTGGCATTGACGTTGGTCGGCTGCATGGTCAGTTCGCCGAGATCGGCCGAGCCTTGCGTTGGTGCGTAGGCGGCGGCCACAGCCGGCGGGACTGCGGCTTGCGTGGCCGGCGCATGGGCGGTGCTGACCAGCGGATCGACATAGGCCTTGGCGGCGCCGGACTTGGACGAGGGCGCCTTGCCGGTCGCGGTTTCGGTCGGACCGGCATCGCCCTGGGCGGCGGTGTCCTGCGCCGTCGTCTGGCACGATGCCAGCATCAGGGCGGCTATCGCCGGGGCGATCACGCGACCGACGAGACGAGGGCGAAGGAGCTTCTTGTTGCGCGACACGGGATCGACCTTTTGCACTCGACGGCCCGGCGCATCACCGTGCGCCGGACGTCCGCCGATCGCCGGCGGACTTCCGAATGCCTCAAGGTCTAACGCTTCAATCTTGCGCGAAGCGGGAAGGCGGGGCTTACCAGCTGCCGGTATTGGGCATCGAGGCCCAGGGTTCGGCCGGCGCAAGGCTCGCGCCCTTCTGCAGGATCTCGATCGAGATGCCGTCTGGCGAGCGGACGAAGGCCATGTGACCGTCGCGCGGCGGTCGGTTGATAATGACGCCATGGTCCATCAGGCGCTGGCAGGTCGCATAGATATCGTCGACCTCGTAGGCGAGATGGCCGAAATTGCGCCCGCCGGTATAATCCTCGCTGTCCCAGTTATAGGTGAGCTCCAGGCAGGGGGCCATTTCGCTGCGGGCACGTTCGAGATCGTCCGGTGCCGCCAGGAAGACCAGCGTGAACCGGCCCTTCTCGTTTTCAATCCGGCGAATCTCGGTCAGTCCGAAAATGGTGCAGTAGAAGGCGAGTGCCGCGTCGAGATCTTTGACGCGAACCATGGTGTGAAGATAGCGCATGAAATCCTCCGAAGATTTGCAGGGATATGGGGCAGGCGACAGCTTCGAGCAAGCCTGCAAGGGCAAAAAGCATTTGGGTATATGTGAAACTAGGACTTGCGTAGTTCCGTTGCTCGAATGTTAATCTTATCTTCAAGAATCAATTAACTCTGCGATGTGACGCGTTTCGAGGGGCTTTGGGAAATGGCGGACAGGATGTCACCGAATGGGCTCGCTGGGTTGGAAGAACTCTCCAGTGATTCCGTCGACCTCATCGAGATCACCGGCGTCGTCAAATGGTTCGACGTAGCCAAAGGCTTCGGCTTTATCGTTCCCGACAACGGCATGCAGGATGTTCTGCTGCACGTGACCTGCTTGAGGCGCGACGGTTACCAGACGATCCTCGAAGGCACGCGCATCGTCGCCCTCGTGCAGAAGCGCGACCGCGGCTATCAGACCTTCCGCATTCTCTCCATGGACCAGTCCACCGCGGTTCACCCGTCGCAACTGCCGCCTGTGCGCACCCATGTGCAGGTGACGCCGACCAGCGGCCTGGAACGGGCGCTGGTAAAATGGTTCAACCGGACCAAGGGCTTTGGCTTTCTTACCCGCGGCGAGGGCACCGAGGACATTTTCGTACACATGGAAACCCTGCGTCGCTTCGGCTTGACCGAACTGCGCCCCGGCCAGACGGTTCTGGTCCGCTTCGGTCCCGGTGAGAAGGGCCTGATGGCGGCCGAAATCCATCCCGACAACCCGGGCCCCTTGGTCCGCGCGCACTGAAGGTCCCGGCCGATGGCAAGACTGATGAAAAGCGCTTTCGTGGCGCTTTTTTTATGGATGCTCGCCTGGCCGCTCTTCGTTCAGGCCGAGCCCCCGCAATTCGAGCGTGGCGCACTGACCATCACCACAGCCGACGGCCGCAAGGTCGATCTGGACGTCGAGTGGGCGATCACGGCCGAACAGCGGCAACACGGGCTGATGTTTCGCGAAAGCCTGGGCGACCGCGAGGGCATGATCTTCGATTTCGGAACGGTGCGCGAGGTCACGATGTGGATGAAGAACACGCCGCTTTCCCTCGATATGGTGTTCATCGAAGAAGACGGCCGCATCAGCCGCATCGCCAGCCGCACGACGCCCTATTCCGAAGCGATCGTCGCCTCGCGCGGGCCGGTTCGCTATGTCCTCGAGATCCGCGGAGGCCAGGCGGCGGCCCTTGGGATCAACGAAGGCGACAGGACCGACCTTGCCCGCCGGCCCGTGCCGGCGAACTGAGAGCTGGCCGAAGAGCGCCGGCGCCTTACGGTCTTTTTGAGGTTGCGGCCCCCGGATGAACCGTGTATTGGCCAAGCGTGATCGGTACGGAGTGTAGCGCAGTCTGGTAGCGCATCTGGTTTGGGACCAGAGGGTCGGGAGTTCGAATCTCTCCACTCCGACCA
>DAIMJJ010000338.1:0-2378 GCA_036722275.1 Rhizobium sp. | reverse complement strand
ATAGGCGCCGCCGGAGAGGGTCTCGATCTCGCGGATCAGGTCATAGCCGTGCCGCGGCTGGTCCGCGATCAGCTTCAGCAGGACCAGGCGAAGCTCGCCGCCCTCGAACATGCGCCGGCGCTCGCCGCCGCGTCCGCGCCCACCTTCGGGACGACCGCCCGGAAATCCGTGCCGCATGGCAAAATGGCCTTCACGGCCCTCATGACCGCGATGGCCGAAGTGGAAATGTCTCATTGGCATTCTCCTTGTGAGATCAGTTAAGACTGCATCTAAGATATATCGTAAACAGATCTATTCAAGGGGTGTCGATGCGTTTTTATGAGCGCTTCACGAATTGGAAAGGGCGTTGGGCCTTGGATGGGGAGATAAGCGTGTGTCTGGGGCAGGCGCCGCGATAGATGTCAGGAGGCAAGCCATGTCGGACAAGCATCACGAATACAGCGTGACCGTCACCTGGACGGGCAACCAGGGAACGGGAACCTCCGCCTATCGCGCCTACAGCCGCGATCATGTCATCTCGGCAAATGGCAAGCCGGACATTCCCGGCTCAGCCGATCCGGCCTTCCGGGGGGATGCCGAGCGCTGGAACCCGGAAGACCTTCTGATCGCCGCGCTCTCGGCCTGTCACAAGCTCTGGTACCTGCATTTCTGCGCGGTCTCGGGCGTGGTGGTCACCGGCTACGAGGATCACGCCGAGGGCACGATGGTGATGGATGAGGATGGCGCCGGGCGGTTCACCGACGTTGTGCTGAAGCCGCGGGTGACGATCACTGAGCGAAGCGATGTCGGGATCGCCGAGGAACTGCATGGCGACGCGCACGAGAAGTGCTTCATCGCCAACTCCGTCAATTTTCCGGTGCGCTGCGAGCCGACGATCATCCAGGCCTGAGGGCGGGCGAGCCCGCGCGGCTATTGAACCTCGGGATAGATGAAGGCGTAGGCGAAGTGGTAGAGATCGCCCGGCTTGCCGAAGATATAGGGCAGGGCCACCGACCGCGGTTCGCTGACCGAAAGACCGCCATGAGTGGCGAGCCAGTCTGACAGATCCTGCGGCAGCGGCATGGTGTCACGCCCGCGATTGCGCCACACCACCAGGAGCGGATGGGTGGCGTCGAATAGGAACGGCTTCTCGAAAGCCTCATAGCCGGGAATGATCACCGGGATGTCGGGGGCGTTGAGTCGGATATTGCCGGCGATCTGCTGGTCGCTGGCCAGAACAAGCGAAGGCCGGTTGGGCTCGGATGCAAGGATCTGCGCCAGGGCTGCCTCATAGGGCACGTTGAGCTTTTCATACTTGCCGAGCATGCCGTGCAGCGGGATGCGCGCGAAGAGCACGAGCGGGATCAGCACCATGAGCGCCAGACCGATCGGCAGGAACCGGTTCAGCTGCCGCTCCGAGGCAAGGTTCGCGGCCTCGATCTTCAGGCAGAGATAGAGCGGCAGCACCAGATAGATCGGCGTCAGCCATCGATCCTTGATGTTGCTCGCGCCCAGAAGCACGACGAGGACCAGTGCGACGGCGGAGACGAGCATGATGCCGCCGATCAGCCGGCTCCATGAACTGGAGGCCTTCCACGCGCGCGCCATATCGCGGCCGAAGACGATGGCGAACAGAACGAGGGTCAGCGCGGCAAAGCCGACAAAGGCCAGTGCCAGTGATTTCAAGCCCGTCAGGATCTGAGACAGCCGGCTTGTGGTTTCCTCTGCGGTCAGCTTGCCGATGGTGCGGCCCGTAGCGGCGTCGAGATGGTCGATGAACCACAGCGCGTGCGGCAGCACCACGATTAGTGCGATGACAGCCGTCAACAGGATTCGCCAGTCGAACAGGCGGCGGCGGAATTCCGGTTCGGCGAGCATGGCGATGACCGCCGCGGCCGGAAGCAGCACGAAATTGTATTTCGCGATCATGCCGAGCCCGATCGCAAGCCCGGTCAGCGCATAGGTGAACAGGCTGGGTGCTTTGATGGCCCGCACCAGCGCAAAGAGGAACAGGCAAGAGGTGAAGATCACCGCGACTGTATGCGTCAGGTCGCGCTGCGCCTCGAAGCTCACCTGCGGCATGGTGAGAAGGCCGAGCGTGGCGATAATCGCCAGTTCGCGCGAGCGCAGGATCATGAAGGCGGTCAGCCCGAAGAACAGGTAGGATGAGAAGAGAACGAGGTTCTTCAGCACCGACAGGGAGACGAGCGTCGGCCCGAGTACCTGTTCTGCCCCGTATTGCAGCCAGTTGTAGAAGGGCGGCTGACTGTCATAGCCGACCGCCAGCCATTGCGCCAGGAACAGCTGCTGGCCTTCGTCGAGCTCCAGTGAATGCGGCACGAGAAGGCGGACGATCACATTGGCGATGAAATAGGCGCCGAGCAGCGCAAAGACCAGAT
>DAIMJJ010000337.1:0-2505 GCA_036722275.1 Rhizobium sp. | reverse complement strand
GGCGGCCTACAACCTGATCCGCCTCCCAAAACTACTGGGAGCGACAGCATGAGGCACCTCGGCACAGAGCCGAAGCGCCGTCCGGCAAAGCCGACGCTCGGCGCCTACAAGCCAACGCGGCCCCTTGATCCTGCCAACAACAAGACTTCTTCAACGGCCTGCTAGAGCGTTTTCGGTTCTGATAGAATCAGAACCGAAGCTCTGACTTTATGTTCTGACGCGTTTTCTTGACGCGAACCGGTATCCACTTCGCTCGAAAACGCTATAGCTTTCAGAAACGAACAATCGTCGTCGAAATTTACGTCTTGGTTATTGCCCGGCGCGTCATGACCGCTGGTGCGAGGCGGGCTAATCGCTATGTCCACGTGGATACAACGCACGGACATAAATCGAAAGGCGCATGATCTCGAACGTTTTCAGCGACTTGAGCGGTGATGACCGAAATCGAAAATCCTCGGGGACGTCGTTGGCACGTCGGTTGCTAATTAGTCTGCGAAGGCGGCGGAGCATCGCCGTCGCGGACTAATCACAGGAGCAACAACTATGACCCGCAAGATTGCGATCTACGGCAAGGGCGGCATCGGCAAATCCACCACGACCCAGAACACCGCGGCGGCGCTCGCGCATTTCCACGACAAGAACGTGTTCATCCATGGCTGCGACCCGAAAGCGGACTCGACCCGCCTGATCCTCGGCGGCTTGCCGCAGCAGACGGTGATGGACACGCTGCGCGTCGATGGCGCCGAGAAGGTGACGCTCGACAAGGTGGTCAAGACTGGTTTCAAGGACATCCGTTGCGTCGAATCCGGTGGTCCGGAGCCCGGCGTCGGCTGTGCCGGTCGCGGCGTCATCACCGCCATCGATTTGATGGAAGAGAACGATGCCTACACCGAAGACCTCGATTTCGTGTTCTTCGACGTGCTGGGCGACGTGGTCTGCGGCGGCTTCGCCATGCCGATCCGCGACGGCAAGGCGGAGGAGGTGTACATCGTCGCCTCCGGTGAGATGATGGCGATTTATGCCGCCAACAACATTTGCAAGGGTTTGACCAAATACGCCAAGCAGAGCGGCGTGCGCCTTGGCGGCATCATCTGCAACAGCCGCAACGTCGACGGCGAAAAGGAATTCCTCGCCGAATTCACCGCGGCGATCGGCACCAAAATGATTCACTTCGTGCCGCGCGACAACATCGTGCAGAAGGCCGAATTCAACAAGAAGACGGTGACGGAATTTCAGCCCGACGCCAACCAGGCGCTGGAGTATTGCGAGCTCGGCCGCAAGATCATCGAGAACGAGGACTTCGTCATTCCGAAGCCGCTCGCGATGGACGAACTCGAAGCCATGGTCGTGAAATACGGCCTGATGGACTGAGCCCAAGCCGCGCGCCGCTTGGCCGGCGCGCGCTCCCCGCAATTCCTTTCCATGGAGCGAAGCCCATGCCCTATCACGAGTTCGAAGTCAGCAAATGCATACCCGAGCGCAAGATGCACGCCGTGGTGAAGGGGGCCGGTGAGGACCTCACCTCCTGCCTGCCGAAGGGATATCTCAACACCATTCCGGGGTCGATTTCGGAGCGTGGCTGCGCCTATTGCGGCGCCAAGCACGTTATCGGCACGCCGATGAAGGACGTGATCCATCTCAGCCACGGTCCGGTCGGCTGCACCTACGACACCTGGCAGACCAAGCGCTACATCTCCGACAACAAAGATTTTCAGCTGAAGTACACCTTCGCGTCCGACGTGAAGGAGAAGCACATCGTGTTCGGCGCGGAGAAGTTGTTGAAGCAGAACATCATCGAGGCGTTCAAGGCGTTTCCGGACATCAAGCGGATGACGATCTACCAGACCTGCGCCACTGCGCTGATCGGCGATGACGTCGACGCGATCGCGGCCGAGGTCAAGGAAGAGATGCCCGACGTCGACATCTTCGTTTGCAACTCGCCGGGCTTCGCCGGCCCGAGCCAGTCGGGCGGCCACCACAAGATCAATATCGCCTGGATCAACCAGAAGGTCGGCACGGTCGAGCCCAAGATCACCGGCGACTACGTCATCAACTATGTCGGCGAATACAACATCCAGGGCGACCAGGAGGTGATGCTCGACTATTTCAAACGGATGGGCATCCAGGTGTTGTCGACCTTCACCGGCAATGGCTCCTACGACGATCTACGCGCCATGCACGGCGCCCATCTCAACGTGCTCGAGTGCGCACGCTCGGCCGAATACATCTGCGACGAATTGCGGGCGCGTTACGGCATTCCCAGGCTCGACATCGACGGCTTTGGTCACAAGGCGCTGGGCGATTCCTTGCGCAAGATCGGGCTGTTCTTCGGCATCGAGGATCGTGCCGAGGCGATCATCGCCGAGGAAACCGCCAAATGGGGGCCTGAACTCGCCTGGTACAAGGAGCGCCTGCAGGGCAAGCGGGTGTGCCTGTGGCCGGGTGGCTCCAAGCTGTGGCACTGGGCGCATGCAATTCAGGAAGAGATGGGCGTCAAGGTGGTCT
>DAIMJJ010000336.1:0-2565 GCA_036722275.1 Rhizobium sp. | reverse complement strand
ACGACGGCGACGACGCCGGCGATCGAACCACCGATGAGAAGGGCGAGTTCCAGCGTCAGGTGGGCATTGGCAAGGGCCGCCTGGTTCTTCGCCGACATGGCGGCGAGCAATTCCTTGATCTTGGCGGCCTCCTCGCGGAAGGCGTCGAGCTGACCCTTCGAGGCATTTCGGCCGATCTCGATGATCTCGTCGATCGGCGCCTCGGTGTTCTTTCGCGCCGCCAGCTGCGGCTCGGTCAGCTGCGTGTGGAAGATGTCGGCGGCAGCCTTCATCGCGTCGAGCGAGGCCATGATCGCGGCATCGCCGGCGGCGGCCTTCTTCGCCTCTTCAATGAAGCCCAACATATTTTCGCGCTGGGCGAAGACGTCGTTATAGGTGCTCTCGCTGCGGAACAGCAGGTAGCCGCGCTGGTTGACCGCCTGTTCGAGCATCGCTTCGAGCGCGCGATCCGAGAGGCTGAGTATCTTTTCCGAACGCTGCTGTTCGACGGAGGCGAGTTTGGCGCGATAGGCCTCGACAAAGACGACCGCCGTCGCGAGGAAGCAGCTCGCCATGATGCCTAAGAAGGTGAAGATCAACTTCTTGTTCAGGGATAAATTCTTGAAAGACATAGGCGACGGACTCTTTCGCGGGGGCCCGGACCGTGACTTGCCGGCTTCGAGCATGCGGAACGCTGGACTGACGCATGATTGCGTCCGCCGCAGCGCGACCATCATGGTGCGCTCTGATACGCGGAGTACGATCAATCGTACCGATTTTGCCCGAACCGTCGTTAGGATTCGGTTACGGCACCGCGCGAAATGTCGTCAAAGCGGGAATTACTGCGCCGGCACCACCAGAAGGAAGTGTAGATCCTTTTCCGGATAGAAGTCGGTGGCCGTCATCTCGAACGTCGTCGGACCGATCTTGCGGACATTCTGGCCGCAGAAGCTGACATAGTTCTTCTCGGACCCCTTATCCACGGTCAGCTTGAACTTGCCGATCGGGCCGCCCCAGTTGGCGCCCGTGGTCAGGATGTAGGACATCCATTTCTCGTAGTAGTACACGCCGGCATCGTAGTTCTGCTGCTTTTCGAGCTTGATCGCGGTCTTCAACAGCGAGTCATCGAGGCAGTAGCGCTCGCGGTATTCGTCGAGCTGCGACGTCGGCTTGCCGTCCTGGATGAAGGTCATGGCGACGGTGCCGCCGACGCTCGGCTTGTAGCTGTGGTGAACCTTCACTTCCTGCCCGGCCGGGAAGGTCGTGCGCCACCAGTAGACCGTCTCCAGCTTCCACAGCGGATAATATTCCGGTTCCACCGGCTTATCCGGGTCGTAAGCGGTGTTGAGGATGAGGCCGCGGGTCTCCCAATCCTTCTGCACATCCACAGGCAGCTTGGCGATGGCCGCGGCCGTCGCTTCGCTGAGCGGCAGAAGCGGCACGCCCCTGGCCCTGACCTCCTCGGTCATGTCGATGCCGTTGACCATGACCCGCTGCTGCAGCTCGGGGTCGATCGCCACCCCGTCCTGGGACACGGTGAAGCCCATGAAATTGTCGTGCTCGTAGTCGTCGAGGGCGGCGTTGAACTCCAGCCCGCCGCCGATCTCGGGCATGGGGAAGGCAACGAGCGTTTCGAGGTCGGTGTCGCCCTGGTTCTTGAAGACGTAGTCGACGCGGATCTCGTCCTGGGAGATGAACAGGTCCTCGCTCAGCATGTCGACCGAATCCTGGCGCGTGTAGACGAGGCCGCCGGCCTCGAGCACGGCCGAGGTATCATTGGCCGCCGCGGGCGTCGCCAAGGTGAGGCCGACCAGACCGCCCAGAATTGCTTTCTTCATCACGCGTCCCCGAAGAATATCGCCGGGCCGAAGCGGCCCACAGGCGCGCAGTTAGGCGGCAAATCCGGTTCGAGTCAATCGGCGTCAAAGGCCGGATCTGGGAGGGTCAGACGCGATCTTGCCGGGGAGCGAACGTGCAAAAGCCCCCCGTCGCCGACTCCGGAGGGCCTTTGCTTGTCAGCGGGTCCGGGAGGACGGATCCGCCGTCAGAATTCGGTCCATTCGTCCTGCTTCAGCGCCGTATTGCCGTGGCTCACCGGAGCGGCCCGGCGCACCGGCGCGTTCGAGCGCGCGGGGGCTGCGGCACGCGGGCTGGCCGCCGGGGCCTGATGGCTCCAACCGTTGGCGAGCTTGAAGCGCGCGATCATGTCGCTGAGACGGGCGCTCTCCATGGCAAGGCTTGCGCTTGCGGCATTCGATTCCTCGACCATGGCGGCGTTCTGCTGGGTCACCTGGTCCATCTGGTTGACGGCGGTGTTGACCTGCTGCAGGCCGACCGCCTGCTCCTGGGCGCTAGCCGCGATCTCGGTGACGATGCCGTTGATCTCGGCCACCTGGCTGACGATCAGCTGCAGCGCCTTGCCGGTGTCGGCCACCAGACTGACGCCCTGGCCGACCTGGGCGCTCGAGGCGTTGATCAGGGTCTTGATCTCCTTGGCCGCCTCGGCCGAACGCTGGGCCAGGGCCCGGACCTCGGAGGCGACGACCGCGAAGCCCTTGCCGGCGTCGCCGGCGCGGGCGGCTTCGA
>DAIMJJ010000335.1:0-2589 GCA_036722275.1 Rhizobium sp. | reverse complement strand
TGGAGATCGTCGGTCATGGCGTCGAGATAATCCTTCGGCCCCTGCCGCGCAACGTTTTTCCCGTTTCCCAGTGCACTTTGAATTTTGTCAAATGCCGGCGGTAAGCTCTGAACACGACCCCCAGCGTGTGGTCGGGGCCGTGTTCGGGGCAGCCCGATCAGGCCGGTGGGTTGTAGAAGCGGATGCGATGGCCGTCCGGATCGGTGAGGACGAAGGTGCGGCCGAATTCCATGTCCGTCGGCGGCTGGAGAACCGTGTGGCCTGCTGTCGAGAACCGTTCATGCACCGCATCGACGGCGGCCGGGTCGGCGAGGGGCACTGCCAGTTCGACAAAGCCAGGTGCGCCGGCGGCTGCGGGCGCGACGGTGTGGCGAGACCACAGACCGAGCTTGATGCCTCCGGGGAAGACGAACATGGCGAAGGTCGGCGAACGCTCGACGGCAGTGGTGTTCAACAGGCCCTCGTAAAAGGCGGCGCTCCGTTCCGGGCTGTCGACATAGAGGATGGTGAGGTTCGGTGTCATGGGCTTCTCCTTGTGTTGAGGACCCGACTGTAGATCGCCATGCTGCCAAAAAATGGCAGCATGCTACGGGGCGCGGTCGGAGATGCCGAGTGTCTGGCGCCAAGCCTTGAGCAGCTGCATCCGGCGCCTGGGATAGCGGCCGAGCGCTTCACCGAGAATGTCCATGCGGTCGGTACGGAAACTGCGGAAATCGTTTCGAAGCGAGCACCAGGCCACAACGACGCGGGCGCCCTCGAAGAAGGTCAATGCAAAGGGCCAGATCACGCGTTCGGTCGCTTCACCCTTTTCGTCGCGATAGGCGATCCGCAGCATCTGTTCGGCGCGGATGAACTCCCGCAGGCGTGCGAGGTCAATGCGGTCTTCCGGGGGCCTTACCGAGGGGCCGGCCAGCAGCGTACTGGCGGAAAGCTCGTCCTTCAGGTCGTCGGGTAGAACCTCGGTGATCTTGGCCAATGCGTCTCCGGCGGCCAGCGCCAGTTGCCGATCGGCGCGTTGCGCGACGAGGCGGGAGCCGAGCACCAGCGCTTCGATCTCCTCGCGCGAAAACATCAATGGCGGCAGCATATAGCCGGGCCTCAGCACATAGCCGACGCCGGCCTCGCCCTCGATATTGGCGCCCTGGGCCTGCAGGCTCGCGATGTCGCGGTAGACGGTGCGCAGCGAAATGCCGAGTTCGCGGGCAAGTGCCGCCCCGCTCACCGGCTGGCGATGACGGCGCAGAACCTGGAGCAGGGACAGCAGGCGCTCGGAACGACTCATGGGGCGATCATACACGTCCTGCTGTCATTTGCTGACAGCAGTGCCGATCATTCGGTGGCGGCGGACAGCCAGAGGGTCTCGATGATCGCGCTCTCGCGCGCCGGGGGCTCGGCAAAGATGTCCTGCGCCAGCTCAAGGGCCGTTCGGCGCAGATCCTGCTGCTGCCGGATGATCGCGCCGAGCAGGTGAGAGAAGGCTTCGCCACCGCCGACAAGACCGCTTTCCCGGTCCAGCAGTTCTGCCAGAAGCGACAGGTCATGTTCGTGGCCGAGCGTATCGACCAGACGTTTGGCTGCTGCCCGCTGGGCGCGCATGGCCGACGGCCAGATCTCGCGGAGCAGTGAGAGGCTCATCCAATAGGTCTGCGCAGCCTTGCGCAGGTCATGGAACACTTCCTCGTGCGCGCATTGCCGGCAGGCTTCAAGCGCGGCCTGTCCGCGGCTCAGACCTTTCTTCCAGCCCCTCTTCAACAGTTTTGCCGCCTTGCGCGGACTGTTGGGAAAGGAGGCATCCTCAAGCGAAATCATGGCCTGACGGCAGGCGGTGATGGCGGCATCGACCTTCTGCGGAAGGTCCGCCTCGGCCAGCGCCAGAGCATCGCGACGCGCCGTCAGGGTGCTGCGGGCCTCAGACAGGGCGTTTCTCTCGTCGGCGTTCAGCGCGTGATTGTCGAGATAGCCGACCGTCTCGATGAGCGCGGTCGCATCGCGCACGACCGACAGGGCGCGGGCCGTGTCACGCAGCCGGGCATTCTCCGCGGCGCGCCACTCCTTCTGATCGAGCGCGACCAGCCGATAGAGCGCGCGTACCCGTTTGAACTTCTTGCGCGCCTGATGAATGGCTTCGTGAACGCCCTGCGGCTGATCTTCAAGCACGGCTATCGCCCGCCGGAGCTGTTCGCATCCGACCGAGACGACCTCTTCGCCAAAGGGGCGATCCGGCCTAATGCGATACGGCATGCACGACCTCGGGTTTCAACCGCTCGGTGGCAAGAACCTGATTGGAATAGCGACGGTCGCCGGTCACTTCCCGGCCGAGCCAGTCGGGCAGCTCGGGCTTGTCGGTCTCGCTCTTCATCTCGACCTCTGCGATCACGAGCCCGCGAAATGCGCCTTCGAAGACGTCGATTTCCCAGGTGAAGCCGGCGACATCCACGGTGTAGCGTACCTTCTCGATCACGCTGCCGACGGCAAAGGTGATCATTTCCTGCGCCTCTTCGAACGGGATGTCGTATTCGAACTCGTCGCGCACAAGCGCCGTCTTGCCGAACTTGATCGTCAGCTTGGCCGACGTCTCGTTGCTCGTGC
>DAIMJJ010000334.1:0-2756 GCA_036722275.1 Rhizobium sp. | reverse complement strand
GCACGGCTTCGATCTCGCCACAGGGCGAGCAATTCGGTCATTTTCTCGACCGAGAAGCCGAGATCGCGCGCATGCCTGATGAAGCGCAATGTATGCACATCCTTTTCGGAGTAGTCGCGATAGCCGCTATCTGTTCGGGATGCCTCCGGGATCAATCCAATCGCTTCGTAGTAGCGGATCATCTTGGCCGAAACGCCCGATGCCGCCGCAGCCTTGCCGATATTCATCATCCTGTCCTTTCGGTAGGTTTTATGTGGTCGTTTCTTCGGGCGTAAAAAACACGTCCGCATGCATGTCCTCGCTCCGCAGGCCCAGTTCGCGAAACATGACGCCGGCAGCGTCAATCATGGCGGGCGGTCCCGCCATATATGCCTTCCAGCCATCGAGATCCTGAATGTCACTCACGATCGCATCCGTTACCAGGCCGGTTCGGAAGTGATCGGATCGGCTCACCTCCGAGAGCACGGGAATGAACTGGAGATTGTCGTAGGTGCTCGCCAGAAGACTGAAATGTTCGACCAAATAGAGATCGCGTTCCGTCCGTGCCCCGAAATAGAGATGGATCGGCTGCCGCAGGCCGCTTGCCAGCGCCGTTTCGACAATCGACTTGATCGGCGCCAGTCCCGACCCGCCGGCGACCGCCAGAATTGGGCCCGTATGCTGTTCGCGCAGAAACGAGCTGCCGAGAGGGCCGCGAACCGAAACCTCGTCACCGACCTTGAGCGACCTGGCGACGTGTTCGCTCGTCGCTCCGCCGGGCACATGCCTTATGTGGAATTCGAGACAGGATCGACCTGGCTGGTTCGCCATCGAATAGTCGCGCGCCGGAACGCCATCGAACGTCACCTGCGCATACTGGCCCGCCTTGAACGCGACGGCCTCTCCCGTTTCGACCTCCAGCCTGATTTGCCGGATGTCGTGGGTTGCGTCATCGATCGCGACGACCCGCGTCCGATAGGTGCGGACGGGAAGATCAAGCTCCTCCTCATCCTCATCGAGCCACGCCACCGTACAGTCCGTGAGCGGTCGCGCCCGGCACGCCAGGATCAAGCGCTGGTTTCGCTCTTCATCCGTCAGGGAAAACCGCGTGTGCGGCAGGAGGTCGACCTCGCCACTGAGCAGTCGGGACTTACATGAGCCGCAGCGGCCCGAGCGGCATCCATGAGGATATGCGATCCCTTCCTCCAGCGCCGTCTCGAGAATGGTGCGGCCAGCCGGTACGGTGATGGTGCGCGCTGCCTGCCGAATCTCGATCTGTCTTGCCATGGCAATCTCCCTCAGGCAGTGCCCAATGACAGGGCTTCTGCCAGGCGAGGCTTCTGGTCGGCAAAGGTTCCGTAGAAGACCTGTTCGTTGACGATCGTGATCGGGGCGACACGCACACCGGTGCGCGCCTTCGCCTCTTCGGCTATCTGGGGATCTGACAGATCCCGCTCTTCATATGGAACTCCCTGGTCTGCAAGCCACCGCTTGACAGCATGGCAGTCGGGGCAGGTTGGCGTTGTGTAAAGCACCACCGATGGGCTCTTCGTATTGGTCATCGTCCATTCCTTTCTTCATATCTGGCGAGCCTGCCGGAGCAGACCCGCATGTCTCATTTCGCGGGTGCGAGTTCCGGCCGATGGTGCGGGGCAGCACCGCTCTCCACCTGCGCGGGGGCGCGGAAGGTCTTGAGCCGGAGCGCATTGCCGAGCACGAAGACGCTCGACAGGGCCATGGCGCCGGCGGCGAAGACCGGTGACAGCAGGATGCCGTAGGCCGGATAGAGCAGCCCGGCGGCAACGGGGACCAGAGCCGTGTTGTAAGCGAAGGCCCAGAACAGGTTCTGCCGAATGTTCCCAATCGTCGCCTTGGACAGTGCGATTGCGTTCGGCACGCCTTGCAGGCTCCCCGACATCAGCACCACGTCGGCGGCCTCGATGGCAATGTCCGTTCCGGTGCCGATGGCAAGACCGACATCCGCTTCGGCCAGCGCCGGAGCGTCATTGATGCCGTCGCCGACGAAGGCAACCTTGCCATGCTCAGCCTTGAGGCGACGCACCGCGTCGACCTTGCCGTCCGGCAGGACTTCCGCCACCACCTCGTCGATCCCAAGGCGCTTGGCGATAGCTTCGGCCGTCCGCTTGTTGTCGCCGGTGATCATCGCAACCTTGAGGCCGAGATCGTGCAGCGCCTTAATCGCCGCAGGCGTGGTCTCCTTGATCGGATCGGCCACGGCGATGATCGCCGCGAGTTTGCCCTCGATCGCCGCATAGAGCGGCGACTTGCCCTCATTGCCGAGACGTTCGGCAACCTTGGCGAAGCCTGCCACGTCATGGCCGAGTTCGGTCATGTAGCGGTCTGCGCCGATCTCGACGCGCTTGCCACCGGCCAGGGCCTTGACGCCGAAACCCGTCACCGATTCGAAGTTCGATACGGCCGGCAGCGGAATGTCCTCCCCTGCGGCTGCATCCACGATCGCACGGGCAATCGGATGCTCCGACTTCGCCTCGACGGACGCCACCAGACCGAGGACATCCGCCCGGTCGAAACCGATGGCCAGTTCCAGATCGGTGAGCGCCGGCTTGCCTTCGGTCAAAGTGCCCGTCTTGTCGACCGCGACGACCCTTGCGTCCTTGAGCAGTTGTAGCGCTTCACCCTTGCGGAAGAGCACGCCCAACTCCGCCCCCCGGCCAGTGCCCACCATGATCGAGGTCGGCGTCGCCAGACCCATGGCGCAGGGGCAGGCGATGATCAGCACGGCGACGGCATTGACC
>DAIMJJ010000333.1:0-2803 GCA_036722275.1 Rhizobium sp. | reverse complement strand
CGCACGAAAGGCGGCATGAACACCAAGCTTCATGCCGTAACGGATGCGAATGGTCGCCCGATCAGTTTCTTCATAACGGCCGGTCAGGTCAGCGATTACACCGGTGCTGCCGCCTTGCTTGATGAACTTCCGAAGGCCAAATGGCTACTGGGCGACCGTGGCCATGATGCCGGCGGGTGTCGTGACGCTTTGCAGGCGAACGGATCATCCCCTGCATTCCGGGTCGGCAATCACGCAACAAAACCATCAAATACGACAAACGCGGCTACAAACGGTGCAACCGGATCGAGATCATGTTCGGGCGTCTCTAAGACTGGCGGCGTGTTACTACGTGCGACGATGGATATGCCCAATGGTCTTCCTCTCCGCCATCGCTCTCGCTGCAAGCGCTATCTTCTGGCTCTGATCATGAGTCCGCGGCCTAGTCGGGCGACAGCCAGTGCTCGTCCACTGCGTTCTGTTTTGCCCCGTGGTGAAGTTGCTGGCAGAGCCATTCGATTCCGGTATCCTTTCCCTTGTCTGCCAGCGTCGCAATTTGCAGTCGCTGCGCCAAAGAGGGGAACGGAAGAGGAAGGATCTGCAGATCGTAGTGGCGGGCCGCGTTTCGGGCGAAAGGACCCGGTAATACGGCGATGAGATCGGTCGCCGTGATCAGCGAGGGAATCGCAATACAGTTCGACACTTCGCAGATGATACGGCGCGTCACGCCATGCGACAGCAGAACGGCTTCGGTATGTGCCCGCATGCGGGAATCCTGACGCAAGGCGACATGTCCCAAACTGGAGAACTGTTGTTTGCTGATCGCACCCTGCAGGATCGGGTGACTCCGGCGTGCGGCGACGACGCCCTGAGGGATATGCAATGGGAGAAAATTCACTCCCGAAATCTCCTTCGCAAACGTGTCGACTGCGATGTCCGCTTCGCCCGTCAGGAGGGCATCCATCGGTGACAAGACCTCCTGGCCGATGACCTCGACCCTGACACCGCTGGCCCTGGTCGCAATGAGGTTCAATAGATCGGGTAGAAGCCCCATGACCGTGAAATCGTTCATGGCAAGGCGAAAGGTACGGTTCGCATTGGCGAGGTCGAAGTCCCGATTGATCGACAGGGTATCACGCAGGATCGCGAGTGCCTGGCGGACGGGAAATATGAGGCCCTCGGCAAAGGGCGTGGGCGTTACGCCCTTTTCCGAACGCTGAAAGAGCGGGTCGTCAAACTGCCCTCTTAGACGTCCCAATGCATTGCTGACGGTCGGCTGGCTCATGCCCAGTTGTTGGGAGGCTCGTGTGATGTTGCCAGCAGTATAGATGGCGTCGAAAACAATCAGAAGATTGAGGTCAATACGTCTAAGATCAATATCCTGCGGCATCGTTTTCCTGAGATAGGTTTTTTGTTGCAAACTGGCAAGTTAAGATGATGTGTGTTGAGCAGCTGTCCTCCAACGCTTGCCTCAATAGGGTGTCTGATCAGCGGGCCTCAGCCATGCTGAAACATGGGCGACACTCCGAAAATGGGACAGGTGGCGCTTCGAAATATACGGGATCTTAGACCGCAACCATTCGGGAGTCGACCTAAGCGCATGCGGCGCGGCTCAGCCAACGCTTGAGAGCACCCTCCTGATGACAAGTTCGTGCGAGGCACCGATCCGCATCGGGAACACCGGGGCAACGAAATTCCTTCTGCCTCGCGCGGGTCGGTCATGACAGCGCCGATCCTCTGCTTGTCACGGACTTCACGAAGCTCCGTCAGCAAACGCGTCATGGTCGGTTTGGTAAAGCGAACATCTGTCAAGGCTCGGGAGAGATTTGGGGTTGAATTCATCGCTTCGGGCGTTTCTAACTGGATCATATGGATGCTGGGGAGGCCAGCGGTCCGGAGCGTGTCCATTTGGGGGCGGAGGCCGCAGTCTCCTGTCCGGCAAGTAGGTCTGATGCCCGTTGTCCTTCCAGAACGCGGTATGCCTGTGCAGGTCGAATTTATGAGAAAATACAAGGTAGCCGCAGCGCTGGAGCCATATATGCGGCAACAAGTAGCCAGTCGATCTGCGATCCTTGAACGTCGACCATCTGAGGGGGTGTTGCCTGGAGCCGCCAGCCCCCAAGTTCCCGGATGGCGGGCGTTTGCATTAGGGTGCGAAGTTCGATGCGGCTGACCTATTGGCTTCTCTTTGCAGTCTATGCAGCCAACTACCTTGACCGTCAGATTTTCGGCATAATGCTTGAGCCCATCCGCGAGGATCTCGCGCTCAGCGATCATCAGATGGGCCTGTTGTCCGGCCTGGCATTTTCGATTGCCTTTGGATTGGCGGCGTTGCCGGCATCGCTCTTGGCGGCAGTGGGCAACCGTCGCAATCTCGTGGCGGTCTCGGCCGTTCTCTGGGGAGGAATCACCGTGGCATCCGGGCTGGCCACGAGTTTTGTCCAGCTGTTTCTGGCTCGGTCTGCGCTTGCCGTTGCTGAAGCGGTATCTGTTCCCGCATCCCATTCCATAATCTCGGATTCCGCGGAGACCGGTAGCCGTCTCAGACGTTTTGGCATCTACACCAGCGGGGCCGCGGTCGGTGGTGTCATGGCCGTGGTTGTTGGCGGAATCGTTGGAGAACGGTTTGGATGGCGGGTGGCAATGGCTGTGGCTGGAGCTATCGCAATTCTGCCTGGTCTGCTCTTGTTTCTGGTCGCCGAACCCCGGCGTGATTACGTGACACCGAAGCGAGACCGACGGTTCCCGGGCGTCTTTGGTGTCGTTGCCTGGACGGTGTGGTTCGACCGCAGAGCGCGATTGTCGTTCTTGGCCAAAGTGATCA
>DAIMJJ010000332.1:0-2863 GCA_036722275.1 Rhizobium sp. | reverse complement strand
TCTGCCGCCTGCCGGAAACCTACCAGCCCAACAACTGGCGCACCCGCCCGCGACCGCAGCCGATGGAACGCGCCGATGCCGGCCTGCCGGAGAATGCCTTCGTCTTTGCCTCGTTCAATGCCAGCTACAAGATCACGCCGTCGACGCTGTCGCTCTGGGTCGCGGTGCTGGCGGCCGTGCCGGACGCGGTGTTGTGGATCCTTTGCCGCTCACCGCAGGCGCGGCGCAATCTTCAGGCGGAGATGACGCGACGCGGCATCGATCCGGCGCGGCTGGTCTTTGCCGACCATCGGCCCTATCCCGCGCATGTGAGCCGCCTGCCGCTCGCCGATCTCGCGCTGGACACCCGGCCATGGAACGGTCACACCACCACCTCCGACATGCTCTGGGCCGGGCTGCCGGTGCTGAGTTTCCGGGGGCAGACCTTCGCCAGTCGCGTCTCGGCAAGCCTTCTGACCGCCCTCGGCCTGCCGGAGCTGATCGCCGAAAGCGACGACGATTTCGTCGACAAGGCCGTGATGCTCGCCCGCGACCCTTACGCGCTGACCGCCCTTCGCGCGCGGCTGGACGCGGCCCGCTTCACCGCGCCGCTGTTCGACAACGAACGTTTCTGCCGTCATCTGGAGCGCGCCTATGAGGCGATGGCGGTCCGGGCGCGGGCGGGATTGCCGCCGGATCACTTGGACATTGCCGCCCTGCCGCCGCGAACCGACCCCTTCGCTTGAGCGTTCAACACTGGCCGCCCTTGAAACCGCAGCACGGGCTTCCCATCTCTCCTTCAGTGTTAACGAACGAAAGGGAGGTGATCGAATGTCTAATGAGATTTCGGTTTGCATGACGGGCTTGGCGAAGACGATGGTCTCGACGGGGCAGCCCTCGGCCTGACCTCGCCTTGCTACGGATCAGCCGCGTGATCCGGGTCCGGAATGGGACCAAACTCATGGAAGGGTCGCCTCGGGCGGCCCTTTTTGCATGTCCGGGTAAGGCGCAATAGGCTTGCGGAGCCCGCCGTTTGCTTGCCGCCCGCCGCCGCAACCCTCAGAGCGGCCAGCCGATCGTGCCCCATCCCGGCACCTTCAGCGCCGGCCGCTGAAAATCCAGTCCCGCCACCAGCCCGAGCAGGTTCACCTCCAGCCCGCTGCGCGCCCCGAGCGACAGCCCGGCGAGCCCGCCCAGGCTCAGATGCAGGTCGCGCCCGTCGGGGTCGAGCGCATAGAAGCCGCCATTCGGCAGATAGTCGCGGCCCACCGCATCCGGCGGCAGCACGGCATTGAGCGCCGGCACCGAGCGCAGCACATGGGCGACGAAGGTGTTGGAGTTCGGCCCCGGATAGATCCGGTAGCCGCCGACCTCGCCATGCGGATAGCGGGCGATCGCCGCCTCGACCTTAGGGATCAGCCGTTCGGCTGCCGCACCCTTGACCGCGGTCACCAGCCGCGGCGGGTTGGAATACCAGAAGCCGTCCGGCGGGCGGTGATTGCGGCGGATCGGCTGACCCCAGCCGACCTTGTCATAGCGCTGGTAGTCTCCGTTGCGCGTCTTGGTGACGATCCAGGCATGGCTGGCGACCGCCCCCTTGAACCCGCCGGTCATGGCGGAAAAGACATAGATCGCCGCTTCGGGGCTATCGGCCGCCTTCGGCAAAAGGCCCGCCGAGCCCCAGTTTGCCTCGCTCCAGGCGCCCGGGCGCTCCTTCACCGCCCACAGACCCGCCGACACCAGCGTGGGCAGCACGAAGACGACGGCAAAGAGCGTGAGCAGGCGCAGCACAGTTTTCAAGCGCGTTCCTCGTGCATCGCGGATCAGATTGCGCTATGAGCCGGGGACAATCCGGAAAATTTGAGGCGCGCCATGGAAAATCCCGTCACCGTCGAAGTCACCCGCGGCAAGCGTGTCGAGAGCCGTCACCGCGGAATGGCCGTCGTCACCGATGGCGATGGCGCGATCGTCTATTCCGCCGGCGATATCGAAGCGGCGATCTTTCCCCGCTCGGCCTGCAAGGCGATGCAAGCCCTGCCGCTCGTCGAAAGCGGGGCGGCCGATGCCTATGGCTTCGGGGCGAAGGAACTGGCGCTCTCCTGCTCCTCCCATTCCGGCGAGGACGAGCATGTGGCGCTCGCCGCCGCGATGCTGAAGGCGGCCGGGCGCGACGAGAGCGTGCTCGAATGCGGCGCCCACTGGTCGTTCGAACAGCCGGTGCTGATCCACCAGGCCCGCACGCTGGAGAAACCGACCGCGCTGCACAACAACTGCTCGGGCAAGCATTCCGGCTTCGTCTGCGCCTGCTGCCATTCGGGCGAGGATCCGCGCGGCTATGCCGGCTACGACCATCCGCTGCAGGCGGAAATCCGCGGCATCATGGAAAGCCTGACCGGGGCGACGCTCGGCCGCGACAATTGCGGCACCGACGGCTGCTCGATCCCGACCTATGCCGTGCCGCTCGTCTCGCTCGCCCGCGGCTTCGGCAAGATGGCGACCGGCAAGGGCCTGGAGCCGGTGCGGGCCTCAGCCTCGAAGCGCCTGATCGCCGCCTGCATGGCCGAGCCCTTCTACGTCGCCGGCACGAAGCGCTTCTGCACCCGCCTCATGCAGGTGGCGCCCGGAAAGATCTTCGCCAAGACCGGCGCCGAGGGCGTCTTCTGCGCGCTGCTCCCGGAAAAGGGCCTGTCCTTTGCCGTCAAATGCGAGGACGGCGCAAGCCGCGCCGCCGAAAGCATGATCGCCGCGCTTCTCGCCCGACATTTCGCCACGGACACCGCCGAACACGCCGCCCTGATGGCGCTTGCCAACCACTCCATGCACAACTGGATCGGCCTGCATGTCGGCGACGTGCGGGTGACGGATGTGATGCTGGGGTGAGGGG
>DAIMJJ010000331.1:0-2875 GCA_036722275.1 Rhizobium sp. | reverse complement strand
TGGTAGTTGCGGAAATAGGCCGACATCTGCGCCAGCGTATTGCTGTTCTGCTTGATCTGGACGCCGAGGAAGCCGTTGCGCGACCAGCGCACCGTGCCTTCGATCAGGCCGATATCGTCCGTCTGGATCAGCACATTGCTGCCGGTCGAGGCATGGAGCCGGCTCTTCAGTTCGATGGCGATGCCGGTGCGGGAAATGTTGAGAATGCGGCCGTCGGCCTGCTGGTTGAGATGGCGCACCGTGCCGGTGAGACGGCAGCGGCTGCGCTGGGCCTTTCTGACTTCGGTGGCGAGGCTGGATTGCATGACGTCCCCCAAAAAGCTGTCTTATCTGGATCAGGATGGCGCAAAAGCCTTGCCGTCGCCTCAACCGAAACGGTCAAATGCCATCCATTGCGGATTCTCAGGCTCGCCCTTCCTGCGCGCCTCAGAGGCCAACATGGGAGCGTTCGATCACTTCCCGAAGCGCAAAGCTGGAATTGATCTTGACCACATGGGGCAGGGCGGAGAGCCAGTCGCGGTGGATGCGCTCATAGTCGGAGAGATCCTTGGCGGCGACGCGCAGGATATAGTCGTATTCGCCCGACATCAGATAGCAGACGAGCACATTGGGGCATTTCTTCACCGCAGCCTCGAATTCCGACAGGGTCTTGGCGAACTGGCCGGAGAGGGAGATGTGGACGATCGCCACCATTTTGTAGTCGAGCGCCTTGTGCGACAGGCGGGCGTGATAGCCGCTGATGACGCCGGACCGCTCGAGCAGATCGTGTCGGCGCGAACAGGCCGAAGGGCTCAAGCCCACCTTCTGCGCCAGCTCCGCATTGGTGATGCGGCCGTTCTGCTGAAGCGCTCTCAGGATGGCAAGATCGATGGTGTCGAGGTCAGGCATTCGAAGAACCTTCGAAGTTTGAGTGGCCGGCGCAATAATCTGCGAATTTTGGCTGTCCGCAAGCGGAATTTGCAAGGACATTTACGCCGGCCCGATGCTTCTATTTGCGCCTTGACGCAATGACCGGCCGAAGCCGGCACGAGAGGAACAAGATGCGCGTAGGTTGCCCCAAGGAAATCAAGAACCATGAATATCGCGTCGGCCTGACGCCCGGCGCCGTGCGGGAATATGTGGCGCACGGCCATGATGTGCTGATCGAGACCGGCGCAGGGGCCGGCATCGGCGCCGATGACGGCGCCTATATCGCCGCCGGCGCCAAGATCGCCGCAACGGCCAAGGACGTGTTCGAAAAGTCGGACATGATCGTCAAGGTGAAGGAACCGCAGCCGAGCGAATGGGTGCAACTGCGCGAGGGCCAGATCCTCTATACCTATCTCCACCTTGCTCCGGATCCGGAGCAGACCAAGGGCCTGATCGACAGCGGCGTGACCGCGGTCGCCTATGAAACCGTGACCGACGATCGCGGCGGCCTGCCGCTGCTCGCGCCGATGTCGGAAGTCGCCGGTCGTCTTGCCATCCAGGCCGGCGCAACGGCGCTGCAGAAGGCGCATGGCGGCTCGGGCGTGCTGCTGGGCGGCGTTCCCGGCGTTCTGCCGGCCAAGGTTGCCGTCATCGGCGGCGGCGTGGTCGGCCTGCATGCCGCCCGCATGGCCGTCGGCCTTGGCGCTGACGTCACCATCATCGACCGCTCGCTGCCGCGGCTGCGCCAGCTGGACGACCAGTTCTCCGGTCGCGTGCACACCGTCTATTCGACTATCGATGCGCTGGAGCGCGAAGTCTTCGCCGCCGACCTCGTGATCGGCGCCGTGCTGATCCCCGGCGCTGCCGCACCGAAGCTGGTCACCCGCGAAATGCTTTCGGGCATGAAGCAGGGTTCGGTCATCGTCGACGTGGCGATCGACCAGGGCGGCTGCTTCGAGACCTCGCATGCCACCACGCATTCCGAGCCGACGTATGTCGTTGACGGCATCGTCCACTACTGCGTCGCCAACATGCCGGGTGCCGTTCCGGTGACCTCGGCCCATGCGCTCAACAATGCGACGCTGGTTCATGGTCTGGCGCTGGCCGATCGCGGTCTGCGCGCCATCGCCGAGGATCGTCACCTGCGCAACGGCCTGAACGTCCATCGTGGCCGCATCACCAATGGCCCGGTCGCCGAGGCGCTGGGTTACCAGATGCATGCTCCGGAAAGCGTGCTGAACGTCGCCTGAGCGACTTCTCAGACTTCGACCGCTTTGCCGTTGCGTCAGGTCCGTCAGCAATGCGTAGACGCGGTCGAAGGGCCGGCCTTTCCCATCAGGCCGGCCCCTTTTTCTTGACTCAGGATCAGCGTCGTTCGATCCGGCACTGATAACAATTGTTGCGCGCCGAGCGGACATGCACATAGGCGATCGCCGGATCGGCCAGCAGGTCCTGCGCCCGGGCTTCGATCTGGCCTTGCGCGATGACCGCGCCGGTGCCGTAGACGATGCGGTCGTCGTGACCGTAGCCACGCAGAATGAAATCCGGGCTGTCCCGAAGGATCGCCGGCAGGCCGTCGCCGGGCTCGTAACGCGGGCAGGCTTGCGCATGCAGAAAGATCGGACCGGTCTCGGCATAGGGCTGAACTGCCGGGAAGGGGCGGTAGGCGAGCGTGAGATAAGGATCGCCCTCAACGATGAAGTCGAGGCAATGGCGGCAGGGGTAACCGCCGCCCCTGGCCATCCGCCGTTCGGGGGCAAGGCCATAGGCGTCCGGGCCGCCGGCCCAGAGTGCTTCGGCGTCTTTTGCGGGAATGGCGGCAAAGGCATGGGTCTTCATGGTGGCTGATCTCCGTGATCGTCAAGCATCCTGCGCCAAGGCCCCCGACGCCACCCGAAACCGGCCGCCCGTTGCGCGGATCGGCCCAGAATTGGCCTTACGCAGATAAGGGCGATCGGTTATTTTT
>DAIMJJ010000330.1:0-2896 GCA_036722275.1 Rhizobium sp. | reverse complement strand
TGATCGACGGCGCGCTGGTCAATTCCGTGCCGGTTTCCGTATGCCGTGCCTACGAACAGCCGCTGGTGATGGCGGTGAACCTGCAATACGATGTCTTCGGCCGCTCGGCCGTGGTCAAGCACCGTGCCAGCGAGCTGCCGGACAGCCTCGGCGAAACGCCGAAGGACCACCACAAGGTCGGACTGACCGGGGTCATGGTCCAGGCCTTCAACATCATCCAGGATCGCATTTCGCGCGCCCGTCTCGCCGGCGACCCGCCGGACCTGGCGCTGCATCCACGCGTCAACGAAATCGGCCTTTCGGAATTCCACAAGGCCGGCGACGCGATCGAGCGGGGCTACGAAGAAGCCAAGGCGCGGATCGGCGAGTTGAAACGCATGCAGGAGGCCTTCGCCCGCTGAGCGGACGAAGGCGAAGTGCCGACGAAAAGCGGTCGCTTGCGCGCCGTCAGCCGGCGATATAGGCCTTGATCTGCTCCGCCTCGATCTCGACTTCGCGAATACGTGACTTGACCACGTCGCCGATCGAGATGATGCCGCAGAGGCGTCCGTTCTCTTCGACAGGCACATGGCGGAAGCGTCGGGTGGACATCACTTCCATCAATTCATTGACGGTCGTCGCCTCGTTGCAGCGATAGACATTGGCCGTCATCATCGTCGAAACCGGCTGCTCGAGCGCCCCGGCACCGGAACCACCGATGGAGCGCACCAGGTCACGCTCGGTGAAGATGCCGACAATCCGGTTTTCCATGCCCACCACGACGACAGCCCCGATCTTGTGCTCGTCGAGCGTGCGGGCAGCCTCGGCCAGTGTGACATTCGGGCCGATGGTGACAACATCGCGACCCTTGCTTTCCAGTATGCTTCTCACTGACGCCGACATTCGCTCCTCCTTCGCATCCACCCTTTGAGATCGGGGCCTGCACTCCTCCATGCAGCCGCGACCGGGAAATCGTGCCCGTTATCTCAGCGGAATGCAATATACCGGCGACACCGCTAAAGGGATCGGTTGCGGCCCGGCACCGGATCGAAGAGGGAAAAGAGCAAAAAGCCAAAAAGGAAGCCGCCGATATGGGCATCCCAGGCAATCGCCCCGGAAAAATCGCCAAACAGCGGCAGGCCGAAGGCAATGGCGATATTGCCGAAGAACCAGGCGATGATGAAGACGCGCACGGTGCGCTGCGACAGCGCTTCGAGAATGCTCAAGCGTACCGGCTGGAAGCCGGCATGGTGATGGTCTGCAGCGCGGCCGGACCGCCCGAAGGCAAAACGGCAGGCCGACCCCATCAATGCCGAGACAACGCCCGAGGCCCCGATCATGATCGAGGGCTGGCCCCAGTTGACCGCGGCGTGGACGGCGGCGCCGGCGGCCGCCGAGGCGATCCAATAGAGCACGAAACGACCATTGCCGATGCGCCGCACGACGGGCGTGCCGAAGGCAGCCAGCCACAGGCCGTTGAAGGCCAGATGTTCAAGGCTGCCGTGCAGCAACGAATAGGTGACCGGCGTCCACAGCCAGGCCAATCCCTGCTCCGAAAGCGGATAGACGTAACGCAACGGCAGGAATCCGAAGGTGAAGGTCAGCCACTCGACGGTCGCGGCGGAGAGCAGCAGCGCCTGCGCCGCATAGATCAGCCCGAGAAGCGCGAGCGCCGCGAGAATGGCACCGGGCAGATTGAAGACCGGAACGCGCTCGGGCCCAGGCTTGTCGTCCCGGTGGGTTGGGGCATCACCGAACGGCGATCGCGGGGGCAGTTCATCCATGCGGCAACACCCTTCGTGTCTTACTGGATGCTCAATAGCCGACCACAGCCACAAAAAAAAGCCGCCCGGGATGACGGGCGGCGATCAGGGCGACGGAATTGGACGTCTGCCTCTCAAATTGGTGCCGAAGGATAACCTTCGCGATGTGATGATCGTCATGTGCCACGGAACGCGCAAGGCCGCAACGCTCACAATCAATTAACCTTAATCCCACAGGATAAGGCGGCAAAAGCGAAGGAAAGCAGCGACCCGCAAAACCTTATGTTAACGGCTTTCGGGTAATTACTTAACACTAGAGAAATATTTCAGAACGGCGCCATGTATTCCTCTCCTGCAGCGCAGACCGGTGGCCTTGTCTCTCCTGCCCAACGGCGGGCATTCCAGCGCGTTGCCGTCAATCTGCAGGGCCGGCTCATGCTGGCCAATTACGAGGAATATGTCTGCAAGGTCGTCGACATGTCGCCCGGCGACGTTCGCTTCGCCTGCGCCGGCTGCCCTGCCCCCAATGAGCGCGTCATCGCTTATATCGACCATCTTGGTCGCGTCGAGGGCAGCGTCATCAAGCTGGTCGAGGGCGGCTTCGTCATGTCGATCAACGCGACCGGGCGCAAGCGCGAAAAACTCGCGGCCCAGCTGACCTGGATTGCCAACAAGCATGAGCTTGGTCTTCCGGAAGACCGCCGTCACGACCGTCTGACGCCGCGGGTGACACGCACCGAACTTCTGCTCGAGGACGGACGTCGCTATCCATGCCGCCTGATGGACCTGTCGCTGTCGGGCGCCGCCGTCGATATCGATATCCGTCCACCGATCGGCACAGCCGTCCAGCTCGGCAATATGCGCGGCCGCGTCGTGCGCCATTTCCTCGAGGGCGTGGCGATCGAATTCCTGACCCTGCAGTCGCGCGAAGCGCTCACCGAATTTCTCTGAACGTTTAGTCTGGAACGCCGACGCGGCCCCGACGCCCCTCACCGGAACTCGAAGATCTGGCGGAACACACCCGGTGCGATAATCGACAGCGGGTTGACGACGAGCTTGGGCTGTTCGGTGGCACCCGTCAGCTTGAAGGTGATCCCAAGCAGCCCGCGATCGCGGCCGTTGCCGAGCAGGATCCCGATCACCGGCAATTCCCC
>DAIMJJ010000329.1:0-2936 GCA_036722275.1 Rhizobium sp. | reverse complement strand
GCCGTTCATCTCGAGGATGTTGACGTGGTGGGTGATGCGATCGAGCAACGCGCCGTAGAGGCGGGCGGTCGCGAGAGCATCCGTACACTCGTCAAAGGGCAGATTGCTGGTGATCAGGGTCGCGCCTGTCAACGGCGGAGCAAAATCCGGCCACACGGCGGCGTAAAAGTAGGCCACTTGGCGGCGCAAGCGGGGAACGTCGGGAGGGCGTAGCCCGACCAGAGTTTCCCGCTTGCGGCGTCGGCGATTTTGGTGAGGGTTTCAGCCTGCCTTTCGGGCGCGGCTTTGGGCGAGACGGTAGCTTTCGCCGTTCATCTCGAGGATGTTGACATGGTGGGTGATACGGTCGAGCAGCGCGCCGGTCAGGCGCTCGGACCCGAGTGTTTCCGTCCACTCGTCAAAGGGCAGATTGCTGGTGATCAGGGTCGCGCCGCGCTCGTAGCGTTGCGAGATCAGCTCGAACAGCAGTTCCGCGCCGGTCTTCGAGAGCGGCACGAAGCCCAACTCGTCGATGATGAGGAGCTTGTAGGCGGCCATCTGCTTCTGGAAGCGTAACAGCCGCCGCTCGTCGCGCGCCTCCATCATCTCGCTGACCAGTGCGGCGGCGGTCGTGAAGCCGACGGCCAGGCCCCTCTGGCAGGCGGCCAGGCCGAGCCCGAGGGCGACATGAGTCTTGCCCGTGCCGCTGGGACCGAGCGCGATGACATTCTCGCGCCGCTCGATCCATTCGCAACGCGCCAGTTCCAGCACCTGCATCTTGTTGAGCTTCGGGATGGCGGCAAAGTCGAAGCTGTCGAGACTTTTGACGACCGGGAACTTCGCCGCCTTGATGCGGCGTTCGACCTTGCGGCGGTCGCGCTCGATCATCTCCCGTTCGGCAAGCCGGGTCAGATAGCCGATATGATCGACGCCCTCGGCGGCGCATTGCCGGGCCAGCTTCTGGTACTCGCGCTGGAAGGTCGGCAGCTTCAAGGTTTTGAGATAGTGGGCAAGCAGGATCTCGGGGGCCTCGGTGCTCATGCCGCTTCCTCCCCCTCAACGTTACCGAGCAGGCGCATGTAGGCCTTGACCGAGGTCGTCTCGACATTCGCCCTCGGCAGGTATGGGTAGATCGACAGGTCCAGTCGCGGCGGCCGGCGCTCCACCTGGCACAGGACCAGATGCTTGACCGCATCGAAGCCGATCGCACCGAGATGCAGGACCTGCTTCACCGCCGCATGCAGATCGGCGAGGTCGAAGCTTTCCAGCAGCCGCAGAACCTGCACGTACTCGCGCCGGCCGTGCTTGTTCATCCTCGCCTCCATCAGGCGGCGCAGCGTGGCGAACTCGCCGGGCAAGTCCCAGCCCTGGAGAGGAGCAGCCTGATCCAGCGCGTTGATCTTCTGCTCGATCAGCGGCAGGTAATGCAGCGGATCGAAGACGACGTCTTCGCGTTCCCAGCACCGCGGATGGCGGGCGATGATCTCGCCGCGGCAGCCGATCACCACCGCGTCGACGTAGCCGCGAACCCAGACATCCTGATGCCCGTAGGCGACCGGGACCGAATAGTCGTTGGTCTTGTAGCGCACCAGCGACTGCGCCGTCACTTTGGCGCTGGCCTGGTCGCAGGCATCGAAGGGTGCCGCCGGCAATGGACGCATGGCGGCAAGATCCCGCTGCAGCCGTTCCCCGATCGTCTCGCTCTCGCCGCGCAGCCTGTCATGCTGACGCTTGCGGCATTGCTCTTCCAGCCAGGCGTTGAACGCATCCCATGTCGCAAACCGCGGGATCGGCACCATGAAGTTGCGCCGGGCATAACCGACCAGCCCCTCGACGTTCCCCTTGTCGTTGCCCTTTCCCGGACGGCCATAGCGATCCCGGATCAGGTAGTGGGACAGGAAGCCACTGAACAGTGCCGCACGCTTGCGTGTCCCGTCGGGCAGGATCTTCGCCACAAGGCAGCGGTCATTGTCGTAGACGATCGATTGCGGCACGGCGCCGAAGAAAGCGAACGCATGGATGTGGCCATCCACCCAGGCCTCGGCCACCGCCGCCGGATAGGCTCGCACATAGCAGCCGTCGCTGTGCGGCAGGTCGAGCACGAAGAAGCGGGCCTTCTGCTCCACGCCGCCGATCACCACCATCGCCTCGCCAAAGTCGGCCTGCGCATGGCCCGGCGGGTGCGACAGCGGCACGAACACTTCCTGTCGGCGCTGCTCGCGCTCGCGCATGTAATCCTTGATGATCGTGTAGCCGCCGGTGAACCCGCATTCGTCGCGAAGCCGGTCGAACACCCGCTTGGCCGTGTGCCGCTGCTTGCGCGGTACCTTCACGTCCTCATCAAGCCAGTGATCGATCGTTGAAACAAACGCATCCAGCTTCGGCCGGCGCACCGGAGCCTGCCGCCGGTAGCCGGGTGGGGTCGAATACGACAGCATCTTGCGAACACTGTCGCGCGATATGTTGAAATGCCTCGCCGCCTCGCGCTGGGTCATGCCGTTCCCACAGGCGACGCGGACCTCCCGATAAAGTTCCACGGTATAGATCTCCCGGCCCTCCCTGCACGCTGCAGACAGGACATAGGTGGACGACTTTTACGCCGCCCGAAGCGGGACTATCCCGCCGCTACCGTGGTAGGTTTTTGCACCGCCGCTCTCATGCCGATCGCTCCCCTTGGGCTGTCACTGCCCCTTCTCGGCTTTGATGCGCTCCTCTTTCAGCGAGAGCGCGTCAAGCTGGCAAAAGCCTTCGACCGGGGCGTTTTCGCGTGTGCAGGGTCCGCGCCCATCCCATGGGCGACGTCCGACGCAGCGAAGCGGGAGTATCGCTGCTGTCTTCAGGTCGCGGTGAGATGGTTGCACCGTCCCTCGCCGTGAAGCAAGCGTAAACATGGCCGGCGCTGCAATTGCTGATGCCGCCGACGCCTTTATAGGTATTGCCCACGCTGACCGCGGCCG
>DAIMJJ010000328.1:0-2941 GCA_036722275.1 Rhizobium sp. | reverse complement strand
GATGCGTAGCTCCGCCGTCTCGGCAGTGGCCCGGAAGACTTGCCAGTGGTAGTTGAGCCACAAGGGGCTCTTGTCGGTGAACTGCCCCTGCCGGCCACGGGTCGGGAACGGCTCCTGGTAGCTGTAGGGCTTGCCCTCAAGTTGCTCCGCTCCGGCCACCGTCAGCGAGACGGGGTGGAGCTTCCGCTGCGAGACGCCGGCCGAGAAGTCGTCGTAGTCGCCGGTGAGTAGCTTCACCGAGTAGGTCCGCCCGGGCTGCAGGCCCGTGATCTGCTGGGCGACAACGTTGGCCTTCTCGGCCGGGCGACGGGTGACCAGGAAGCTGTCCGGACCCCGATAGTAGCGGCCGATGAACTTGCCGAACTGCGTGGCATCTTCGGCCGTGATGGACCCCTCCGCCGCGGGCTGCAGCGTCCAGCCCTCCGTGCCCTCGGCGAAGTCGGGGTTCGCAATGTGCCCAAGCTCGTAGGGGTCCTCACTGAGGCGGTCGGTCTGTCCCTCGATGCAGTAGTGGCGGAACATGCGGCCAAACCGGCGCACGCGCTCCTCGTCCTCGGCGCGGATGAAGTCGCGCCACTGGATGTCGCCGGGCTCGACCTTGCTTCTCTCGTTCATGACGACACTCTTGCGGCTGTTGCCGTTGCGGCGGCCTGCTGGAAACAACTGCGGGGCGCTGCGGCCCCTGACGAGCCCTTCGAAAAAGCTGCGCACGTTCTGGCCGAGCGTGCGCACGCGATAGCCGCCCTCCTGCACGACCAGCGTCGGATAGCCTTCCTGTCCGATCATGCGGCCAAGCTCGGCGAAATCTCCGGCGCCGTTAGACCATGTGCCGGTCGGGTCACCCTTCGCCGTATCGAAACCCGCCGCCACCACCAGATAGGCCGGATCGAAACGGCGCACGATCTTCAGCGCCTCTGCGACGGCCGCGCGATGCTGCTCCGGCGTGATGCGCTCGGGCAGCGGCATGTTGAAGTTGTAGCCGGCGCCCTTGCCGGCACCCGTCTCGTCCTTGAAGCCGGAGAAATACGGATAGGCAAAGCTCGGATCGCCGTGGATCGAGACCGTCAGCACGTCACGGCGCTCGTAGAAGATGTCCTGCTGGCCGTTGCCGTGATGATAGTCGATGTCGAGAATGGCGACGCGGCCGTAGCGCGTCAGCATCTGCGCCGCGATCGCCGCGTTGCAGAAGTAGCAGAAGCCGCCGAACACGTGTCGTTCGGCATGATGCCCGGGCGGGCGCACCAGCGCATAGGCGAGCGGGCGCCCTTCGAGCACCTTGAACGCCGCCGTCAGCGTGCAGTCGACGGCGGCGCGCGCCGCGAGATAGGCGCTCTCGTTCAGCGGCGTGAAGGTATCGATGCAATAGTAGCCGGCCAGCACGCCCTCGTCCTTCGGCGGTCGATTCGGATTGCGCAGCGGAAACACATACGGGTAGATCGACTTCTTGTTGCCGGCGAGATGCGAGGCGCGGCGGATATAGTCGACCAGCTTGGCATCGTGCACTTCGAGGATGAAGCGATCGGGAAAGCGGCGCGGCGCGAGCTTTTCGAACATGCCGGAGCCGTCGAGTTCGCTCATGATGGCCGAGACACGGATCGGCGCCTCGACGTAACCGCGATCATGCACGTGATGGATGGCGTGGCCATCATGCGTGACGAGGACCACGGGCGCCTGAGCGGAGAGCGCGGGCGGCGCGATGGTCGCCGGCTTGCGACGCTTCAGATAGCGCGGCTCGCGCAAGCGCACCGGATCGTCGACGACGGAGGCGACCACCATGTCGACGTAGGCCGGCGTGCAGATGCCCGCATAGGCGCGCTCGAGAATCGCCCGCATCACCCGCTGCACGTCGGCGCGCGCCGGCAGCGTCTCTCGCTGCAGCGGATCGAGCACCAGATACGGCGGATTGAAAGTTCCGGGCGTCACCGGCGTTTCGTAGAGCGTGTTGATGATCGGCCGGGCGCCGTACCGCTCGTAGAAGGCGAGCCGACGCGCATTGTTCTTGCGCACCGCCGGATCGGGCGACAGCGCGGTATCGTCGGGCAGGCATTCGAGGTAGAGGCCGCTCGCCTTGAGCGCGATGGCCTCTTCGCGAATGCGTTCATAGAGCGCCGCGCCGACGCCACCGCCGGTAGCGCCGATACTGGCCGACAGGATTTCGAGATAGCAGAAGCCGACGTCCGGCGCGTGCAGCAACAAACCGACGCCGAGCACCTTCTGGTTGGCAGCCTCGGCGACGAACAGGCGACCGACGAAGCGGTACTTCAGCGGGTTGACCAGCAGGTCCGGCAACCGCTCGATTTCGGCCTGATCCATGCCGGGGAACTGCGCGCGCATGATGCGCTGCGCTTCCGCGATGGCCGCACGATTGAGGGGGTTGGTGGTGTCCTGGACCTTGCGGATCAGGAACATGGGCGTCTCACTTCTGTGCGGCGGCCCGGCGCTCGGCGGCGGCCGCGATCAGCCGGATGGCGTCGTCGTACTCGAGCCCGGCTTCGGCGACGGCGGCCGCGAAGCCGGCATCGCGCGCGAGGCACGGGTTGGCATTGGCTTCGAGGATGTAGCACTTGCCGGCCGCATCGACACGAAAATCGACGCGGGCGTATCCGGCGAGGCCGAGCGTGCGCCACGCCACCGTGCAGGCGTGCTCGAGTTCGCCGATCAAATCCGCTTCGGCCTGCCGATGGATGAAGCGCCGCGGCGTATTGGCGTAGGCGTGGCTGTCCTCCAGCCACTTCGCCTCGTAATCGACGATGCGCGGACGCTCCGGCGCGTAACCGACGAACTCGATCTCGGCCGGCGGCAGCACCTTCGGCAGGCCGTCACCATCCTCGATGATCGAGACATTGATCTCGCGCCCGTCGATGAAGCGTTCCGCGAACCAGCGACCGCCGAAGCGTTTCGCACGCCGCGCGATCTCGCCAGCAACGTCCTCGGCCGCGAC
>DAIMJJ010000327.1:0-2952 GCA_036722275.1 Rhizobium sp. | reverse complement strand
ATCTGTGGGAATTCTCCTACGAGTCGGGCATGACCGTCATCCATGCCGAGGAAGTGACCGGACTCGGTATGCCGGCGATCATCGAGAAGGCGAAGAAGATCATCGGCGACGGCCCGACCTATCTCTCCTTCGACGTCGACAGCCTCGACCCGAGCATCGCTCCGGGCACGGGAACGCCGGAAATCGGCGGCCTGTCGTCGCGCGAGGTGCTGGAGCTGATCCGCGGCCTCAAGGGCATGAACCTCATCGGCGGTGACGTCGTGGAAGTGGCGCCTCAGTATGACGCTACCCACAACACGGCGCATGCGGGTGCACAGGTTCTCTTCGAAATTCTCAGCCTGATGGTCTATAGTCCGGCCATCAAGGGTCGTTGAGCCTAACCCCGTCGGGGCGCGGCCTTTGCGCCCCGGCTTGAAAGCAACATGAGCCAATCAACAAAAGGGAACGGAATATGAAGAAAATTCTCAATGCCTCCGTCAGCCGTCGTGGCGTGCTGGCCGGCTCGCTCGCCGGTGCCGGCATGCTCGCCATGCCGTCGATCCTGCGCGCCCAGGACAAGTCGCTGAAGATCGGCGTCTATGGCGGCTACTTCAAGGATTCGTTCGACAAGAATATCTTCCCGGAATTCACCAAGGCGACCGGCATCGCCGTTGAATCGGTTGCCGAGCCGACCGGCGAAGCCTGGCTCGTGCAGCTCGAGCAGGCGGCCAAGGCTGGCCAGGCGCCGGCCGACGTGTCGATGATCTCGCAGGTTTCCATGCTCAAGGGTCAGTCGACCGAGCTGTGGACGCCGCTCGACATGGGCAAGATCAAGAACGCCTCCGGCCTGATCGACCGCTTCGTCAACAAGTATCCGGACGGTCGCGTGGCCGGTATCGGCGCCGTTGCCTGGTACATCACTCTGGTCACCAACACCGACGTCTACAAGGAAGCGCCGACCTCGTGGGCAGCACTCTGGGATCCGGCAAACGAAGACAAGCTCGGCCTGCTGGCCCTGGTCTCCAACTCGTTCCTGCTCGAAGTAACGGCCAAGACCCATTTCGGCGGCACCAATGCGCTCGACACCGAAGAAGGCATCCTCAAGGCCTTCGAAAAGCTCGCCGAGGTCAAGCCGAATGTCCGCCTGTGGTATCGTGACGAAGCCCAGTTCGAACAGGCGCTGAAGTCGGGCGAGATCCCGATGGGCCAGTACTATCACGACGTCACCGGCCTTGCCGCCGCAGACGGCAACCCGGTCCGCTCCACCTTCCCGAAGGAAGGCGGTATCCAGGACTCCGGTTGCTGGGCCCTGTCGCGCGCATCGACGAAGAGCGAAGAAGCGCATGTCTTCATCGACTACATGTGCCAGCCGTCGATCCAGGCCACGCTGTCGCGCAAGGTCGGCACCGCTCCGACCGTCAAGCGCGAACTGCTCGACCTGACGGCCGAGGAATTCGCCGCGGTGTCGTCCGACATCGAGCCGATCACCCCGCGCTACGACCTCTACCAGACCAAGTCGGACTGGCTGAACCAGAAGTGGACCGAACTGATCGTCGGCTGAGGCTGACGAAAGCCCCTTACCCTGATCCTCACCCCACCTACGGGGAGAGGGGACGGACGCGGTGCGGCAAGTCTCCTTCTCCCCGTTTTGACGGGGAGAAGGTGCCCGGAAGGGCGGATGAGGGGCAGTTCTCTTGTGTGCCCGCCCGGATGGCGTAAAAACCATTCCGCTTGAGCCCCGAGCAAGAGCGCGCGACCATCAAACGCTTGATGGGATGCCGCGGCCGGGGCAGACAGGGACTAAGACCCCATGACCCATTTTCTTTCGGAGACAGAATGTCCGGACTGACCCTCAACGCCGTCACCAAGCAATTCGGACCGTTCACGGCCGTCGACCAGGCGCAACTTGCCGTGCCGGAAGGGCGCTTCGTGTGTCTGCTTGGCCCCTCGGGTTGCGGCAAGACGACCCTGCTGCGGATGATCGCCGGTCTTGAGCAGCCGACCAGCGGCTCGATCGTGCTCGACGGCACGGACATCACCACGGTTGCCACCCACAAGCGCAATCTCGGCATGGTCTTCCAGTCGCTGGCGCTGTTTCCGCACCTGACGGTGGGGGAAAACATCGCCTATCCGCTGCGCATCCGCGGGGTCGCACGCGAGGAGCAGGCAAAGCGCGTCGAGGAACTGCTCGCCATGATCCATCTTCCGGGTTATGCCGACCGTCCGGTGACCAAGCTGTCGGGCGGCCAGCGCCAGCGCGTGGCAATTGCCCGGGCGCTTGCCATTTCTCCCAAACTCTTCCTGCTCGATGAGCCGCTCTCGGCACTCGATGCCAAGTTGCGCGAGGCCATGCAGGTGGAACTGCGCAAGCTGCAGCAGCAGCTGGGCATCACCACCATTGTCGTCACCCACGACCAGCGCGAGGCCATGACCATGGCCGACACCGTCGTCGTGATGAACGGCGGCAAGATCCGGCAGGCGGCAAGCCCGATCGAGATCTACCGCAAGCCAGCCGACCGTTTCGTCGCGGACTTCATCGGCTCGACCAATCTCTTACCGCTCACCGTCGAGGGCGGCCGCACGCTTGTGCTCGGCCAGTCTGTGTCGGGTTTCGTCACGCCCGCCGGCCAGTCGGCGGCGAGCCTCTCGGTGCGGCCCGAGGATATCCATCTGTCGGCACCGGGCGAGGGACGCCTCAGCGGCCGCGTCACCTTCATCCGTGATCTTGGCGGCACGATCGAGACCTTTGTCGATGTCGCCGGCACCGAGATCATCGCGGTGTCGACACCGCGCGAACGCCCTGTGGTCTCGGTCGGCCAGGACGTCGGTGTGGTCATTGATCCCGCCACTGCCGTGGTGCTTGCCGCATGAGACGCGAACCGCCGCAGAAAGCCCTCGACTACGCGCCGCTTGCCTTTCCGGCGGCCATGCTGATCCTGTTCTTCGTCGTACCTTTCGCGACGATGATCGCGG
>DAIMJJ010000326.1:0-2988 GCA_036722275.1 Rhizobium sp. | reverse complement strand
AGCGTCGCATAGTAGTTGTCGGTCACCGGAACGACGGAGCCCAAATACTTCTTCACCAGATCCGGGTGCTCGCGCACGGCTTCCGAGATCGACATGAAGATCACGCCGGCCTTCTTCAGCTCTTCCTTGAAGGTGGTCACGACCGAGACCGAGTCGAAGACCGCATCCACGGCGATCTTCGACGTCTGCACGCCCGCGAGGATTTCCTGTTCCCGCAGCGGAATGCCGAGCTTCTCATAGACCTTCAGCAACTCCGGATCGACGTCGTCGATCGACTTCGGCCCATCGGTGCCCTTCGGCGCGGCATAGTAATAAATGTCGTCGAAATCGATCTTCGGATAATCGACGCGCGCCCAGGTCGGCTCCTCCATCGTCAGCCAACGCTTGTAGGCGTCGAGACGCCATTCGAGCATCCAGTCCGGTTCGTTCTTCTTGGCGGAAATGAAACGGATGATGTCTTCCGACAGGCCCTTGGGGGCCTTGTCGACCTCGATCATCGTCTCGAAACCGTATTTGTACTGGTCGACATCGATCTGGCGGACCTGATCGATCGTTTCCTGCACAGCAGCCATTCGCGTTCTCCAATCTTGCCGGATCAAAGGCCGGCAGCTTGTCAACGTTTTGAGCGGAAACCCGCCCTTATGTAGTTGCCAGAGGCGGGTTTTTCACCACCACGGCAAGGAGAAATTTGGTTTTTGCCAAATTTTCCCGGTCTTTCATGCCGCTTCGCTGGCGACTTTTCGACGGCCGGCGACCCTCGCGAAGATCTCGATGGCCCGGTCGACCTCGTCCTGGCGCGTTGCCGGTCCAAGCGAGATCCGCAAGGCACCTGCCTTGGCGTCAAAGCCCATGGCGGTCAGCACATGACTGGCGCCGAGCTTGCCCGAGGAGCAGGCCGAGCCTGCCGACAGCGCCACACCTTCCAGATCAAAGGCGATCTGGCCGGTCTCCGCCTTCAGCCCCGGCAGGGTGAAGAAGCTGGTGTTGGCTACCCGGTCAACCGCGGCGCCATGAATGACCACGTCCGGAGCCGCGCTCCGCATGCCTGCTTCCAGCCGGTCGCGCAAGGCGCCGATTGCCGCATTTCGGGCTTCGATATCGTTATGTGCCCAGGCCGCAGCCGCACCGAAACCGGCAATGGCGGCGACATTTTCCGTGCCCGAGCGATGGCCCTTTTCCTGACCGCCGCCCCGGATCAAGGGCGCCGGCATCAATGTCTCGCCGCGGGCGATGAGAGCACCGGCCCCTTTCGGCCCACCGATTTTGTGGGCGGACAGAATGAGGAAATCGGCACCGATCTCGTCGATCGCCAGCGGAATGCGCCCTGCGGCCTGCACCGCATCGACGAGAAGCAGACCGCCATGCTTGTGTACGATGGCGGCGGCCTGCCGGATCGGTTGGACGATGCCGGTTTCGTTGTTGACCGCCATGATGGCGACCAGCGGAAGCCCTGACGCTGCGTCATGGGCGGCAAGACGCGCGGCCAGAACCTCCAGATCGACCAGACCGTCAGCGGTGACCGGGACTTCCTCGACCTCATTGGCAGCAAACCGGCCGCCTTCGCGCACCGCAGGATGCTCGATCGCCGAGACATAAAGCCGGCCGATCGCAAGCGGCGCCTTGCCCATGCGAAAACCGGGCGTCAGCACCAGATTGGCGGCCTCGGTGGCGCCGGACGTGAAGATGACGTTCGCCGCCACCGTGCCGACCAGAGCAGCGACCTGCCGGCGGGCGGCCTCAATCGCGGCCCGGGCAGCGCGCCCCTCGGCATGCACCGAATTTGGGTTACCGGCCAGTCTCAGCGCGTCGATCATGGCAGAGCGCGCCGTCTCCAGAAGGGGAGCGGTCGCGTTCCAGTCCAGATAGATGCGCTCCTTGGCCATATCACGTCCATGCGGCGCCGGCTGAAAAGCAGCGAGCGCATTTTCCTTGAAATTCGCGTCGGGCTTGTCCTATGACACGTTCCACCCTGCTTGGACAGCCGACCAGTTTCGAATAATTCTAAACTGGGTTTTATGAAAGTTGACTGATAACGTCAAGTCAGCTGGCTGAAATGCCTGTCCAGGATACAAAGAAATTTGCACGGACCGGAGACTCAATGCCCGAAGTGATTTTCAACGGCCCGGCGGGCCGCCTCGAAGGCCGGTATCAGCCGTCCAAGGAGAAAAGCGCGCCGATCGCGATCATCCTGCACCCGCATCCGCAGTTCGGCGGCACGATGAACAACCAGATCGTCTACCAGCTCTTCTACATGTTCCAGAAGCGCGGGTTCACGACGCTGCGTTTCAACTTCCGCGGCATCGGTCGCAGCCAGGGCGAGTTCGATCACGGTGCCGGCGAACTGTCGGACGCTGCCTCCGCGCTCGACTGGGTGCAGAGCCTGCATCCCGATTCGAAGAGCTGCTGGGTCGCCGGCTATAATTTCGGCGCCTGGATCGGCATGCAGCTGTTGATGCGCCGTCCGGAAATCGAAGGCTTCATCTCCATCGCACCGCAGCCCAATACCTATGACTTCTCCTTCCTCGCCCCCTGCCCGTCCTCGGGCCTGATCATCCATGGTGACGCCGACAAGGTCGCGCCGGAAAAGGATGTCCAGGGCTTGGTCGACAAGCTAAAGACGCAGAAGGGCATCCTGATCACCCAGAAGACCATTCCGGGTGCAAACCACTTCTTCAGCGGCCAGACCGAAACCCTGATGAGCGAGTGCGAGGATTATCTCGACCGGCGTCTCGAAGGCGAACTGGTGCCGGAGCCGGCCGCCAAGCGTATCCGCTGAACGACCGCATTGATCGTCGTACAAACGCCGGCCGAAAGGCCGGCGTTTGTGTTTGATGGCGCAGGGTCTCGTGCTCCGCCTTCCCTCCTGCGCCGCGGATCATCCCGGTGCCGGCGCGTCTCATTCGCATCGCGACGCCCGCGCCCGCGGCGGCCTCGGTCCGGCGCGGCGCCAATCATCCACGGGTGCCGACCACAGATGGCGTTGACAAA
>DAIMJJ010000325.1:0-3029 GCA_036722275.1 Rhizobium sp. | reverse complement strand
GGATGCCGTGCAGGAAGTTGGTGGTGCCGTCGAGCGGATCGACGATCCAGCGGTGGGCGCCGTCGGTTCCCTTGATCTCGTCGCTTTCCTCGCCGAGGAAGCCATAGGTCGGGCGCGCCTTGAGGAGTTCGTCGCGGACGATCTTCTCCGCCTTGAAATCGGCCTGCGAGACGAAATCGCCCGGACCCTTCACCGACACCTGCAGATTCTGCACCTCGCCAAAATCGCGCGCCAGGGACTTGCCCGCCTTGAGCGCAGACTGAACCATGACATTGAGAAGTGCTGAACGGGCCATTGACGGTTTCCTTGAAAGAGGCGGCATGCGCCGGGTGACGGCGCAGGAAGCGGCGCGATGGATCGCGGCGGCGGTTTGCGCGGTTCAAGACCACAAAAACAGCCGGAATTCAAGGGGTATCCGCCGCCGGAACCAAGCACGTAACCGTCATAGTGCGGCGCCGATGCCCCAGGCCGCAAGGCCGGCGCCGATCGACAGCGCGCTGGCGGCGGACAGATGCAGAAAAAACCGCAGGCTACCGAAAAGCGCGGCATAAAGGGCCTTGGCAGCCATGTTGCAGGCGACCGCAACGCCGATCGCCTCACTCGCCAGCGACGCATCCAGCTTCGGCAGCAGCCCGACGACCGTGACGGTTGCGGCATCGACATCGGCAAGGGCGGACAGGGCAGAGGCCAGGATCAGGCCCGCTCCGCCGAATTCCTGGGTCGCCGCCCGCGCCAGGAAGGCAACGAAGGCAAGCAGGGCCGCCATCTTGGCCACCGCCACGAGTTCGAACGGGTTTCCGGGCTCGGCCGGTCCGCCGACCGGCTGCCGGCGCCGGGCAAGCAGAAGGGCGTAGCCGCCGAGCACCGTCGCTGCGGACAAGAGCGGCCAGAGAAGCGCCGGCAACAGGCTTGCCGCCAGCGTCGCCACCAGGAATGCCGTGCGCAGAAGCGAGACGGCACCGGCACTGATCGCGCCGGCGGCCAGCGTCAGCACCGCCCCTTCCGTCCGGCTGCGGCGGGCAAAGGCAACGGTCGTTCCCGTCGAAGACACGAGGCCGCCGATCGCGCCGGCCAGCACGTCGCCGCGCGTCGCGCCGAACAGGCGGACCGCGACATAACCGGCAAAGGAAATCGAGGCGAGCATGATGACGAGCAGCACGATGCTTTTCGGCGAGACGCCTCCGAACGGCCCGACCGGCGCCTCGGGGATCAGCGGCAGCAGCACGAAGGTCAGCGCCAGCAGGATGACCGCAGAGCGCAACTCGACCCATTGCAGCCGGCGGATTGCCTGATGCAGGAACTCCCGGCTTGCCAGAATGGTGATGAGCGCGGCCCCGCCGGCCGAGGCAAGGGCCATGTCGCCGAGCACCGCCAGGGCTCCTAGCCCGAAGGTGAGGATGGCGGCGACCACAGAGGTGACGCTGTAGGATTTCTCGGCGATCGCTTCGCGCATCTCGAAGACCGCCATCACGGTGGCAATGACGATCAGGAAACCGGTGAGCGCAATGCCGGGATAGCCGGAGGTCATGCCGAAGCTTTTTTCCACCAGGCCGGCGACACCACCGGCCATGCCGAACATGGTGAAGGTGCGGATGCCCGCGGTGCGCGCGCCTTCCGGCTCGTCACGCTCGCGCCAGTGCCGCTCAACGCCGACGGCAGCGCCAACGGCGATCGCCAGACCGAGGCGCTGAAAGAGCTCGACATTGTCCACGTCCCCACCCCCTCGCGCCTTTCGGGCGCGTCAGCCACGCCTGAACTTGTTGGCCGCGTCGATCGCCTTCTTCTGTTCCTCGTCGGTCAGCCCGAGATAGAAGTCCTCGAGCGCCGGATCCTTCAGTCCCGCGCGGCGGGACAACACATACCATTTGGCCGCCTCCACGGGATCGGGCCGCGTGCCAAGGGCGTTGATATAAAGATGCGACAGACGGTTCTGGGCCACGACATTGCCGCGATTGGCCGCCACGTTCAGCCAGCGGAAACCCTCGTCGTAATTGCGCTCGCCGCCAATGCCGTTGACCAGCCAAATGCCCATGTCGAGCTGGGCGGTATCGAAGCCGGCGCGGGCGGCACGATCGAGCCAATAGCGCGCCTTGTTGCGCTTCTCTTCCGGCAGATCCTTCAGCGATTCATAGATCTGCGCGACAGCGTACTGGGCGTCGGCGATGCCCTGCTCGGCGGCCTTTTCGTAATAGGGCAAGGCGAGGGACAGGCCCTTCGGCCCGCGATTGTCCGCCACCAGCGTCTGCGCCCAGTTGAACTGGGCTGAGCCGTTTCCGGCATCGGCCGCCTTGCGCATGTATTCGTCGGCCTTGGCCTTGTCGCGCGCAACGACTTTGCCTTCCATCAACAACATGGCGTATTTGAACATGGCGGCCGGGTCGCCGCCGGCCGCGGCCTGGCCGTACCAGAAAGCGGCGCCCTTCACGTCTTTCTTGATGCCAAGGCCGCGGTCCATCAGTTCGGCCAACAGGGTCTGCGCGGCAGGATCGCCGAGCTGGGCGCGCGGCAGCGCCTTGTCGACGGCCGTCAGGAAGAAACCGCGCTGGAAGGCGCCATAGGCTTCATCGACCGGTCCCTTATATTCCGGCTCCGGCGGCAGGTCGGGAAGCGGCGCGCCCATGCGGGCATAGATATTGATGCCCTGCGCATCCTTCTCGCCGTCCGTCTCCTGCTGTTTTTCGGCCGCCTCCGAGCCGGGCCGGGCGCTGCGATCGAGCTTTCCGGCCGAAGTCTCCGCCTTGTCGCCGTCGCCGCGCTCGAGAACGCGCACGTCCGATTCCGCCAGTGGCCGCATCGGTGGTCGCTCGACCGTCTGCTGCGCCCCGACGGACACAGGCAGGGCGACGGTGCCGAACAGGCACGCGGCAAGGGCGAACGACAGGGGCCGTTGGAGGAGACGTGAGCGCATGATGCGTATCAATCTTCAAACCGTGGCGCTTTTTCGTCAAGCTCGGCATTGACCCGCGCAACGATGCTGGCCGCCTGGGCCGGATCGGCCGCGATGGCCTCGCAGGGGGCGGCGACGCCGG
>DAIMJJ010000324.1:0-3051 GCA_036722275.1 Rhizobium sp. | reverse complement strand
CCGCCGAATAGTCGCCCGCGGTGATGAGCTTGCGGAACTTGGCCGAGCCGGTGACATTGGTGCGCTCGCCGACATTGACGAAGGGGATGTCCTTGGTGAGCACAAAGGGTTCGAGGCCGGAGAGCGACATGAAAGGCCGATGTTCGGCGGGCTTGCGCGGCGCCTTGCCGCCTACGGCCTCGGCAATTGCGCGGATATGCTCCGGCGTCGAACCGCAACAGCCGCCGACGACGTTGACAAGCCCCTCCTCGGCAAAACCGAGGATCTGTCGCGCCATGTCTTCCGGGCTTTCGTCATACTGACCGAATTCATTCGGCAGGCCGGCATTGGGATAGGCGCAGATGAAGGTGTCGGCGACGCCCGACAGTTCCTGCAGATGCGGCCGCATGGCGTCGGCACCGAGCGCACAGTTGAGCCCGATCGTGAACGGATTGGCGTGGCGCACCGAATACCAAAAGGCCGACGGCGTCTGGCCGGACAGCGTGCGGCCGGAAAGATCGGTGATCGTGCCGGAGATCATCACCGGCAAGTGGATGCCCTTGGCAAGGAAGCGTTCCTCGCAGGCAAAGATCGCTGCCTTGGCGTTCAGCGTATCGAAGATCGTCTCGATCAGGATGATGTCGGCACCGCCGTCGATCAAACCGTCGATCTGCTCGCCATAGGCGATGCGCAGGTCGTCGAAGGAGACGGCACGGTAGCCGGGATTGTTGACATCCGGCGAGATCGAGGCCGTGCGGTTGGTCGGGCCGATGGCACCGGCGACGAAACGGCGTCGGCCGTCCTCGCGCTCGGCCCGGATGGCGGCACGGCGGGCGACCACCGCACCTTCGCGGTTGAGGTCGTAGACCGCCTCTTCCATCTGGTAATCCGCCTGAGCGATGCGGGTCGAGGAAAAGGTATTGGTCTCGAGAATGTCGGCGCCGGCCATGGCGTAGCGGAAATGGATGTCCTCGATCGCGTTGGGCTGGCTCAGAATCAGCAGGTCGTTATTGCCCTGCTGGTGGCAGGCGCAACCGATGAACCGATCGCCGCGAAAGGCATCCTCATCAAGGCCGAGCCCCTGGATCTGCGTGCCCATCGCCCCGTCGAGGATCAGGATGCGTTCGCTGGCGGCCTGCTTCAGAGCGCGCATGACCTCCGCTCCATCCCGCTTCGTGGCGTCAGAACCGAACAGCGTGTCGAGCATGGGAGACCCTTCCTTACAAATGTCAGAATTTCGGAATCACATAAAGATATGTTTATGTCAACATACGATTCTCCTTTGCCGGTTATTTACCTTGGTCCTTCGCCACGGTGGAGAAGCGGCGTCTTGCGGTGACAAGAGGGTGAAATACAGATAAGAAATTCAACCGATTGAAATGCATTCCGGGAGGATCGCATGACCGCGCTCACCACCGCTTCGACGCTCGCCGCCCACTGGGCCGACCGGCCCTATCACCGCCGATGGCTGCTCGATCAGGCCAACGGGCTGTTCGATTTCTTCGCCCCGGCCAGCGTCAACCCGAAGGGTGGCTTCTTCGACCTCACCCGCGATGGCAAGCCGCTCAACGCCGACAATCCGGTGCGCGGCATCCACGCCAGCGCCCGCATGGTCCATTGTTTTGCTATCGGCGACCTGCTCGGCCGGCCGGGCTCTGCCGACATCGTCGACCACGGCATGCAGTTCCTGTGGAATCGCCATCGCGACGAGACCCATGGCGGCTATTTCTGGCAGGTCGATGACGATGGCGCCGCCGACGCCTCGAAGCAGGGCTATGGCCATGCCTTCGTTCTGCTGGCGGCCGCCTCTGCCAAGACTGTGGGCCACCCGCTCGCCGACCGGATGCTCGCCGATATCTCCGACATTCTCGAGACGCGCTTCTGGGAGGAAAAGCACGGCGCGATCGCCGAGGAATTCTCAGCCGACTGGCGGCCGGTACCCGGCTATCGCGGCCAGAACTCCAACATGCATCTCACGGAAGCGTTGATGGCCGCCTTCGAGGCGACCGGCGAAGGCCATTATCTGGACAAGGCAGTGAGCATCGCCGACCTGCTCATTCGCCGTCGCGCGGCCGAACAGGGCTATCGCGTGCCCGAGCATTTCGACGAGAACTGGACGCTCGACCGCATCTACTACCACCCGAACGAGATGTTCCGGCCGGCCGGCACAACGCCCGGCCACTGGCTGGAATGGGCCCGCCTCGTGTTGCAGCTCTGGGTCCTGTCCGGCAAGAAACATGACTGGATGCCGGAAACGGCGCGCGGCCTGTTCTTTCAGTCGATGTCGCTCGGCTGGGACAAGGACAAAGGCGGCTTCCACTACACGCTAGATTGGGAGAACGTGCCGGACAAAACGATGAAGCTGTGGTGGCCGCTGTGCGAGGGTGCCGCTGCCGCGCATTTCCTCAACCAGCATATGCCGAGTGACTTCCACGAGGAAAGCTATCGCAAGATCTGGAATTTCATCGCCGGCCATTCCCTCGACCGCACCTTCGGCGGCTGGCACGAGGAGCTGAGCGAGGATCTGAAGCCGTCACACAGTCTCTTCCCCGGCAAGGGCGATATCTACCACGCCCTGCAGGCCTGCCTCATCCCGCTCTTTCCCGCGACCGGCAGCCTGACCCGCGTCATCGCCGAGACCGGCGGCCCGCTCTGAAGGCCGGCGTCATTTCCCGGTGCCGCGAAAGCGCGCGGCGAACCGGGCACCCTTCTGGGTGCGGCCTTCGCAGGTGACGACGACCTCCCCCGGCTTTTCCCCGGTCAAGCGACAGGCGCCGCTGGCCGGATAGGCCTTCGGTGTCGTGGGTGACATGCCGTCATTGTAGACGATGCGCTCGAGCGTGAAGGTCTTGCCGTCGCCACCCCGGTCAAAGCCCGAAAAGGTCAGGATACGGTCGCCAGCGAGCAGGAAATAAAAGCCGGTCCGGCCGTCGACATAGCGCATGATGCCGATCTTCGCTCCGCAGCCGCCGGTCAGATCCTCCGCCGCGACGATCACGCTCTCGCAGCTTCCCCGCAGCGTATCGAAGCTCTTGATGGCCGGAGGCTCGGAGGCCGCTGCAGCGTCCAGTG
>DAIMJJ010000323.1:0-3068 GCA_036722275.1 Rhizobium sp. | reverse complement strand
GAGAACATCACCGTGACCGCCGGCGGCGCCGGCTGCGAGGGCAAGATCGTCGACATGGCCTACCACGGTCTCGACCGTGTGCTCCACGTCAAGATCGCCGCCAGCGAGACGCCGCTGCAGGTGCGGGTTCCGGCCAATGCCGCCGTGCCCCACACCATCGGCGACACCATCCACGTGGCGATCGACCCCGATCGCACCCGCCTGTTCAAGAACTAAAAAACCAAGGGGAACCCCATGTCGCAAAAGACAATCGCATTCTTTCCGGAAGCAGCCTTCGGGCCGGCGCTGAATTCGGTCGGCATCGCCCAGGCCGTCGAGGCGCTCGGCCACAAGGCCGTCTTCCTGTCCGACCCCGGCTTTGTCTCGGTCTATCAGGGCTACGGTTTCGAGGCCCATCCGGTGAACCTGTCCGAGCCGATGCCGCCGGAACAGATGGCGAAGTTCTGGGAGGACTTCATCAACGGCCACATTCCGAACTTCCGCAAAAGCCCCTACGACCAGATCGACAACTATGTGAAGGACTGCTGGACGGCGATCGTCGACAGCGCCAAATGGGCCGAGAAGGATCTGCCCGGCGTGCTCGCCCGCATCAAGCCCGACCTGATCTGCGTCGACAACGTCATCCTCTTCCCGGCGATCAAGCAGTTCGGCAAGCCGTGGGTGCGCATCATTTCCTGCTCGGAGAACGAGATCGAGGACCCCAAGATTCCGCCGCATCTGTCGGGCTGCGCCGCCGGCGACTATGCCGGCCATGCCGCCTACCGCGACCGTTTCAACGAAGTCATCAAGCCGATCCACGACGACTTCAATGAATTCCTAACGTCCACCGGCGAAGCGGCCTATCCGATCGGCCAGTTCTTTGAAGCCTCGCCCTTCATGAACCTGCTGCTCTATCCGGAGCCAGTGAAGTTCGAGCGCGAACATGCGCTGAGCCCCAGCCAGTTCCAGTATCTCGAAGGCTGCGTTAGCTCGGAGAAGCCCTACGAGGTTCCGGTCTTCAAGGCCAACAATGACAAGCCGCTGCTCTATGTGAGCTTCGGCTCCCTGGGCTCCGGCGATACCGATCTTCTGAAGCGGATCATCGAGACCATCGGCAAGCTGCCCTATCGCGCCCTCGTCAATGTCGGCGACTACAAGGACCAGTACGAAAACCTGCCCGACAACGTCATCATCGAGAGCTGGTTTCCGCAGCCGTCCGTCATTCCGCAGGTCGACGCCGTCATCCACCACGGCGGCAACAACTCGTTCACCGAGTGCCTCTACTTCGGCAAGCCGGCGATCATCATGCCCTATGTCTGGGACGGCCACGACAATGCCACCCGCGTCGACGAGACCGGTCACGGCTTCAAGATGCCGCGCTACGAGTGGACCGACGAGGAGCTCGCCGCCAAGCTCGACCACATGATCAACAACCCGACAATGAAGGCCAAGCTGGCCGCCGCCGCCGCCCACATGCAGGGCCAGAACGGTCCGCGCAAAGCGGCCCTCATCCTCGATGAACTGCTCAAGAACGGAAAGTACAATGGTTGACACCCTGAAGACGACGGCGCCGCACATCCACGGCGCCACGACCTTCGACGATCTCGTCGACTGGGGCGTCCAGTCGGACGCCCTCGAAGGCGTGTCGAAGTCGACCGGCCGGCTCCTGTTCAAGGGACCGAACAACCAGCCGGAAACCGGCATCTGGGTGTGCACGCCCGGCCGCTGGCGGCTGTCGATCCCGCGCGACGAATTCTGCCATTTCGTCGCCGGCCGGGCGACCTATCGCTCCGACGACGGCCAGGTCATCGAAGTCGCGGCCGGCACGGCCGTGATGTTCAAGGCCGGCTGGACCGGCGAATGCACGGTGCACGAAACCATGCGCAACATTTACATGCTGGCGTAAGCCGGACCATCGAAAGGACCAGACCATGACCACCGCTCCCCTGATGCGCAATCCGCTCGAACAGACAGACCTCGTGGATTGGGGCATCATCCCGACCATGATCGAGGGCGAAAGCCACGTCTCCGGCCGGCTGATCCACAAGGGCCCGAACGGCGAGAGCGAATGCGGCCTCTGGGTCTGCACGCCGGGCAAGTGGGAATGCCACGTGACCCGCGACGAGTTCTGCCACTTCCTTGAAGGCCGCAGCACCTATGTGCATGAATCCGGCGAAGTCATCGAGATCACGCCCGACACCGCCGCCTTCTTTCCCAAGGACTGGAAGGGCGTCTGCACCGTCCATGAGACGATCAAGAAGGTGTACATGATCCGCTGATCGCTCGGTTCCGGACCCGGCCATCTGAAACAAGAGAAGTGACCATGCTGCAAAGCCAAACGCTGCCGGACGCGCGCCGGGAGTTCATTGCTGCGCATTTTGAAGCCAAGCCGGAGGCCAGGGCGCTTCCGGCGGATGCCTCGCCGCGCCGCTACTATCGGCTGGAGGTGGCGCCCAAGCTGCTGATGGAGGTCGAGCCCGGCGCCCCCGATTTCCACGCCTTCGTGCGCATCAGCCGCCATCTCAAGGCGCTCGGCCTTTCGGCTCCGGCGGTCTTCTCGGTCGATTTCGACCGCGGGCTGGCGCTGATCGAGGATTTCGGACACGGCACCTTCACGCGCCTGCTGTCGGCCGGCCAATCCGAAGACGAGCTCTATGCGCTGGCCGTCGATGCACTGATCCATCTGCACGAGGCGCCCGACGCCACTCGCATCGACCTGCCGGCCTATGATCGGGCTCCGCTCTTCGAGGAACTGTCGATGTTCACCGACTGGTTCGTGCCGCAATGCGCGCCGCAGGTGGACACGGCAGAGTTCAAGAGCCGTTTCCTTTCGCTTTGGGAAGAGGCCCTGAAGGACGTGGCGGCGGCCCGCGAAGCCCTCGTCCTGCGTGACTACCATGTCGACAATCTCATGGTGATCGAGGGACGCGAGGGCATCGAGGCCTGTGGCCTTCTCGACTTCCAGGACGCGCTGATCGGCTCTGCGGCCTACGACCTCGTGTCACTGACCCAGGATGCCCGGCGCGACATCGATCCTGCCCTGGAGGAGCGCCTCGTCGAGCGGTATCTGGCCGGACGTCACGGCCTCG
>DAIMJJ010000322.1:0-3086 GCA_036722275.1 Rhizobium sp. | reverse complement strand
GCCGTCGACCGGACACATACGCGCTAAAGGGGCAGCCGGGCCGCGGCATCCCGGCCATCAGTGCCCCGGTCAGGAAGTCCGTCACCAAGCGCGGCAAACGCAAACGTTTCGGCTCGGCGATGAACTGGAATGTCGGGACGTGGTCGCTGAAGGCCGAGCTCTACGGCAACTTGCACAAGGTTGGTCTGCGTTCCGGCGAGGCCTCTGACCCGCCGGGTTACTGCCATTTCCACATGGATCTTGGCGAGGAGTTCTTCCAGCAGCTGACGGCGGAATACTTCCACCAGAAGCTGACCAAAGGAAAGCTTCACGAGGAATGGGCGCTCAGACGCGAGCACAACCACTTCCTCGACTGCCGGATCTACGCGATGGCCATGGCTGAGCATCTCGGCCTGTCACGGCTGACCAAGAGCCAATGGTCGGCGCTTCGGGCGAAGCTGGAGCCGGAGACGGTCGCGGATCTGCTGTCGAGCACAACCCAGATGGTCTTGGCAAGGGAGACAGCCGCGGCGCCGATCCAGGCGAGCCGTGATGCAACAGAGACAAAACCGCCTGAGAAGGCGAAGACGAACCGGTGGGCAAAGCGCAAATGACGGAAAAGCCGAAGGTCAGGGTCAAGGCGGCCGGGGTTCCCCGCAATGCCCGGCCGACCGCCGCCTATCTGCGCGATACGCCTTCGGGTGTGATCGCGTCCCGGCCGGCCTCGCTGCGCGAGCATCGCGACGAGGTTCGGCGGATCTGGTGGCGGGCGGCCGGGCTTGCGATGGATCTGATCCAGAATTCGGGACGCCTTCGCGGCGCCACCGACCAGATCATTGCCGACACGGTCGGTGTCGAGCTGGCGCTCAACCCGAAGCCGGACCTGATCCGCTTCGGCTATAGCGACCAGGAAGCGATCGAGTGGGTGCGGCTGGTCAAGGCGCGGTTCAAGACCTGGGCATGGAACCCGATCGAGTGCGACTTCCGTGCCAAGTTCACCCTGCCGCAAATGACCGATATCGGCATCCGGCACTGGCTTGCCTTCGGTGAAAGCCTCGGCGTCGTCGATTATCTGCCGCGGTCGCAACGCCTGCCGGGATGCCAGACCGGCACGAAGTTTTTGCTGCTGCAGCCGCAAAAGCTGGTGCAGGACACCAACGAGATCGAGGGACTGTTCCAGGGCGTCGTTCATGATGCCTATGGACGGCCGACGCACTACCGCTTCGAGGAGAAGCGGGCCGGGATCACCGCGAAGCGGGATTATCCGGCACGCGACCGCGACGGGCGCCAGCTGGTCATGCACGCCTTCGACCCGTTTTCAGCTGACGACGTTCGGGGGATTTCGGTGCTGGCGCCCGCATTCCGGAAATACCTGATGGCGGAAAATGTCGACGATGCGGCGGCGCAGGTGCGGTTCCTGCAGACGATCTACGCCATTACGCTCACCAGCGAGCGACCATCGGCTGACGCTTTCGAGGCCTTGGAAGCCCTGAAGGAAACCGGCGCGGAAAACGCCGCGGACATCGCCACAGACTTCGTCGACTATTTCAAGGCGCAGCTCGACCGCGCCGCCGAGAGCGAATTGCGCATCGGTGCGGGCGCCGGCGTTTCACACCTGGCGCCCGGGGAGAAGCTCGGGTTTGAAACGCCGGACGCGCCGGGCACCGATTATCCCGAGTTCATCGGCGGGCTGCACAGGGAAACATCGCGGGCGCTCGGCGTCAGCTATGGCGGCTACACGCTCGACTATACCAAGGCGACCTACGCCTCGACGATGATGGAAAATTCGGCGCTGTGGCCAGTCGCCCAGCGTCGAACCGACAGGATCGCCGCGCCGCATGTGCTGGTGCCCTATGCCAGCTATCTCGACGAGGAAATCGAGGAAGGTCGTATCCCGTTCAAGGGTGGCGTCGAGGTCTATCGCGCCAATCGCGACGCCATCCAGTGGGCGGTGTGCCTCGGCCCATCCAAGCCGACGGCAGACGACGTGAAGCGCGCAAAGGCCGCCAGCGAGCGCATCGCCAATGGATCCTCGACGCTCGAGGATGAATGCGCCGAACTCGGCAAGGACCCGGAGGAGGTCTTCGAGAGCCGGCTGCGCTGGCACAAGCGATACAAGGACGCCGGCATGCCGTCACCGTTCGAACGGGGCCTTCCGAGCGATCCCTCCGCGGGCGGCGAGGATGAGGATAAGCCATCCTCGGACAAGCAGAAGGCAGATGCCTGATGGCGATGGTGACGATCAACGGGGCGAGCGTCGATGCGGACGATCCCTGCGCGCTCTACCAGGCGCTCTATGCCGTCAAGCTGCGCATGCTGTCCGGCGAACAGGTCGGCGAAATGTCGATCCAGTCCCCGGTGACGCGGGAAGCGGTGGTATTTTCACCGGGCAGCATGGTGGCACTCGATAGGGAACTGGTGCGGCTGTCGGAAGCCTGCACGCTCAAAACAACCGGCCGGCGCGTCACGCGCCGCTGGAAGTTCCGGTACTGAAGGACAATCGATCATGACCATTCTCGTGAATGGCGAACTCGTGCTCTACGGGTTCGTCGGCGAAAGCTATTGGGGTGACGGCTTCACGGCGCGTGAAGTCCTCGATGCCCTGGCCGAGATCGGCCGCGAAACTGATGTGACCGTTCGCATCAACTCTGGCGGTGGTTATGTCGATGACGGGATCGCCATCTACAACGCCCTTTATGCCCATAAGGGCAAAGTCACGGTCCAGATCGACGCCATTGCCGCGTCCGCGGCTTCCGTCATCGCCATGGCCGGCGAGGAACGGGTCATGCGCAAGGGTGCGCTGATGATGATCCATGATCCATCAGGAGGGATCTGGGGCACAGCGGCCGACATGGAACGCTTTGCCAAGGTCATGGAGAAGCAGGCCGACAACCTCGCCTCGATCTATGCCGATGTGACCGGCGAGGATCCCGACGATATCCGCGAAGACATGAAGGCGGAACTCTGGCTAACGGCCGATGAGGCCGTCGAGCGCAGCTTCGCCACGTCCGTTGCGGACATCAAGGCGCGCACCGTCGCAGCTCATGACTACAGCCTTTACGCCCATGCCCCGGAGCGCCTTGTCGCGCTGTCCGCCAAGAAGGACT
>DAIMJJ010000321.1:0-3208 GCA_036722275.1 Rhizobium sp. | reverse complement strand
CGGCGAGCGTCTTGGCATGGCCCATCCAGGCCTCGAAGTCTTCGCGGCCGTGGCTCGGGGCGGTGTGCACGAAACCGGTACCGGCATCGTCGGTGACATGATCACCGTCGAGGAGGGGGACGGGGAAGGTGTAGCCGAGCGCGGCAAGCGGGTGCGCGCAAACACCACCTTCAAGATGGTCCGGTTCCATCTCAGCAACGAGAGCCAGCTTCACTTTTGCTTTGCTTGCACAATCCTCGGCCAATCGCTTGGCCAAAACTAGCTTTTCGCCCGGCTGAGGACCGAAATCGTTGGTCGCTTCGACGACCTCATAGAGACCGTATTCAATTCGCGACGAGAACGAGATCGCGCGGTTGCCGGGAATGGTCCACGGCGTTGTCGTCCAGATCACCACGTAGATCTGGTGCTCTGGCGGCAGGGTCTCATTCGGGTCACAGGCCGCGATGATGCCCTTCCCGTCGCCGTCGAGACGCTTGTGAAATGAACGGTCCAAAAGGGGGAACTTCACCCAGAGCGTGTCGCTTTCGACCTCGTGGTACTCCACTTCGGCTTCCGCCAGCGCCGTGCGCTCGACGACCGACCACATGATCGGCTTGGAGCCGCGATAGAGCTGGCCGCTCATGGCGATCTTCAGGAGCTCGCCGGCGATGCGGGCTTCCGAATGATAGGCCATGGTGGTGTAGGGATTGTCGAAGTCACCCTCGATGCCGAGACGACGGAATTCCTCCGACTGGACGTTGATCCAGCCTTGCGCGAACTCGCGGCATTCCTTGCGGAATTCGTTGACCGGGACCTCGTTCTTGTCCTTGCCCTTCTCGCGGTACTTTTCCTCGATCTTCCATTCGATCGGCAGGCCGTGGCAGTCCCAGCCGGGCACATAGTTCGAGTCATAGCCGCGCATCTGGAAGGAGCGGGTGATGACGTCCTTCAGCACCTTGTTCAGCGCATGGCCGATATGGATGTTGCCGTTGGCGTAAGGCGGGCCGTCGTGGAGGACGAACTTCTCGCGGCCGGCGGCCGAGGCGCGCAGGCGCTTGTAGAGGTTCATCTCCTTCCATTTCTTCGCCATTTCCGGCTCCTTCTGCGGCAGGCCTGCGCGCATCGGGAAATCGGTCTGGGGCAGATAGAGGGTCGAGGAATAGTCGTTCTTGTCAGCGGTATCGGTCATGATCTTGCCATCGAGGGGCGCCCGGAAAGGGTCGCGCATTGGTCTTGGAAATCGCGGTGACGGAGGGCGTTCTCAGAAACGCCAAAAACCCGGACCCTCCGGCAGCTCAAAGCGCGCGGAAGGCCGGGCCCATAATTCGAAGGGATATGGTCAGCCGAACCCTGGTCATTGTGGGCGTTGTTTAAGGGGTTTTATGGCGAAAAGGAAGGGGTCCCGCGACCCTAATCATCATGCGGCGCGCTGAGGCAGTCCGAAGACATTGGACTTCAGCATCCAGCGGGCCATCACCATGCCCGTTACCAGGGCGGCAAGGAAGACATAGGCCTCGCGATGGCCAAGCCCCAGCGCGGGGATGGAGCCGCCCGGGCAGAAGCCGGCAATGCCCCAGCCGACTCCGAACAGCAGCGAGCCGCCGATCAGGCGCGCATCGATGCGGCCCTTGGCCGGAATGTGGAAACTCTCGTCGAACACCGGCTGCTTGCGGCTGCGCTGGATCAGCACATAGCCGGGCGCCGTGACCAAAAGCGCGCCCGCCATGACGAAGGCGAGGCTGGGGTCCCAGATGCCGGCGATATCGAAGAAGTTCATGACCTTGGCGGGATCGGCCATGCCGGCGAGCACGATGCCGATGCCGAAGATCGCGCCGATCACGACTGCGCTCAGATACTTCATCGCTTCCCCTCCTAAAGAACGTGCCGAATGACGAAGACGGTGACGAGGGCCCCGGCCATGAAGCTCGCGGTCGCTGCGATCGAGCGGGGAGAAAGCCGCGCCATGCCGCACACCCCATGGCCCGAGGTGCAGCCGGAGCCAAAGGTAACGCCAAGGCCGGTAACCAGTCCGCCGACGATGAGGGCGGCCAGCGGAACCGGCACCGAGAACTGTGCCTCGTAGCCGACCAGCACCAGCAGCGCCGGCGCCCCGATCGCCCCGACGAGAAAGGCCGCGCGCCAGCCCCAGTCGCTGGCGACCGGCGGGAAGACGCCAATCAGGATCGCCGACATTCCGGCGATCCGGCCCCAGAAGGCCATGAGCAGGACGGCGGCAAGGCCGATGAGCAGGCCTCCGGCAAAGGAAAGGAGCGGCGTGAATTCGGTCATGGCATTTCCTGAAGGGGTCCGGCGGTTCGCGGGATCAAAGGCGGGATGGCGCGCATTCTACAGCGCCGCGGCACGGACACATAGGAACGGCATTATGTTTTGTGCGAACCAAGCGAAACGCTTTTGCGCCGGATCGCCCCGGCGCGGGAAGCGCTTATGGTCCCAATCAGAAGGCCACCTTGGCGTCGAGCGGACCCAGCGGCGCAACGCCGGAGAGCAGCGCCCTGGCCTCGTCCTCGTCCTTGCGGATCTGCTCGACCAGCGGTTCGAGGCCGGTAAACTTCAGCTCGTCGCGGAGATGACCGAAGAAGGACACGCGACAGTGCTCGCCGTACAGATCGCCGGAGAAATCGAAGACGAAGGTTTCCAGCAGCGGCGCGCCGTCCTCGGTGACCGTCGGTCGATAGCCGAAGCTCGCGACCCCGTCATGCAGGCTGCCATCTGGCCGGCGCAGGCGCACGGCATAAATGCCCGGTTTCAGCTCCGCCTCCGGCGCAAGCGCCATGTTGGCGGTCGGATAGCCAAGCGTGCGGCCGAGCTGCTGGCCCTTGATGACCTCCGCCTCGACGGTGAACCGATAGCCGAGCAGGCCGGCCGCCTGCGCGACATCGCCTTTAGCGAGCAGTCCGCGAATACGGCTGGAGGAGACCACCTCTGCGCCTTCGTCGCGGAAGGCATCGACCAGGGTTACGCCGAAGCCGTTGCGCTTGCCGGCCTCCATCAGAAAGGCCGGACCGCCCTCGCGGCCCTTGCCGAAATGGAAGTCGAAGCCGGTGACGACTTCGGTCGCGCCCAGCCAGTCGACCAGGATCGAGCGGACGAAATCCTCGGCCGAGCGCGAGGCGAATTCACGATCGAAAGGATATTCGATCACCGAATGAAAGCCCATGGCCTCCAGCACCTGGGCGCGCACCGGCGCCGGCGTCAGGCGGAAGACCGG
>DAIMJJ010000320.1:0-3276 GCA_036722275.1 Rhizobium sp. | reverse complement strand
AGCGAGAAGCGCGGCCACTCCGCCGAATAGGCGCAGCAGGCGCCGCAGGTCTGGCAGTCGAAGATATCGGGCGGTGAGGTTTCCAGCATGGGCCGGTCAAAGCAGATCGGGCAGGCAAAATCCAGCCCGATCTGTGAGGGACCTACCGGCGGGGGCGGCTGTCGGTCAGCCCGAGCGCGAAGACGAGCGAAAAGGCCAGCATGATCGCCCCGGTGAGGATCGGCGCCGCATCAAGCGAGATGTCCATGACGAGGCCGGTGGAACTGGAGCCGGCGGCACTGCCGATCGCGTAGATCAGCGCATAGGCGGCTGCCCCGGAAACCAGAAGCCCGCCCCGGAAGCGGTCGCCGAGCAGGGTCAGCGCGCAGGTGTAGAGCGAAAAGCTCGCCGCCCCGAGAAGCGAGACGGCCAGCAGAAGCGACAGCTGGCTGGTGAGGAAGGGAAGGGCCAGGAAGCCCGCGCCGCACAGGGCGGCGGAGGAGACGGCCACCATGCTGCGCGAACTGCGGTCAAGGATCCAGCCGACGAGCGGCTGGGCGATCGCGGTCGGCAGGGCAACCATGCTGACAACCAGGGCGGCGAAGCTCTCGGAATATCCCCGCTCGACGAAGTAGAGCGGAATGGACGAGATCGCGGCAATGTCGGAATAGCCGAAGGCCAGCACCATCAAGAGGAGAAGCGGCGCGGTGCGGGCAAAATCGATCAGGCCCCGGGCCGAGGCGGCTTCCGGCCGCGTGCGGGCAAAGCGGCTGAGCATGACCGTGACGAAGGCGACAAAGGCGACGTAGACGGCGATCAGCGCAAAGGCGAAACCGTCGTCGGTTCCGACCAGCGGAATGGCGAGCGGGCCCGCTGCGAAGCCGGCGCACATGCCGGCGCCATAGGCGCCCGAGACGCGGCCGCGCAGCCGGTCCGGACAGGCGGCGTTGAGCCAGGCCTCGCTCATCGTGAAGATGATGCTGGCCGAGAAGCCGAGCATGAAGCGGGCGAGGAACCACAGCCACAGCTGATCGAAGGCGGCAAAGGCGGCAAGCGAGGCGGAGGCGCCGCAGAGACCGGCGACGATCAGCCGGTCGCCGCGCAGAAGCACGGTCAGGCGGCCGATCATCAGGGTCGATGTCGCCAGTCCGGCCGCAAACACGGCGGCGTTGAGCCCCGACACCGTGGACGAAACGCCGCGTCCTTCCATGACCAGCGCGATCAGCGGATAGGTCAGCCCCTGACCGACGGAAAAAGCGGTGACGCCGAGAATGACGACAGCGATCGCCGCCCAGTCGGGCGCGAAATCCTCGGCGATGGCATGCGACGACATGACGGCCTCCCTCAAGGCGCGAGCGCCCATCGGTTCGGGCTTTTGATCCGGTCTATCCGGGGGAGGGCGGGAAGTCCAGCGGGGGCAAGGAGCCGATGCTTGTCAGGAACGGTGCAATATGGCTGGATACAGCTAGAGGTGGTTCTCGGGGCGGGATGGCGATCCATGAAGAAGTTCGAATTCGTCAACGAGGCGGCGAAACGGGCCTTTCTTGATCTGCCGCGTGATGTCATGCGCCAGTTCGGTGCCGATTTGCAGGCCGTCCAGAACGATGAACGCCCCTTCTCCGATCACAAGCGCCTCAAGGACAGCGTCGGTCCCGGCGCAATTGAGCTCATAGAAAACGGCAGCCCTGCCTACAGAGCGGTCTACTGTGCGAAATTTGCCGAGACGGTCTTCATTCTCCATGCATTCACCAAAACCACCAACGGGGTGGATCGCAAGGCAATGAACACGGCGCGTGAGCGTTACAAGGAGATGCTGGAGCGCATCAAGCTTAGGAAGACCAGTCCGTCGGCTTAAGCTGCATCGAGAACGTCGCAGACGACCTTTCCGTCTGGCCCCAGCGAGGGCTTCAGGCGGACATTCAGTTTGGCCAGAAGTCCGATCAGCTTATCGGCGGAAAAGAGGTCGATTTTGCCACGCATCAATTCGCTCACCCGGGGCTGCGAAATGCCGAGCGTCGCTGCTATCTCGCTCTGCTTCCAGGCCTTGCTCTCGAGGATCTTTCGCAGCGTCAACAGCAGGTCGGCGCGAAACCTGAGGTCGGCTGCCTCAGCGCCGTCCTCGGTCATGACGTCGAAAATGTTGTCGTAGCTCAGCTTTGTCATCACGCGCCCGATTATACGAAATTCCGTATAATCTACTCTCGATGGCGCGACTTGTCAAAGCGCAGTGGCGCGGCCGCTCAGTCGACCGCCTTTCGCGTGCAGACATAGTCCTCCTTGATGCACGCGGATCGACGGTGTCGAGCAGGTCACCGCCTCGCCGTCGCGCCGGCAGAAGCTGCACTGGTCGGTCAATTCGAGGCAGTCCGGATGGGCGTCCAGAAAGTCCTGCATGCTTTGCTGTGCATGCGAAGATCCGGCCACGGCCTGAGGCGCGGCAAGGCAAAGGAAAACGCAAAAGACCAGGCTCAGCGGCGCAACGGCGCTGGGCATCGAACGTTCCGCAACGGTCTTGCGCCAGCGCAACTGCATGACCTCACCCCGCGGCGTTCACCCCGACATGCGGCTGGCCGAGCGCCTTGAACACGGTCTGGGTGATGCCCTGGCAGTCAAGGCCGGCCTTGGCGTACATCGCCTCGGGCTTGGCCTGGTCCATCCAGATGTCCGGCAGCACCAGCGAGCGGAATTTCAGCCCGTGATCAAGCAGCCCTTCGCTGGCGAGGAACTGCACGACCTGACTGCCGAAGCCGCCGACGGCGCCTTCCTCGACGGTGACCAGCACGGCATGATGGCGGGCGAGCTGGCGGATGAGATCGTGATCGAGCGGCTTGGCGAAACGCGCATCGACGACCGTGGTCGACAGCCCCGCGGCGTCCAGATCTTCGACCGCCAGCAGACAGTCGGCCAGCCGCGTGCCGAAGGACAGAAGCGCCACCTTGGTGCCCTGCTTCATCAGTCGGCCCTTGCCGATCTCGAGGATTTCCCCGCGCTCCGGCAACTGCACGCCGACCCCTTCGCCACGCGGATAGCGGAACGAGATCGGGCCATCGTCATAGGCGGCCGCCGTGCGCACCATGTGCTTGAGCTCCGCCTCGTCGGCCGCCGCCATCACGACGAAGCCGGGAAGCGAGGCGAGGAAGCCGGTATCGAACGAGCCGGCATGGGTCGGGCCGTCGGCACCGACGAAACCGGCGCGGTCAATCGGGAAACGGACCGGCAGGCCTTGGATCGCGACGTCATGAACCACCTGGTCATAGCCGCGCTGCAGGAAGGTCGAATAGATCGCGCAGAACGGCT
>DAIMJJ010000319.1:0-3305 GCA_036722275.1 Rhizobium sp. | reverse complement strand
CCTTCATCGTCAACCGCATCCTGCTGCCGATGATCAACGAGGCGATCTACACGCTCTATGAAGGCGTGGGCTCTGTCGAAGCGATCGACACCGCCATGCGGCTCGGCGCCAACCATCCGATGGGACCCCTGCAGCTCGCCGATTTCATCGGCCTCGACACCTGCCTGTCGATCATGCAGGTGCTGCACGAAGGCCTGTCCGACAGCAAATACCGCCCCTGCCCGCTGCTGGTGAAATACGTCGAAGCGGGCTGGCTCGGCCGCAAGACCGGCCGCGGCTTCTACGACTATCGCGGCGAAGTGCCAGTTCCGACCCGCTGACCCTTCGGCCTCCGAAAGGAGTTTCCGGTCGCCCGCCGAACAACATCGGGCGACGGCCCGATTAGCTGCCGACGGCGGCCCGGATGAGGGCCTTGGCATCGTCACTGTCCCAGGCCGCCGGGCCGTTCATGGCACCGAGCAGGCAGCCCTTGCCATCGATGAGCAAGGTCGCGGGCAGACCGAAGGCGAGACCTTCCTTTTTCAGCGTGTTGAAGACGCCCATCGAGGCATCGCGATAGAGCCCCAGTGCATCGACACCAGTCTCATCAAGGAAGGCCTTCGGCTTATCGGCGGCGCCGGTGTCGATGTTGATCGCCAGAACCTGGAACCTGTCGCTGCCCTCGGCCTCCTGAAGAGCGTTCAGTGCCGGCATTTCCTCGCGACAGGGCACGCACCAGGTGGCCCAGAGATTGAGAAGCACCGTCTTGCCGGCAAAGTCGGCGAGCGTCAGATCCTTGTCCGCCTGGTCCTTGAACGACAGGCCGGCGATCACCCGCGGATCTGCCGCGGCGACCAGCGCGGCGACCTCGCCGGCGGCAAAGGGCTTCAGGGACGCCGCTTTTCCAACGGAAGCCGCACACTGCGCGGCATCGGCGACCTCGGTCCCATTGCCAGAGGTGGTCTGCTTCACGTATACCGCCACCGCGCCGGCAAGGATCCCGGCGACCGCCGCAATCGCAACAAGCTTGGCGGAAGGAAGTCCGAGCGGTCTTTTTTCTGTCATTGCAGTCTCCAGGATGGGCAAGGCATGGCCGAGGACACCAAGAACACGAAATCCTCCAACCAGATGTGGGGCGGTCGCTTCGCTTCCGGCCCCGCGGCCATCATGGAGGAGATAAATGCCTCCATCGGTTTCGACAAGAAGCTTTACGCGCAGGACATCCGCGGCTCAATCGCGCATGCGACCATGCTCGCCCATCAAGGCATCATCTCGGCCGAGGACAAAGACAAGATCGTTCACGGGCTGAACACGATCCTGTCAGAGATAGAGGAAGGCCGGTTCGAGTTCTCGCGCAAGCTCGAGGACATCCATATGAACGTCGAGGCGCGGCTGGCCGAGCTGATCGGCCCGGCCGCCGGCCGCCTGCACACCGCCCGCTCGCGCAACGATCAGGTGGCGCTCGATTTCCGCCTGTGGGTCAAGGAAGAGCTCCAGAAGGTCGAGGCCTCGCTGACCGCGCTGATCGCCGCTTTCCTCGACCGCGCCGAGGAGCATGCCGATACCGTCATGCCCGGATTTACCCATCTCCAGACCGCCCAGCCGGTGACCTTCGGCCACCACTGCATGGCCTATGTCGAGATGTTCGGCCGTGACCGCCAGCGCGTGCGCCACGCGATCGAGCACATGGACGAGAGCCCGATCGGGGCAGCGGCGCTTGCCGGCACCGGCTTTGCCATCGACCGCCACATGACGGCTCAGGCGCTTGGCTTCCGCGAACCGACGCGCAACTCGATCGATACCGTGTCCGATCGCGACTTTGCGCTCGAATTCCTGTCGATCGCCTCGATCTGCGCCACCCATCTGTCGCGGCTCGCCGAGGAAATCGTCATCTGGTCGACGCCCCAATTCGGCTTCATCCGCCTGTCCGACGCCTTTTCGACCGGCTCGTCGATCATGCCGCAGAAGAAGAATCCGGACGCCGCGGAACTGGTGCGCGCCAAGACGGGTCGCATCAACGGCTCGCTGATCGCGCTGCTCACCGTCATGAAGGGCCTGCCGCTCGCCTATTCCAAGGACATGCAGGAAGACAAGGAACAGGTCTTCGATTCGGCCGAAAGCCTGGAACTGGCGATTGCCGCCATGACCGGCATGGTGCGTGACATGACCGTTCGCGCTGACAAGATGAAGGCAGCCGCTGGTTCGGGCTACTCGACCGCGACCGATCTCGCCGACTGGCTGGTGCGCGAGGCGGGTCTTCCGTTCCGCGACGCCCATCATGCGACCGGCCGCGCCGTCGCGATGGCCGAGGCCAAGGGCTGCGATCTGTCGGAACTGTCGCTCGAGGACCTGCAGTCGATCAACCCGGCGATCACCGCCGGCATCTTTGACGTCTTGACCGTCGAGGCCTCGGTTGCCAGCCGCAAGAGCTTCGGCGGCACGGCGCCATCCGAAGTCAGGAAGCAGATCGCCTGGTGGCGGGCGCGCAACTGATCACGCGGCTTTGCAAGGGATTGCGAGATTGAGGGTGCACAAACGCCCGATTTTCGCTACACGCTAGGGGCATATTGTTTTCGGTGGATAGGCTGATGGTGAAGACGCTTCAACGTGGGACGGTGGCCGCTGGCCTCTTGCTGGTAACGGCGGTTGCGCTTTCCGGCTGCGGCCGCAAGGCGGATCTCGACCCGCCGAGCATGCCGGCCGCCCAGCAGAACAAGCTGGCCCCGGGTGAGAAGCAGGCACCGACTCCGGTTCCCGACAAGCCTTTCGTCCTCGATCCCCTTCTCTGACAGGTCCAAGCCCGTGAACCACTTCGACTACCGCGACGGCGTGCTCTACGCCGAGGACGTTTCCATACCCGAAATCGCACGGGCGGTCGGAACCCCGTTCTACTGCTATTCGACGGCCACGCTGGAGCGGCATTACCGCGTGTTCTCCGAAGCCTTCTCGAGCATCGATTCGATGATCTGCTATGCGATGAAGGCCAATTCCAACCAGGCGGTGCTGAAGACGCTCGGTCGCCTCGGTGCCGGCGTCGACGTCGTCTCCGGCGGCGAATTGCGCCGGGCGCTGGCCGCCGGCATTCCGGCCAGCCGCATCATGTTCTCGGGCGTCGGCAAGACCACAGAAGAGATGGATCTGGCGCTCGAGGCGGGCATCTACTGCTTCAACATCGAGAGCGAGCCGGAGCTGGAAGTGCTGGCCAGCCGCGCCCAGAAGGCCGGCAAGACCGCGCATGTCTCCTTCCGGGTCAATCCGGACGTCGACGCCCGCACCCATGCCAAGATCTCGACCGGCAAGAAGGAAAACAAGTTCGGCATTTCCTT
>DAIMJJ010000318.1:0-3368 GCA_036722275.1 Rhizobium sp. | reverse complement strand
AGCGATTCGACCGCCGGAAGGTTCCGCACCACGACATTGACCTTGACCATGCGCCGCATGCTGATGGCGAGCGCCACGGTGATCGCGATCGGCAGGGCTTCCGGAATGGCGCTGACCGCAAGTCCGATCGACATGTTCAAGAGATCGCCGAACCCCATCTGCCGCCAGAGCCCGACGCCGATCAGGAAGACAATCGCGACGCCAACGGCAACCGCGATCAGCCGGGTGAATTCTTCCATGCGGATGAGCAGCGGCGGCTTGGCGGTCGAGCGCTCCTGGATGGCGCCGGCAATCCGCCCGAGCTCCGTCCGGCTGCCGGTGGCGACGACTTCGCCGCTCGCCCGGCCGCGGGTCACGATCGTTCCGGCAAAGACGCTATCGCCCTCCTCCTTGGCCACGGCGCGCGATTCCCCGGTATGGGCGGCCTCGTCACATTGCAGGCCGTTTGCCTGCACGAGCCGGATATCCGCCGGCACGCGCTCACCGGATTCCAGCAGCACGAGGTCGCCCGGCACCAGCCCCGCCGCATCAATCACCCGGCGCTCGCCGTCCCTTATGACCGTGGCATGCGGCTGCTCGAGCGCCCGCAGCGCGTCCGCGGATTTGCCGGCGGAATATTCCTGGACGGCCCCGACGAGGCCGTTGATGATCAGCACGACCGCGATGAACAGGGCGTCGGTCACCTCGCTGATCAGCATTGACAGGGCGGCCGAGGCCATCAGGATGTAGATGAGCGGGCTGAGGAACTGCAGGACCAGCACCTTGAGGAAGGACGGACTGTGCGCCACCGGCAGCCGGTTCTCACCGAAGGTTTCGAGCCGCCGGCCGACTTCGGCCTGCGTCAGTCCCCTGCCCGCGACCGCCGCTTTCACCGCCACTGCTTCCTGTTCCGCCATTCTCACCTCGCACATTGACCCGACGGCCTGTTCGAATCCGCAAGGTTGGTTGTACCCGATCCCAGCGTCAGTTCTATTGCGACATTGTGCAACCGCTGCCTGCGGTTGCCGCATCTCGCAGCGCATTTGCGCCCGAACACTGGATCGTGTTCGGCGATCTCCCCGACCGGGCCGGCGGCACGCCGGCTTTTCGCGCAAGATCCCTTCATTTCCGTGACGGTTTGATTTAAGGAACGTCAACCGCTTCGCCGTCCGCGAAAAGCTTGAAATAAGGTGATTGAGTTCCGATGCTGGAAGTTCTGAGAAAAGGCGCCCATACACTGGTCGCAAAAATTCTACTGCTCTTGCTGGTCGTATCCTTCGGGGTCTGGGGCATTTCCGCATCCCTCTTCAATACGGCTTCGGACACGGTCATTTCGGTTGGAGACCAGCAGGTATCGTCCAGTGAATTCAGCCTTGCCTATCAGCGTCAGCTCGCCGAACTCGGCCGCCGCTTCGGCGTGCAGCTGACCAGCGAACAGGCCAAGGCCTTCGGCGTCGCGAACCAGGTCTATGCGCAGCTTTCGGCCGGCGCCGCCCTGGACCAGCTGTCCGAGGACATGAATCTCGGCATGTCGAAAGACAAGCTCGCCCAGCTCATCGCCGAGGATCCGGCGTTCAAGTCGGAAACCGGGCAATTCGACCGCAACCTGTTCACGGCGCGGCTGCGCAATGCCGGCCTGCGCGAAGACGACTATATTCTCGAGCGCTCCAAGGTCGCCGTCCGCAGCCAGATCGTCGAGGCGACGTCCGACGGCTTCACGGCCCCGCAGACGCTGGTCGACGCGCTGCTGGCGCACCAGAACGAGAACCGCGACATCAATTATCTGCTGCTCACCAACGCCAATATCGACCCGATCAAGGCACCGGACGATGCGACGCTGGCCGCCTGGTTCGAAACGGTCAAGGCGCGCTATCGCGCGCCTGAATACCGCAGTTTCTCCTATGTGAAGCTCGAACCCGCAGACATCGCCGACAAGGCGGCCATCTCCGACGAGGCGATCGCCCAGGACTATGAAGCGCGCAAGAAGAACTACGAGATCGCCGGCACCCGCACGATCGAGCAGCTGAGCTTCGAGAACCGCGAGATGGCCGAGGCCGCCGCGGCCGAACTGAAGGCCGGCACGAGCTTCGACCAGCTGGTGGCGGATCAGGGCAAGACGGCGAGCGACGTGCTGCTCGGCGAGTTTTCGCGCGACAAGCTGCCGGATCCGGTGCTGGCCGATGCTGCTTTTGCCGTCACCCGCGAGGGAGGGACCACCGATGTGGTCGACGGCGCGCTCGGCCCGGTCATCCTGCGCGTCACCAATATCAAGGAGGGCCGCACGCGGCCGCTCGAAGAGGTGAAGGAAGAGATCCGCGAAGCCCTCGCCGAGTCCGCCGCACTTGAAGATATTGCCAATGTGCACGACCAGTTCGAGGATCTGCGCGCCGGCGGTTCAACCCTCGAAGAGGCGGCCGTGCAGCTCAACCTCAAGCCCGTCACCGTCAAGGCCTCCGACAGCAGCGGCACCGACGAGGCCGGTGTCGAGGTGCCCAATCTGCCGGAACGCGCAGCGCTGCTCTCCGAAGTCTTCCAGACGGATGTCGGCGTCGAGGCACTGCCGGTCAATATCGGCAATGACGGCTATATCTGGCTCGAGGTCAAGGACATCATCGCCGAGCGGGATCGCACCCTGGACGAGGTCCGAGAAAAGGCGACGGCCGACTGGGTTGCCGAACAACAGAAGATCGCCCTCGGCGCCAAGGCCGAGAACCTGAAAGAGCGGGTCTCGAAGGGCGAAACGCTCGACGCCATCGCGGGCGAACTCGGGATCGCGGTGGAAACAAAGACCGGCATCCGCCGCCGCAGCGAAGATGCTGTCCTCGGTGCAGCAGCGATCAACGCCGCCTTCAGCGGTCCCGTCGGAACCGTGGCGAGCGCCCCGGGCGGCGACCCGCAGACGCAGATCCTCCTTCAGGTGTCCGACGTCAAGGACCAGCCGTCGACCGACGCGCTCGCCAATGACGACGCCCAGATTGCCGCCATCGCCAAGGTCGCCGGAGACGACATCCTCGACCAGATGGTGCGCCGCCTGCAGGACAATTACGGCGTGACGATCAACCAGCAGCTGGCCGAACAGGCCATGGTCCGCTGAGGCGAAGGGAAGAATAGACATGTCCGGCCTGAAGCCCTTCATTGCCAAGATCGCCACCCGCCAGGCATTGACACGACAGGAGGCGAGCGAGGCCTTTGAAGTGCTGATGTCCGGCGAGGCCAGCATGGCCCAGATCGGCGGTTTCCTGATGGCGCTGCGCGTGCGCGGCGAGACCGTCGACGAGATCGCCGGTGCGGTATCGATCATGCGCTCCAAGATGGTCGCCGTCGATGCCCCGGCCGATTCGATCGACATCGTCGGCACCGGCGGTGACGGCACCAATACCTACAACATC
>DAIMJJ010000317.1:0-3399 GCA_036722275.1 Rhizobium sp. | reverse complement strand
GACAGGCGCGGGGTCTTGAGGTGGATACCGATCAGATGTTCGGCGATCTGTTTCTCGATCGTCGGAAAGAGCGGGTGGGCGGCAATCTCGGCGCGGGTCAGTGGCCGCATGCGTTTCTACGCCTTCTCTTGATACTTGAAAAACGTCAGTCTGGTCTGCGATCCGGCCGCCAAGAGGATAGGCGATCTGGCGGCGCAGCAAGGCAGCCCAGCAGCTGGCTAGACAATTTCCTTATCCGTTTTGTGTCAATGGCCGGTTTACGCCGATGACGCAAGACGGAAGGCCTGGAGGCGAGCCCGGCTGCGATAAGGCGGAGCCTGATGGCGTCAGCTCGAGGGCAGGGCCAGGCGGTCCGCCTGTTCGGGGAAGAAGCGCTCGGTGCCAAAGCCCTCGCCAAACATCTGGTCGTGCTGCAGGAAGCGGTAGTCGCGGATCAGCGGGTCGATCGGCGCGCCCGAGGTCGCCCAGTCGGGATGAGCGCGATCATTGCGCTCGATCAGCTGGTGACGATCGACGACGGCATAGCGCTCGTGCAGGCGGCCGAGGACGCCGGTGTAGAAGGCGTGCCGGTATCCGGCGAGGCGCACCACGTAATAGGGCAGCTGCGACGGGCTGACCGAGCCGAGATCCTTCTGCACGCCGCGCTTCGACGACCAGACGACCAGCGGCGTCTCATGCTCGCGCTTCATGACGCTGACCGAGGCTTTCCGGGTGGCGACCACATCGGGCATGTAGCCGGTCTCGGTATAGACGTTGCCAAGGGGCGGCAGGTGATCGCCGAACAGGACGATGATCGTTTCGCGCCGGCGCTTCTTGGCCCAGTCCATCAGGGCCTTCAGGCTGCTGTCGGCTTCCCGCACCCCTTGCGCGTAGGTTGCCAGGCTGTCGCGGTTTTCCGGCGAAAGGCTAGCCGACTGCACGTCGATGGTGTTCTTCGTATAGCGGTTCTTCTCATAGGGGCCGTGACCCTGCAGCGTGACGGCGAAGAAGAAGAAGGGCTCCTTGGTTTGGTCGGCGGTGCGGATGATTTCCTTCGTCAGTGCGTCGTCCGAAGTGAACTGGCCGCGCTTGTCCATGACCGGCATGTTTTCTTCCGACATGAAGGACTGGAAGCCGAGCGACTGATAGACGTTCGAGCGGTTCCAGAACCAGCTCTGGAAGGGATGGAAGGCGCGCGTCGTGTAGCCCTTGGAGGCAAAGAAGGTGGCCAGCGACGGCAGCGGACGGCGCACATATTGCTGATAGGGAATGCTGCCATAGGGCAGGAAGGCGTTGGAGAAGCCGGTTAGCGCCTCGAATTCGACATTGGCGGTCATGCCGCCGAATTCCGGCGAGAACAGGTTGCCCGAGGCATTGGCGCGGATCGTCGGCATCGGATCGGGCGACAGCGTCGCGTTTGACAGCCGGGTCGGATCCCACAGGGATTCGCTCATCACCATGATCACGTCGGCATTGCGACCGCCGAAGAAGGTGGCCGGCAGCCGTTCCGGCGCGATGTCGGTGATCACGTCGGCGCCATAACCCTGCGGCGCCTGGACATTGGCCATGGGAATGTTGAAGGCGAAGGCGAGCAGGAAGCCGTTGTGGCGGTAATTCTCCTGCTGGTCCCACATCATCGGCACGATGTTGAGGCGGTCGCGGATGTAGGAGAACGAGTTCGGGTCCATCAGCGACAGGAAACCACCGATCAACGGCAGGGCGACGGTGAGGCGGACCAGCTTCTGCCAGGCGGTGAGAACCGGGAAATGCCGGCGACCGAGCACCAGAAGATAGACGAGGAGCGCGATGGCTCCGACGACACCGAGAAGCAGGCCGATTGCGGCGAACGGTCGGGCGGCAAACATGACCGGCAGGAGTTCGCCGATCTGGCGGCCGAACAGCATGTCGCTCGGATAGAGCGGATCGGACAGATATTGCTGCTTCTGCATCGACAGGAAGGCGGGCAGGATCGCCAGAGGCACGAGGATCAGGGCCGACTGATAGGCCCGGCCGAGAAGCGCGTCGGCAGCGAGAAACAGCAGGAAGAGAACGAGGACGGCGATCATGCCGGGTCGCGCGGGCGACAGCAGATAGTCGGAAACATCGATCAGCGTGCCGCGCGCCAGCCATTCGGTGACGATGATGGTCAGCAGCGCCAGCGCCAGGACATTGACGAGCCGCACGGCCAGACGTGCCGCGCCGATACGTTGGGACGGCGCGGTGCGCGACCCCCGGCGAGCGATGCTCGCGATCGACATTCCACGCTCCGAGACGATCTCAGCCAAGGTGCTCTCCAGCAGACGAAAAGAGTTTAACAAAACGTTCGCATAGCTGTCACATAGTTGTCATGAACGCTAGATGAACCACGCCGCCGGCCGGTTTGTTCCCGCACTTTTCCATGGCCTATGTTGCAGCGCGGTACACCTCTGCGGCTCGGCAGCGTTGCGAAGGCGAGCGTCCCGCGCTAAACGAGGGTCATGAGCGACACACAGACCCGACCCGACACCCTTCGTATTGCAATTGCGCAGCTCGATCCGACTGTCGGCGACGTCGCCGGCAATCTCGCCAAGGCCCGCGAGGCGCGCGCGGAAGCAGCCGCGCAGGGCGCCGATCTGCTGCTTCTGACCGAGCTTTTCATCTCCGGCTATCCGCCGGAGGATCTGGTGCTGAAATCGGCCTTCCTGAAGGCTTGCCGTGTCGCCGTCGAGCAGTTGGCTGCCGACACGGCGGATGGCGGACCGGGCGTGGTGATCGGCTTTCCGCGCGAGGACGACAAGGGCCGTTACAATTCGGTCGCCGTGCTCGACGCCGGCAAGGTGGTTGCAACGCGTGACAAGGTCGATCTGCCGAACTATGGCGAGTTCGACGAGAAGCGTGTCTTTCGTGCCGGCGACATGCCGGGTCCGGTCAATTTCCGCGGCGTGCGGATCGGTATCCCGATCTGCGAGGATATCTGGGGCGATCTCGGCGTGTGCGAAACGCTCGCCGAATCGGGTGCCGAGATCCTGCTGGTGCCGAACGGATCACCCTATTTCCGCGAGAAGGTCGATATCCGCCATCAGGTCGTGCTGAAACAGGTGATCGAGAGCGGCCTGCCGCTGATCTATGCCAACCAGCTGGGCGGGCAGGACGAGCTCGTCTTCGACGGCGCGAGCTTTGCCTTCAACGCCGACAAGACGCTGGCCTTCCAGATGAGCCAGTTCGAGGCGACGCTGGCGGTCACGACCTGGAAGCGCGCCGCCGACGGCTGGCGCTGCGGCGAGGGGCCGATGTCGCGCATTCCGGAGAAGGAAGAGGCCGACTACCGCGCCTGCGTGCTGGGTTTCCGCGACTACGTCAACAAGAACGGCTTCAAGAGCGTCGTGCTCAGCCTGTCCGCCGGTGGAGTGCTCGCCTCCTCCGACATGAGCGCCGAGGCGC
>DAIMJJ010000316.1:0-3401 GCA_036722275.1 Rhizobium sp. | reverse complement strand
AAGACGACGATGGAGTGCCACTCCGTCCTTTCCTTGCGCTCGCCGGTGTTCTTGTCGCGCCAGCTTTCGGAGGTGGCGAGGCGGAAGCTGGCGATCGGCCGGCCGTCCTGGGTGCGGCGGATTTCCGGGTCGGCCCCGAGATGGCCGATCAGCATGACCTTGTTGACGGAACCGGCCATTACCTGACCTCCTCTCGTTGGGGCGAGGTGTCGCGGATGATCTTCACGCGATCGATTTCGCCGGGGCGGGCGCATTCGCGGGCCTCGGCGGCCGAGGTGGCGCGCACGTCTTCGGTCGTCCCGTCCTTGAAGTGGATCCGAAAGGGCAAGGCGGCGCCCAGGGCCTGGATGCGGCGGGAGGGGCGGTTAGCCATGGCGGTGCGCCTCCAGCATCTTCTGCCAGCGGCGAAAACCCTCGAGTTTGCGATCGGCGCGGGCGTTGTGGGCTTCGACGTCGAGGTCCAGAACCTCAAAGAGCCATTGCATTGCCGCCTCGACGTCGGCCAGTTCCTCGGCCAGACGATCCATGTTGAGCGCCCAGGTCTTTGGGTCCTTCTCGTCCACGCCCTGGATCAGGCAGCGGGCGAGGATCGTCGTCAGCTCGCCCGCTTCCTCCGCCGCCTTGCCGAGCGCATGGTGAATGACCGTGCGCGTTTCCGGAAGCCAGAGGGTGATGTCTGTGGTGATCTCAGCCATCGACCTTGCCTCCCAGGAGCGCAGCCGTGCCGTCGAGCAGGGCGATGTAGGCGATGGCGAGGCGAAGGGCGGCGGCGGGTTCCGTGAGCGCGCGCGAATTGCCCTCGACGATGGCGACGGCGAGATTTTCCGCGCCATCGCAATCGATCGGGCCGGCAAGGAGATTGCCATTGCCGTCCAGCAGGACGGCGGCGCCGGCGGCATGGGTGGCCAGGCGCGGGGCGCCGTCCTTGGTCGTGCCGTCGCGGGTATCGCCGGCGGCGGCGGTGGCAAACAGCGCGCGGCCGTTGAAGAAGGTCCGTGCCGGGGTGTCGCACAGGACAAGATCGGGTTTCATGATCAGCCTCGCTGGGTGGGTTTCTGGGTGCTTTTCGCCACATGGGCGGCGTGGATGGCCTGCTGGTCGCGGAAGAGCTGGTAGCCGCGCAACTTCTTGAAGAGCGCGCTGAATCGCTCCTCGGCGAGCATGGGGCCCCAGGGGCGGATCGCGCCCTTGAGCTTCGGGGGCAGACGATGGCGACGGCTGATGCCGGCGGTGGCCTTGGGCCCGAAGAGCGCGAGGCTCTCGGCCACCACCATGCGCTCGTCCATGGCCTCGACGATCAGACGCTGGCGATTGGTCCAGGCTGAGGGCGGCGGCAGCCTGGCGGCCGTATAGATCGCCTCGTCCCAGCCGGCCTTGATGTCGCCGATGGCGCGATGCAGCGCCTGGCCGATCGCAGCGCCGTGGCGGTCTGCCAGAACCGCCGCCAGCAGCGCCTGGAAGGGGCGTGTCTTGTCGCCAATCAGGAACTCATGGCCGTCGTGCAGCAGGAAGAGCGCAGCCGTCAGCTCGTCCTCGCCCTCGGCCAGAAGTGCCTCCGTGCCCATGACGCAGTGCTGCGCGACCGAGAAGGCGCCGCCGGACGGCATGCCGGAAAAGCGGGCGATGCGCGACAGCGCGCCGGCCAGCACCGCGAAATCGACCTCGGCCGGATCGGGCCGGGCGAGATCCATCAGGCTGCCATCGGCGCGGAAGGAATCGACAGAGGCGAGGGAAAGTGCGCGCGGCGTCATACGGTCAGGTCCATGTTGGCGGCGATGTGGCGGTCGCGATAGTCCGGCCAGCTGGCCCAGCGTTCGGCGATCGCCCTGGTCTGGCGGGTGCGCAGCAGGCGCAGAAAGGGCCGCATCTCGAAATGCGCGAGGATGTCGAGCGCATAGTCGATCGCGGCGGCCAGCTCGGCGGCATCGAGGCGATCGTCGGCACGGACGATGCGGACCAGCAGCAGGATGCCCAGCACGAAGTTGCCGGCCAGCGAGAGAAGGAGAAGCGTGCCCATGGCGTCAGATCCTCGCGGCCAGTTCCTGGGCGTGGTTCCAGTCGGACAGCGCCTGCAAGGCGAGCAGCGCCGCAGTGCCGGTCGACAGGAAGGCCGCAAGCCACAGCACGGCGAGAACGAGATGGGGATGACGCGCCGACCGCCGGGGAGGAACGGCGATCGGCGCCGGCACGCGCGCGCCAAACGGGGTCAGGTGGTCCGCTTGCCTGTCGGTCGTTTCGGCGTCATGCTGCGCGCAGAAGTGGTGGGGGGAATCGAGATGAAGAAAATCGCCAGGGCGATCATGGCCGGTGCCGTGGTCAGTCTCCTCTTCGAAGGCAGGGCCGTTGCCGACGAGCGGGCGGCCCGCCTGGCCGGGGAGATTCTCGCTTATGGGAATGCCTGCCCCAGCGTCGAGATAGACTACCAGGCGCTCGAACTGTGGGCGACACTGCACGGGGTCGACATCTCGCAGATCCGGGCGAGGGTCGGCGATGATTATCTCGCCATCTCCGCAGGCAACAGCCAAGCCGCAAGCAAACTCAGAGGCTTGACGCGGAGCGAGGTCTGTTCCGAAGCGCTGAGGCTGTTCGGGCCTGACGGCACGGTCGCGGACGACATGCTGGTGCCCCGCTAAGGGGGTGAAGGGAACGGCTGGATACCGCATGTTTGCCTCGCTGCCTTGCCCCATCTGCCCTTCCCAATCGCCGCCGCCCGGAGGTGTGGGCGGCGGCGACGGGACGGCGGAGATCCCGTTCGGGGTTTGACGGGATAAGGTAAGTGAAAGCATAACTTTCAATTACGCGCAAGAGGAAAGCGATGCTTTCTATTTTGGCAGTCTGAGGCAGTCATGAAAAAAGCCCCGCTTTGGGCGGGGCTCGGTTGACTGAAGGTCAAGGCAGTAAGAGGTGAAGCAAGGTCGTTTTACTTGCAGCCCTTGCTCTTCATGGCCGAGTCGATCGCCTGAACCTTGCCTTTGGCAACGGCGACCTGGCCCTCCTTGTCGCCGCCGGCAACACTGCCGACAGGAACACCGATCAGGAAGACGCCGAAGGCGTCACCGTTGGCCGCGTCCGTCTGGGCCTTGGAGACGGCCGCGAGGGCCTGCTGTTCCTTCAGCATTTCCCGGCCAAGCTGCTCGCAGGTCTGGTTGGTGTAGGCCGCCATTGGAATATCGACCGGAACGATCGCATCCGGACGTTTGGCGCAGGCGGTGAGGGCGGCTGCCGCGATCAGCACGGCGCCGCAAGTCTTTGTCATCTTGGGCATAGGTCCCCCTTGGTGTTAACCCCGTGTCAACCATAAGGCGCAGCGAGAAGGCCTGGCAAGATGCAACTGAAGAGCGTGGTTAACGCGGAGGGGGAGAACGTAGTAGCATTCCGCAAGGGAACAAGCCGGCCATTTA
>DAIMJJ010000315.1:0-3411 GCA_036722275.1 Rhizobium sp. | reverse complement strand
TGTTGATTTCCACTGAGAGCTGACCCGGCGCAGCCAGATATTTCCATTGAGAATTGACCCATGTTTCAACCGTCCCTCGCATGTTTTCAGCGGGGGCTCTGGAGTGATCGACATGGCGTTACTGAGCGTAATCCGACGCTGGCATTTTCGAGAGCAACTATCGATCCGGGAGATTTGCCGCAGGACCGGCTTATCCCGGAACACCATCCGCAAATATCTGCGAGCCGGCGGCGTGGAGCCGAAGTTCAACGTGCCGGAGAGGCCGAGCAAACTTGATCCGTTCGCAGATCGGCTATCGGCCTGGCTGAAGACGGAGTCGAAGAAGAGCCGCAAGCAGAAGCGGACGATGAAGCAGCTCCACGCTGATCTTGTCAGCCTCGGCTATGAGGGGTCCTACAATCGTGTGGCGGCATTTGCGCGGGAATGGCGCGATGATCGTCAGAGGGAATTGCAGACGACGGGCCGCGGGACATTTGTGCCCCTGGCATTTGAACCAGGCGAGGCCTTCCAGTTCGACTGGTCGGAGGACTGGGCGATCATCGGCAATGAGCGCACCAAGCTGCAGATCGCCCACACGAAGCTGAGTTACTCCAGGGCCTTCATTGTCCGGGCATACCTCCTGCAGACGCATGAGATGCTGTTCGATGCCCATAACCATGCCTTCCGTGTCTTCGGTGGCATTCCTGGTCGCGGCATCTACGACAACATGCGCACGGCGATCGACAAGGTCGGTCGTGGCAAGGAGCGCGACGTCAACGTCCGCTTCATGGCGATGGCCAGCCATTATGTGTTCGAGCCCGAGTTCTGCAATCCGGCGTCCGGCTGGGAGAAGGGACAGGTCGAGAAGAACGTGCAGGATGCGCGTCATCGCTTCTTTCAACCGATCCCGCGCTTTCCATCACTGGAAGCCCTGAACGATTGGCTCGAGGAGCGTTGCAAGGAGTTCTGGGCCAAGACACCCCACGGTCAGTTGCGTGGCACTATTGCCGATATCTGGGCTGAGGAAGTTCCGGCTCTCATGCCGCTCTCCAGGACGTTCGACGGGTTCGTCGAATATACGAAACGGGTCACACCTACCTGCCTCGTGCATCTGGAGCGCAATCGCTACAGCGTTCCGGCATCCTTCGCCAATCGACCGGTGAGCCTCCGGGTCTATCCGGATCGGATCGTGGTCGCCGCAGAAGGCCAGATCGTCTGCGAGCACCGTCGCGTCATCGATCGTTCCCATGATCGGCCAGGACAGACCATCTACGACTGGCGTCACTATCTGGCGGTGGTGCAGCGTAAGCCCGGTGCTCTTCGTAACGGCGCACCGTTCATCGAGCTTCCCGATGCATTCCGGACCTTGCAGCAATACCTGCTCAAGAAGCCGGGTGGCGATCGAGAGATGGTCGACATCCTGGCACTCGTCCTTCAGCACGACGAACAGGCCGTGCTGTCGGCCGTCGACATGGCGCTGAAGTCTGGCGTTCCGACCAAGACGCATGTGCTGAACCTGCTGCATCGGCTCGTTGACGGTAAATCCTTCACGCCGCCAACCCTCGACGCCCCTCAGGCCCTGACGCTCACCAATGAGCCCAAGGCCAATGTCGAACGATACGATACCTTGAGAAAGACGGAGGCTCGCCATGCGTCATAATCCAGCAAGCGGCGCGATCGTCATCATGCTGCGGCAGTTGAAGATGCATGGCATGGCTCAGGCAGTCGGAGAGCTTACCGAGCAGGGATCGCCCGCGTTCGAGGCTGCCCTTCCGATCCTGTCGCAGCTTCTCAAGGCGGAGACAGCCGAACGAGAGGTCCGATCGACCGCGTATCAACTCAAGACGGCACGCTTCCCGGCCTACCGTGATCTGAACGGCTTCGACTTTACCAGCAGCGAGATCAACGAGGCGCTCGTGCAACAGCTTCATCGCTGTGACTTCCTCGATGACGCCAACAATATCGTTCTGGTCGGCGGACCTGGCACGGGCAAGACGCACATTGCCACCGCGCTCGGCGTTCAGGCCATTGAACATCACCACAAGCGAGTGAGGTTCTTCTCGACGGTCGAACTGGTCAACGCGCTTGAGCAAGAGAAGTCGCAAGGCAAGTCGGGACAGATCGCCAATCGGCTCGTTCACTCCGATCTCGTCATTCTCGACGAGCTGGGATACCTGCCGTTTAGCGCTTCAGGCGGGGCGCTGCTCTTCCATCTGCTCAGCAGACTTTACGAGCGCACCAGCGTCATCATCACCACCAACCTTAGCTTCAGTGAATGGGCAAGCGTCTTTGGCGACGCAAAGATGACCACCGCGCTGCTCGACAGGCTCACCCACCACTGCCACATCCTCGAAACCGGAAACGACAGCTTCCGCTTCAAGAACAGCTCGGCGCATCAGCCCAAAACATCAAAGGAGAAACGCAGGAACTTGACCCAGACCAACAACACGAACGATATCTAAAGGCGGGTCAATTCTCGGTGGAAACGCCGGGTCAGCTCTCAGTGGAAATCAACACGCAGGGCGTGCGGCGCGCAATTGAAGGCGCGGGATGCCGGTTACTCTACCTTCCGCCCTACAGCCCAGACTTCAACCCCATAGAGAAGGCATTTGCAAAGCTCAAGGCCGTCTTGCGCCAAAGCTGAGCGAACGGTCGAGGGTTTATGGAACACGGTCGGCCAAATTGTCTCGCTGTTCGAACCGCAAGAATGCGCCAACTACTTCAAATCCTGCGGATATGACCCCGAGTAAAACGGACGTGCTCTAGACACGAACATCCGGCCTTGATCTGGTATCTCTGTCCGTGGAATACAGACAATATGAATAAATCAGATCGTACAAGTTAGCGTCAAATTCGCGAGTTATCGGAAACCCGCCTCCTTACGTTTTTCGTTTTACACCGTATGCCCAGCGACAGGAAGTTTAGCATCGAGTCCGTGCCGGAAGTGGATGAATGAATACGCAAACAATCGGTTGGCAATCGACCACCCAAGCCCCTCGCGTCCCGATGATGTCAGCATTGGTTGTCTGTCGCGTTGAACATTCCCAGAAGGCGCCTGCCTGGATGAAGGAGCTTGATGGCGCTGCTGTATTTCGTTGCAGTGCTTACGGCGCCCAGCAAGAGCCGGGTGTCCATCATTATCGGGGCGGGAAATGGGCCGGCATTTACGACTTTTTTCGCAAGCAGCCCGAATTGTTGCAAAGCTATGACTATTTTTGGTTTCCCGACGACGACATCGAGACGACGGCCGACAAAGCATCATCTTTTATGTCGATCTGCATGGAAAATGGATTCGAACTGGCACAGCCGGCACTGACGACTGACAGCTATTTTGCATACCGGGAAACAATCGAAAATCCGAGATTTCGGTTTCGCCGAACAAATTTCGTCGAACTCATGATGCCTCTTATGAAGCGGGAGTTCCTCTTGAAG
>DAIMJJ010000314.1:0-3433 GCA_036722275.1 Rhizobium sp. | reverse complement strand
CGGTTCCAACGGCATCGGGTTCGCCATTCCGTCCAATCTGGTCAAGGTGTTCCTGGCCGCTGCCGAACGCGGTGACGCAAGCTTCGAGCGGCCCTATGTCGGCGCAAGCTTCGAGCCGGTCACTTCGGACGTTGCCGAAGCCCTCGGTCTCGACAAGGTGCGCGGTGCGCTGGTCGTTCGCGTGGCGGAAGACGGGCCGGCGGCCAAAGCGGGGCTGAAGCCCGGGCAGGTCGTCGTCGCCATCGACGGCATTCCGGTCGAGCATCCGGACGCGCTCGGTTATCGCCTGACGACGGCCGGTCTCGGCAAGACGGTCAAGCTGTCGGTGCGCGAGAACGGCCGCGAATCCGAGATCAGCATGGCGCTCGCCGCCGCGCCCGAAACCACTCCACGCGACGAGCGGTTGATCGAGGGCGGCAGTCCCTTTGCTGGCGCCCGGATCGCCAACCTTTCGCCCAAGCTCGCCTATGAGCTGCGCATGCCGACCGAGGTGACCGGCGTCGTCATCACCGAGATCGTGCCCGGCTCGCCGGCTGCGCGTCTCGGCTTTGCCCCGCATGACATCCTGATCTCGGTCAACGGCGTCAACATCGCCTCGACCAAGGTGATGGAGGATGTTCTGGCCGAATCCCCGAGCTTCTGGCGCGTCGAGGTCGAGCGCGATGGTCAGCGGATCCGGCAGATCTTCCGATGAGCGATCTCTTTGCCCCGCATATGCCGAAGGATGTCGAGGCGCGTCGGCCGCTGGCCGATCGGCTGCGGCCGAAGACGCTGGCCGAAGTCACAGGCCAGGAGCACCTGACCGGCGAGGACGGGGTTCTTGCTCGCATGATCGCTTCCGGCTCGCTTGGCTCGATGATCTTCTGGGGCCCGCCGGGCACCGGCAAGACGACCGTCGCCCGGCTGCTGTCGGGCGAGGCGGGCCTCGCCTTCGAACAGATCTCGGCGATCTTCTCCGGCGTCGCCGACTTGAAGAAGGTCTTCGAAGCCGCCCGCATGCGCCGGATGGAAGGGCGCCAGACGCTGCTCTTCGTCGACGAGATTCATCGGTTCAACCGCGCCCAGCAGGACAGTTTTCTTCCCGTCATGGAAGACGGAACCGTGATCCTCGTCGGGGCGACGACGGAGAATCCATCCTTCGAGCTCAATGCCGCCCTTCTGTCCCGCGCCCGGGTGCTGACCTTCAAGCCCCATGACGAACACAGCATCGAGACGCTTTTGAAACGCGCCGAGGCGGCGGAGAGCAAGCCGCTGCCACTCGATGCCGATGCCCGTGCCAGCCTCATCCGCATGGCCGACGGCGATGGCCGCGCGTCGCTGACGCTCGCCGAAGAGGTCTGGCGGGCGGCACGGCCGGGTGAGGTCTTCGATCCGGAGGGGCTCGCCCGCATCGTCCAGCGCCGTGCCCCCGTCTATGACAAGGGCCAGGACGGCCACTACAATCTGATTTCGGCCCTGCACAAGGCCGTGCGCGGCTCCGACCCGGATGCGGCGCTCTACTATCTCTGCCGCATGTTCGATGCCGGCGAGGATCCGCTCTATCTCGGACGGCGGCTGGTGCGCATGGCGGTCGAGGATATCGGGCTTGCCGATCCGCAGGCGCTGGTTATCTGCAATGCCGCCAAGGACGCCTATGACTATCTGGGCTCGCCGGAAGGGGAGCTGGCGCTCGACCAGGCCTGCGTCTATCTCGCGACCGCGCCGAAATCGAATGGCGTCTACACCGCCTACAAGGCGGCGATGCGCGCGGCCAAGGAGAACGGCTCGCTGCTGCCGCCCAAGCACATCCTGAACGCCCCGACGAAGCTGATGAAGGGCGAGGGCTACGGCGACGGTTATCGCTACGACCACGACGAGCCCGACGCCTTTTCCGGTCAGAACTATTTTCCCGAAAAAATGGGACGGCGCATCTTCTACGATCCGCCCGAACGCGGGTTCGAGCGCGAGATCCGCAAACGGCTCGACTGGTGGGCGAAGCTCAGGCGGGAACGCGGCGGCTGAGCCCCCTCAGGAAGCCTTCGCCGCGACCGGGGCGGCAGCCGGGGCAGCGATCATCTTGACCGAGGAATCGGCCAGACCGTGATGGCCTTCCATGTCGACGATCAGATGCCAGTGTCCGCCTTCGGGAATGCTGATCCGGACCGGCGATTTCTTGGCAACGCCGCCGAGATATTTGAAGTCGAGCGCTTCCTTGAACCGCTGGAAATTGCCCGGCGTCATCAGCCGCACATTGTTGACCGCCGAGAGCGTCACTTCGATGATGGCGCCGGCGCGCTGTTCCTTGAGGTCGTAATGGGTAAAGCGGAAGGTCGGCTTGGCCATCCTGCTCCTCGTCTGTCTCTCTGAGAATGGGTGGGGAAGATCATAGCCGTCTGCAGTTAAGGAAGCGTATGCCGGTGCGCTGCCGCCAAAGGACCCGGCTGCCCCGCCCTGGAACAAACCCGCAATCCCGGCGTTAGACTGGCAACCGAACAACCTGGGAGCAGTCTGATGAAGACCGACACCTATCTGACCTTTTTCGTGTCCATGATGGTCAATGCCGTGCTGTTCGGCACCGGCGCCATCACGGTTCTGTCGATCCCGGCGCTTGCCGAGCAGGCCAAGTATCTGCTGCCGCTGGTCGTCGTGATCTCCTTTGCCGCGGCCCCGTTCATTGCCCGCCTGATCGCACCGCGCATGCGGCTGCGTTACTGGCGCCGTCGCGGCGAATTGCGGGCCTGATCCCTCGCCCTGACGCGGGGCTTGCCACCACCAACGAAAAATATCCCTCCCGCTTGCCTGACCCCGGTCCCCCCGCCGGGGTTTTCTTTTCTGATCCGCGGGCGTGATGCTGTTGCGCGGTCATCGGCGCGGCCGGCCGCAGCCGAGTGCATGTGCGGGCGCCGGTCGGTCTTTTTTTGCGTGCAAGCTTCAGAAGCGTTTCTTCAGGAAGAACTGGCCGTGGGCACCGCCGCCGCCTTCGAGCTCGCCGAACACCCGGTAACCGAGCTTCTCATAGAAGGGCCGGGCCTGGAATTCGTAAGTGTCGAGCCAGATGCCGACATAGCCGCGTGCGCGGGCGATCTTCTCCGCCTCGGCCATCAGCCGCGTGCCAATGCCCTGGCCGCGATAGGCCTCTGGCACGACCAGATAGCGGATGAAGGCCCAGCCGAAGCTTTCCTCGCCGTAAAGCCCGCCCTCGACCGCACGGGTCTCCGGATGGCGCACGAGAACGGCGAAATCGGGGCGGTCGCTTCTGCCGGTCCGGGCGGTGTTGTAGGCTTTGAGCGCCAGATAAACGGCATGACGGTCTTCGTCGGCCGGCCGGTCCGGCACCGCCTCGATGATCGGTGACTGCATGGCGAATTCCCTCCCTGTTCCTTTGTCGGGCCATGCCTAACGCGGCGAATCGACCCGACCATTCTTTGCCGCCTTGATTGCCTGCCAGTGCCTC
>DAIMJJ010000313.1:0-3470 GCA_036722275.1 Rhizobium sp. | reverse complement strand
TGACGGGCTATCGCCTCAGTCCTTGCGGTAGAGGCTCGACAGCGGCTTTTTCAGGATGCTTTCGCGCAAGGACGAGCCGGCTTCGCGGCGGATCGGGGGGGCGGGTTCGGGGCGATCCTGAGGGGGCGGGCTGTAGCTGCGCGCGGCGTAGGGATCACGAACCGGCTCCGGCGTGTCGTCGAAACGTCGGCTGTATCGCGGCGGCTCGTCAGCCGCCGGGGTGCGCGGCAGCATGTCCGGGCGATAGGGCTCGATCGGCGGCGCATCCAGGCGCGAGGCCGGGCGGTCGAAGTCGGAGGCCGGTTGCCGGAGCAGCGGGGCAGCGGCCGGCTGCGACGGGGAAGCGGAATGCCGGGCGGCGCCCGCCGACGGCAGAGGTACGGCTGCCGGGTAGGGCGGCGAGGCCTGGTGGTGGGCAGCGGCGGTCCGATGCGGTGGTGGCGTCATCAGCGCCTGACGGATTTCCTCGAAGGTCGCGTCATGGCTGAGATTGGGAACGGTCTCGTGGGCCGGACCGCCGGCGTCGATGGCCTGGTCCTCGTCCTCGTCGATGCCGTCGGGAAGCATTGCCGCGTCGAGACTCTGCTGGAAGGCGGAAATGTCCGGGCCGGCGATGGCGCGCATGCGGCTGACGATGGTGCGCAGATCGACGGTGTCGGGGCTGTCGTCCGAGACCTTGGCCGTGACGCCGTTCGCCTTTGGCAGGTGCTGGGAATCAACGCGCGAGAAGCGCATGCGCATCGGCACTGCGATCGCTTCGCCGAAGGCGATCGCCTCGCCATTGCCGATTGAGGAGATAAAGCTGGTGGTCGAGATCGACGAGTCGGGAATGGCCGAACGGATGATTTCCTGGTCGCGGTCGTTGGCGAGCCGCATGGCAAACAGCGTCGAGCACTGCGACAGGATGGTCTGGTCGAGTTCGCCGGGACGCTGGGTGATGATGCCGAGCGAGACGCCGTATTTGCGGCCTTCCTTGGCGATGCGGGCGATCGCCTGGCGGGTCGGGAAGAAGCCGAGATTGGGATCGGCCGGGACGTAGCGGTGGGCTTCCTCGCACACGACCAGCATGTGGATGGCACCGTTCGACCACAGCGCCAGCTCAAACGCCATGCGGCAGAGCACGGAGGCGACGGAATTGACGACTTCCGAGGGAATGCCGGCGAGCTGGAAGGTCGAGATCGGCCGATCATCGCCGGGAATCCGGAAGATGTGGGCGATCGTCTCCATGATCGTGTCGCTGATCGTGTTGTTGGAGAACATGAAGTGGTAGCGCGGGTCGTTGATCGCCGCCATGATGCGCATCTTCAGCGACCTGAGGACCGGCTTTTCGCCGCGGCCCTCCAGCCGGCCGATGCGCTCGTCGATCAGCGCCAGCAGATCGGCGATGCGATAGGGGACCGGCGTGTCGGCGGTGATCGAGCTCTTGTCGCTGGAGCGGCGCATCAGCGCGCTCTCATTGCCGCGGAAGGCGCGCTTGGCCTCCGGCATCAGGTCGCGCAGGATGTCGACCTCGTCGGCGATCGGCGGACGGCCGCGGAACAGCACTTCGGCGAATTCTTCAAGCTTCATCAGCCAGAAGGGCAGGTCCAGCGTATCGGTGTCGATGACGACGGCGTGCTCGGGAAAGGCGGCGGCGAATTCGTTGTGCGGGTCGAGGATCAGCACGCGCAGCTTCGGATCGCTCTCGATCGCCTTGCGCAGCAGCAGCGAGACGGCGGTTGACTTGCCGACGCCGGTCGAGCCGACGACGGCGAAATGCTTGGACAGCATGGAGGGCACGTGGATCGTGGCGTCGATGCTCTCGTCCTGGGTGAGCTTGCCGATGACGGCGGTGTCGCCCTTGCGGGTGTCGTAGATGCGCAGGAGGTCGGCGGCGCGGATGCGGTGGGCAATGGCGCCGAGATAGGGATAGCGCGAAATACCGGTCGAGAAGCGTTCGCCCTCGTCGTCGACATGGACTTCGCCGAGCAGCTCGACCTCGATCAGGAAGGTATTGTCCTCGCCTTCGCCCCAGTCCTTCTTGCCGGTCTGCATGGAATAGGCGAGCGCCACGACGCGGTTCTTGCCGACGGTGATCGAAATCAGCCGGCCGACGGACCAGAGTTCCGTCAGGTCCGTGCCGCCGTTTTCGGCGATCGCGGCGATCGTCGCGCGCGAGCCGTTGCACGCGACGACCCGGCCGAGGAAGCGGTTTCCCCGGGCCATGGGGTCACGGCGATCCTGCTCGCCGGCCTTGGCGGAGATCTCGAGGTCGTTGTTGCGCAATATGGGCTCCCTTGTCAGGGACGACACTAGCGCCACAGGCTTTAACAGGACGTATAAGAAGTCTGCGATATTTGCTCAACGCCTGGGCAGCAAAGCCCGGCCGAAAGCCTGTTTTTGCGGCGCGGCGCGTTGACGGGTGGCACATTTGTGTCTATCACTTCTTCCCATGAACATTTCGCAGAAGCTTATCGTGGTGGGAAAGCGCATGGGCAGGGTGGTGTAACCACCCGGCGACAGCCACCCATGCGCTAGACAAGAGGTCCCTCAAGGGGCCTTTTTTTATGGCCGAAACCGGGGTAGCACCCCATTCAAGACAATCCAGCAAGACAGAATGAGACGGGAAGAGGCATGACGGGCAAAGACAATCAGATGACGGGCGCCGAGATCGTCCTGCAGGCACTGAAGGACAACGGGGTTCAGCACATTTTCGGTTATCCCGGCGGTGCCGTGTTGCCGATCTATGACGAGATCTTCCAGCAGGACGAGATCCAGCACATCCTCGTGCGCCACGAGCAGGGCGCCGGCCATGCGGCCGAAGGCTATGCGCGCTCGACCGGCAAGGTCGGTGTCATGCTGGTGACCTCCGGGCCGGGCGCCACCAATGCGGTGACGCCGCTGCAGGACGCGCTGATGGACTCGATCCCGCTCGTGTGCATTTCCGGCCAGGTCCCGACCTCGCTGATCGGTTCCGACGCCTTCCAGGAATGCGACACCGTCGGCATTACCCGCCCGTGCACCAAGCACAACTGGCTGGTCAAGGACGTCAACGATCTCGCCCGCATCATCCATGAGGCCTTCCGCATCGCCCAGTCCGGTCGCCCGGGTCCGGTTCTCGTCGACGTGCCGAAGGACGTGCAGTTTGCCACCGGCACCTATACGCCGCCGTCCAACCACGTCATCCAGAAGAGCTACCAGCCGAAGGTTCAGGGCGACCTCAATGCCATTCGCGCCGCGGTCGAGCTGATGGCCAATGCCCGCCGGCCGATCATCTATTCGGGTGGCGGCGTCGTCAATTCGGGGCCGGAAGCCTCCAAGCTGCTGCGCGAACTGGTCGAGCTCACCGATTTCCCGATCACCTCGACGCTGATGGGGCTCGGCGCCTATCCGGCATCGGGCAAGAACTGGCTCGGCATGCTGGGCATGCACGGTTCCTACGAGGCCAACATGGCGATGCATGACTGCGACGTCATGGTCTGCATCGGCGC
>DAIMJJ010000312.1:0-3524 GCA_036722275.1 Rhizobium sp. | reverse complement strand
GAAGTCCCTCTACTCCGACAAGCTGGCCACCGTCGAGGACGACCAGGGCGCCTACGACCAGAAGAACGCAGCCGGCTCCATCAAGCTCAACGCCCTGCGCCTGCGCACGCTGGCCAAGCGCAATCTCAAGGGCTGATCAGCCCGCCGGGCATTCTGCAAACCCGCCGCTGCCAGATGCAGCGGCGGGTTTTCTTTGTCCGGAAGAGGGATGCCGCGACGCCTTTGGCCGGAAGCAAAAAAGCCTTACGAATGTCCGAATCGGCCAGTAGAGGTCTGCAAGTGACAAACCCTTCGCCAACAGACGTCCTGCACATCGCGATCGCCAGCTATCCCGAGGCTTGGCGAGCCTCCGTGCATGGCCTGACGGACCTGTTCATCGTGGCGGAACGCGAGCACCACAAACACGCGTCCACGAAGCGTCGTTGGATGCGAATCGGCCACTACGAACTCGATGCCGAGGGACAGGTGGCCAAGGTCTTCGACACCCATCCCGAAGACACCCCTGTCACGCCTGTTGCCGTGGTCCTGCCGCCAGCCATGGGCGTTGAGTTTCCCCTCGGCGCCCAAGGCGCCTTTCCCGAGTGGATCCGCTCGCACCATAGGTCGGGCGCCATCATCTGCTCGGCCTGCGGCGGCGCATCGCTTCTGGCGGAGACGGGGCTCTTGTCCGGTCGCTCGGCCACGACCCACTGGCTTCACGGGGATACCATCGCCAAGCGGCACCCGGACATCAAGGTCGACACAGACCGGATGCTGGTTGACGAAGGCGACATCATCACCGCCGGCGGCATGATGGCCTGGACCGATCTCGGCCTTCGACTGATCGACCGCCTGCTCGGCTCCAAGGTCATGCTGGCGACCGCGCGCTTCATGCTGATCGACCCCGGCACGCGGGATCAGAGTTTCTATTCGAGCTTCGTGCCAAGGCTCGACCACGACGACGCGGTGATCCGCGACATTCAGCTCTGGCTTGATCAGTCCGACACCCGCGGCATTAGCATCGCCATACTGGCCGCCCGCGCCGGTCTCGGCGAGCGCACCTTCCTGCGCCGCTTCCAGCGGGCGACGGGGCTGAACCCGACCGATTACATCCAGCGCCTGCGCATCGCCCGGGCCCAGGAGCTCCTTGCCCAATCGTCACAGGCCGTCGACAGGATCGGCTGGGCCAGCGGTTATGAGGACACCAACGCCTTTCGAAAGACCTTCCGCAAGGTCGTCGGCGTATCGCCGGGAGAGTACCGCCTGCGGTTCTCGATTGCCCCGCGACCGGCGGCGGACGAGGCGGAGAGCTGAGGCAGCTCTTGGGGCCCAAGCCCGCGTCACGGGTGCGTACTGGGTCTTAAGCAACCGCACTTCGGGTCTTCTGGGCCATTGCAATGTTCCCGGGAAACCGGACGGTTCCCCGAATGACACCGCGACGCGTCCAGCCCTGATGGCATCCCCCGGCGATGGGCGAAGGTCGGACCGTCACCGCGACAGGTCGAGCAGCCCGCGCGGCAGGGTGTTCATCGGCTCGGCCCCCCGCTGTGTGATCAGGAACTGGTCTTCGATCATCAGCGCCCCGAGACCCTGGGCATAAAAGGGAGCCTCGAGTGCCACCACCATGTTCGGACGGATGATTTCAGTGGTCTCTGCGGAGAAGAACGGCCATTCCTCGATGCCGACCCCGGCGCCGACCGAATGGCCGAAATGACCGCGGGCATATTCGTCAAAGCCCGCGCTGCGCATCGCCGTCATCATCGCATGGTGAACGGAGGCAAACGTATTGCCGGGCCTCAATCGCTCCAGCCCCGCTTCGAACGCCTGCTCGAGCGCGTCGAAGATCCGCAGCGCAAGCGGCGAAGCCTTGCCGAAGCTGAAGGTTCTGGCACCGTCGGAGGAATAGCCGTCGACCAGCGTGCCGACATCGGCCTTGATCAGGGCGCCCTCGGACACGACAGCCCGCATGTCGGAGAGATCCGGACCAACCGAGAGGAAGTCCCAGTGGCCGCTCAAAGTGAAACCACCGACCCTGGCGCTTTCGAGCGCGCCGGCTTTCCACGCAGCCGACAGGTCTCCGACGGAAACGCCGGCTCTCACCGCGTCCGCCATGCGCAACAAGCCGCCCTCCGCCGCGCGGGCTGCGCGCCGCAGGCATTCGATCTCGCGCGACGACTTCACCGCCCGCAGCCGTCGCAAGACCTCGGACCCGTCGACGAAACGCGCCTCAGGCAGCGCCCGCTTCAGGTGTTCGAAATCGATCGCCGGCATGAATTCGAGGTCGACGCCGATCCGCCCGCGGGCGAGACCGCGTGCCTGCAGCGCCTCACCCAGAAGGGAGAAGCCGGCGACACGATCGAAGGTCTCCGGCCGCGGTCCGCAGAGCCCTTGCGACCGATAGGCGGCATTGACCGCATCCGGCTCTGCATCAATGCTAAGGGCCGAAAGGTCCACCCTGTCGATCCAGATGCGGTGGCTCAGGAGATCGACCGCCGGTGCGGCGCGACGGATCTGGTCTTCGGCATGATCGCTGGCGATCGCGGCGATGCGGCTGGCGGGATCGGCGGGCACCAGGGCGATCGCAGCACCCGCCCGGCCCCACATGGTCGCCACGCCGGCGGACACACCGACGGCATACCGGAACGCCTCCGGCTGGAACAGGGCGAGCGCATCGATCCCGACCTCCTGCATCAGGCGTTCTGCACGATGGCGGTCGATGTCGGTCACGGGCCCGTCTCCTTGCGCGGCGTCAGCCGCCCCGGCGCCGCTTCTCAGCCCAACGACTAGCCGCGATCGGCCGTCTTGGAAAGATGCAGGCCCGGCCGCGGCCGATACGAGGCTCGAAATCGCCGCAAGGGGCCATTATCTCTTACGACATCTTCTGCCGCTGTTTACGATTCACAACGAGGATAGGCCTTTCCGGCACAGGACCGGACAGGGGCTGATATACGCATGAAACACTATCTGGGCGGGCTCGCCGCACGCCAACGCAACGCGGACAGCGACCGCCATCTCGCCTTCTACCTCACCTTCGTGGCGGGCGCGGTGAACGCTGGCGGCTTCATGGCCGTCCACCAGTATACCTCGCATATGTCCGGCATCATTTCGGCGATCGCCGACAATATGGTGCTGGGCAACGTCTTTCTCGTCGTGAACGGTGCCTCGTCCCTCTCCGCCTTTGTCGCCGGGGCTGCGACCTCCGCCATCCTCATCAACTGGGCGCGTCGCCGTGCGCTGGAGTCCGAATATGCCCTGCCGCTTGCCGTCGAGGCGGCCCTTCTGCTGCTCTTCGGTCTGTCCGGCCTTGTGCTGGCGGCCGGCGCCCCGTCCGCGACGGTCCTCACCATCGTCCTCCTCTGCTTCATCATGGGCCTGCAGAACGCGATCATCACCAAGCTGTCCGGCGCCCGCATACGCACCACCCATGTCACCGGTCTCGTGACGGATGCCGGCATCGAGATCGGCAAGCTCGTCTATCGCAATGATCCGGCGCACCCGGAACTGCCCCCGGTGGTCGCCGACCGTGGCAAGCTTGCCCTGCTCCT
>DAIMJJ010000311.1:0-3567 GCA_036722275.1 Rhizobium sp. | reverse complement strand
CGACTTGCCGGGTTCAAGCAGATCCCGGTACTGGTTCAGTCCTTCCGAGAACAGCACCGCCTCGTACTGACCGGAGGCGTCGGAGAAGGTGACGATGCCCATCTTGTTGCCGGTGCGCGTCTTGCGCTCCTGACGACCGATCACCGTTCCAGCAAGCCGCCCGGCGGTCGCCCCCTGTCGCACAGACTGGGAGAAATCGGCAAAATTCTGCACCCGCATCTTGTCCAGCAGCACGCGGTAGGAATCGAGCGGATGAGCGGTGAGGTAGAAGCCAAGCACCTGGAACTCGCGCATCAGCTTTTCCGAGGGCAGCCACGCCGTATAGCCGGGGAAGGAGATCCGCTCCGGCCCTGTCGCGCCGCCTGATCCGAACATGTCAGACTGACCGCTCACGGCATTTTCCTGGGCGCGCTGGGCATAACCGAGAATGCGGTCAAGGCCGCTGATGAGTTCTGCGCGGTCATGGCCGAAACAATCGAAGGCGCCGGCACAGATCAGGCTTTCGAACACGCGGCGGTTTACCTGCTAGGGATCAATGCGCAGGCAGAAATCCTCGATGTCGGCAAAGGGCTTGTCGCCGCGCACGGCAACGATGTGCTCGACCGCGCTGTCGCCCACGCCCTTCAGCGCCGCCAGCGCATAATAGATGCGATTGGGGCCCGTCTGGAAATGGCGGAACGAGGTCTGCACCGACGGCGGCACGATCTCGATGCCAAGACGGCCGGCATCCTGACGGAAATCGTTGAGCTTTTCCGTGTTCGCCATGTCGAGCGTCATCGACGCGGCCAGGAACTCGGTCGGATAATGGGCCTTCATATAGGCGGTCTGATAGGAGACGATCGCGTAGGCCGCCGCGTGCGATTTGTTGAAGCCGTAGTTGGCGAACTTGGCCAGCAGATCGAAGATGACGTCGGCCTGGTTCTTCGACACGCCGTTTGCGACGGCACCATCGACGAAGCGGGCGCGCTGCTTGTCCATCTCCTCCTTGATCTTCTTACCCATGGCGCGACGCAGAAGGTCGGCCTCGCCGAGCGAATAGCCCGAGAGAACCTGAGCGATCTGCATCACCTGCTCCTGGTAGACGATAACGCCCTGGGTCTCCTTCAGGAGGTAGTCGATCTTCGGGTGGATCGACTCGATCTCCTCCTCGCCGTGCTTGCGGGCATTGTAGACCGGGATGTTCTCCATCGGTCCCGGGCGGTAGAGCGCAACGAGCGCGATAATGTCCTCGATACAGTCGGGGCGCATGCCGATCAGCGCCTTGCGCATGCCGGCACTTTCCACCTGGAATACGCCGACCGTCTCGCCGCGCGACAGCATCTCATAAGTCAGCTTGTCGTCGAGCGGGATTGCCGCCAGATCAACCTCGATGCCGCGCTGCTCCTTGACGAAATCGACGGCCGTCTTCAGCACGGTCAGCGTCTTCAGGCCGAGGAAGTCGAACTTGACGAGGCCGGCCTGCTCGACCCACTTCATGTTGAACTGGGTGACCGGCATGTCGGACCGCGGATCGCGATACATCGGCACCAGCTTCGACAGCGGCCGGTCGCCGATCACGATGCCGGCGGCGTGGGTCGAGGCGTGGCGATAAAGGCCTTCGATCTTCTGGGCGATGTCGAGAAGACGGGCAACGACCGGCTCCTCCTCGGCCGCCTCCTGCAGCTTGGGCTCCTCCTCGATCGCCTTCGACAAGGGCGTCGGATTGGCCGGGTTGTTCGGCACCAGCTTGCAGATCTTGTCGACCTGACCATAGGGCATTTCCAGCACGCGGCCGACGTCGCGCAGCGCGGCGCGCGCCTGCAGCGAACCGAAGGTGATGATCTGCGCCACCTGTTCGCGGCCATATTTGCGCTGGACGTAGCGGATCACCTCTTCGCGACGATCCTGGCAGAAGTCGATGTCGAAGTCGGGCATCGACACGCGTTCCGGATTGAGAAAGCGCTCGAACAGCAGCGAGAAGCGCAAGGGGTCGACGTCGGTGATGGTCAGCGCATAGGCGACCAGCGAGCCCGCGCCCGAACCGCGGCCGGGACCGACCGGGATGTCATGCTGCTTGGCCCATTTGATGAAGTCGGAAACGATCAGGAAGTAGCCGGGAAACTTCATACGCTCAATGATCGAGAGCTCGAATTCCAGCCGCTCGCGATAATCCTTCTCCTCATAGCCCGGCGCCATACCGAGGGCCGCCAGACGGTTGTCGAGCCCCTCCTCGGCCTGACGGCGAAGCTCCAGCGCCTCGGCCCGCTCGGCCTCCTGCGGATCGTCGCTGCCGCCGGTAAACCGCGGCAGGATCGGCTTGCGGGTGTCGAGCACGAAGGCGCAGCGGCGGGCGATCTCCACCGTATTGTCGAGCGCCTCCGGCAGATCGGCAAACAGCGCGCACATTTCCGCACGGCTCTTGAGATAGTGATCCGGCGTCAGGCGGAAGCGATTGTCGTCGGAGACGATGGCATTGTGGGCCACCGCCATCAGCGCATCATGTGCCTCGTAATCGCCGCGCGAGGGGAAAAAGGCCTCGTTGGTGGCCACCAGCGGCAGATCATGTTCATAGGCGAGCGCCACCATGCGCCGCTCGTGGCTGCGGTCATACTCGCCGTGGCGCTGCAACTCGACATAGAGCCGGTCGCCGAACAGACGCTTCAGCGCGAGAAGCCGCGCCTCGGCCTGGGCACGATGGCCTTCCTTTAGCGCCAGATCGACCGGCCCCTTGCCAGCACCGGTGAGTGCGATCAGCCCCTCGGTGCCAAGTTCATCGAGCCAGGACAGACAGATATGCACCGCCTGGGACGAGTCGCCACCGAGATAGGCGCGACTGACGAGGTCGACGAGACGCTCGTAGCCAGCGGCATCAGCCGCCAGCAACACAATCGCCGGATAGGCGCTGGCCCCGGTCTGGCCGTTGCGCTTCTCGCCGCTTGCATCTTCCATATCGATGGAAAGCTGACAGCCGATGATCGGCTGCAGCCCGTCGCCGATCGCCTTCTGCGAGAATTCGAGGGCGACGAACAGGTTGTTGGTGTCGGTGATCGCGATCGCCGGCTGATTGTCGGCGACGGCCTTGCTCAGCACCTTCTTGAGCGGCAAGGCGCCTTCGAGCAGCGAAAAGGCGGAGTGGAGCCTGAGGTGAACGAAGCCGGGACCGTCCCCGGCTGCATCTGCACCGCCTGCGCCTGCAGCCATATCTGCCATCACTACCGTCCTCGCACCACTTTTGAATCAGCGGCGATTTTCAGCCCGGCAGCGGGCGAAGTCCAGCACCGTTTGTCCCCGACGGGCGATCTCTACAGCTTTGCGCGAATGAAAGTGAAGGACGGAACCTTACAGCGCCAGCATGATCACGGAGACACTGGCGACGAACATGGAAATCGAGGCGAATGCGGCGACGTCACGAAGAATTTCGGTCATGTCTCTCTCCTTACCCGTTATGTTTTTATTATGTTCGCTATTTGTTCTGGTGTCAATACCAATTTAGGTCGGGCTCTCGCGTGACTTCGCGCTGGATATCCTACAAACTGCGCCTACCGGCTTTCGACGGATGGGCAGTGATCAGGCAGTTACATTCGTGGG
>DAIMJJ010000310.1:1440-3636 GCA_036722275.1 Rhizobium sp. | reverse complement strand
GGCCAAAGCCTGCTCGGTTGCGGGCGCCTGCTCGCTGCTGCCGTCCTGGCTGGCCACCGTCGTCTCGTTGGGCCGCTGGCCGAGCTCGACCTTGACGCTCGTCGCCTTGCCTTCACGCCACAGCGACACGTCGACCGTGGTGCCCGGCTTGAAGGCGGCGATGCGCTTGGCCAGATCGCGCGGATCCTTGACCGGTTCGCCGTTAACGGCGGTCACCACGTCACCCTGCTTGATGCCGGCCTTGCCGCCCGGCGAGCCTTCCTGCGGAGCCACGACCAGGGCACCGCTCGCTTCCGACAGGCCGAGGCTGTCGGCAATGTCCTGGGTCACGGGCTGGATCTGGACGCCGAGCCAGCCGCGCTCGACCGTGCCGCCGTCCTTGAGCTTGGCGATCACGTCCTTGGCGACCGAAGCGGGGATGGCAAAGGCGATGCCGACATTGCCGCCCGAGGGCGAGAAGATGGCGGTGTTGATGCCGACCACTTCGCCGGCGAGGTTGAAGTCCGGGCCGCCGGAATTGCCGCGGTTCACCGCAGCGTCGATCTGGATGTAATCGTCATAGGGGCCGGAGCCGATGTCGCGGCCGCGGGCCGAGATGATGCCGGCGGTCACCGTGCCGCCGAGACCGAACGGGTTGCCGACCGCGACGACCCAGTCGCCGACGCGCATGTTCTCGTCATCGGCAAAGTCGACATAGGTGAACTTCTGCTTCGGATCGTCGACTTTCAGCAGCGCCAGGTCCGTGCGGCTGTCCTTGCCGACCAGCTTGGCATCGAGCTCCTTGCCGTCGTTCATGACGATGGTGAAGGCGGCGCCGTCATCGACAACGTGGTTATTGGTGACGATATAGCCGTCTTCCGAGATGAAGAAGCCGGACCCCTGCGAGGTCGGGCGCAGACGACCCTTGCCGTCGCCGGGCTTGTGGGGATTGCGCTGGCCGTACTGTTCGCCGTTCGGGCCGCCGAATTCACGGAAGAAGCGCTTCAGCGGATGATCGTCCGGCAGGTCCTCAAACCCCCGGCCGCCGAAACCGAAGGAGAAATTGCTCTGGTCGGAGGTGGCCTCGACATTGGACTGGACGCGGACCGATACGACGGCGGGCGACACGGCCTCGACGACATCGGCGAAGCTCGGCACCTGCGCGGCCTCGACACGGACGGGCTCGGCATAGGCCGGCGTAACGGCCAGCGGAAGCGCGCCGGTCAGCATGACGGCCGCAAGACCGGCAGCGGTGGTGGTCTTGAGGATCGTCTTCAGTTTGGAACGGCCGATTTGTGCGGACATGAGTGTTACCTTCATCTGTTCTACTGACTGGAGCCGGAACATCCGGCGGAGGCGGTGGATGATGAAGATATAGGGCGTCGCACCTTACTGCGAACTGTACGGCAGATGAAATCTTCGTAATCTTTCGGCCGGCCGAGCGACCGTCGGGCTACTCGTCGAGCAGCTTGCCGAGCCGGGCCTCTTCCTCGTCGGTCAGCTGCCTTGTCTCGGGGCGATCGCGCCGGCGCACATAGGCAAAGGCGACCACCAGGCCGAGCCCGAAGAGAAAGGCCGGAGCGCCCCACAGGATCAGCGTCTTGGCAGAGAACCGCGGCTTCAGCAGCACGAACTCGCCGTATCGCGACACGACGTAATTGATCACCTGTTCGTCGCTGTCGCCCGCCACGATGCGCTCGCGCACCAGAAGCCTCAGGTCGCGCGCCAGTTCGGCATTGGAATCGTCAATGGACTGGTTCTGGCAGACCATGCAGCGCAGATTGGCCGAAAGATCGCGCGCCCGCTGCTCGAGTTTCGGATCCGCCAGCCGCTCGCCCGGATCGACGGCAAAGGCCGGAAGGGGAGCAAGGAGGAGAACGAGAAAGAGGAGCAAGGATTGTCGCGCTGAGCGCCGCCAGGTCTTCTCCCTCTTCTCCCCTGCGGGGAGAAGGTGGCCCGAAGGGCCGGATGAGGGGGCTTCTGGCACAGTGCTCGCTGCCCCCTCATCGCCTCGCATACGCTCGGCACTTCTCCCCGGTGGGGAGAAGAGGGAAAACTGCGGCAACGACATTTTCGCATGCCGATCTAGCCCCTTGAGGGGGGTGAGGAGCGGCCGGCGAAGCCGGGCAATCGATCCAGCGAATCGATTGCAGCACCGAACACCGGCAGGGCAGAGGGGGGTGCGCCCCACATGCGGATGATCACGACCGCTCATTC
>DAIMJJ010000310.1:0-1340 GCA_036722275.1 Rhizobium sp. | reverse complement strand
CCGGCAGGGCAGAGGGGGGTGCGCCCCACATGCGGATGATCACGACCGCTCATTCCGCCGCCTCCAGAGCCGGGGCCACCGGCCGTGCATGGCGTTTCGGCACGCCGACACGCAGGCGCCGGTCGGACAGCGACACGAAACCGCCCGCCATCATGATCAGGGCGCCGTACCAGATGCACAGGATGTAGGGCTTCCACCAGATGCGCACGACGATGCCGCCGCTGTCCATCATGTCACCGAGCGAGACATAGAGCTGGTGGACGCCGAAGGTGCGGATGCCGGCTTCGGTGGTCGGCATGCGCCGCGCCGTGTAGAGACGCTTCGACGACCAGACGTCACCCTTGTCGACGCCGGCCTGGCGGATGGTGAAGTGGCCGCGGTCTTCCGTATAGTTCGGGCCGGTCGCCGATTTCATGCCGTCGAAGGTCAGCGAATAGCCGCCCGCCTCGGCGGTCATGCCGGGCTTCATCTCCAGCACCGTCTCGGTTTCGAACGTGGTCACGGCGACGATGCCGAGCACGGTGACGCCGAGACCGAAATGGGCAAGCGCCGTACCGATCGCCGAGCGCGGCAGGCCGTTGAGACGACGCAGCGCCACGCCGGTTGCCACCTTGCGGAAGCCGGCGCGATACCACAGGTCGGCCACCGCCCCGAACATCAGGAAGAGGCCGGCCGCGAGGCCAAAGACGGCAAGCACCGGTCCGCCATTCTCGATATAGTAGATCGCAAGCGCGACGACGAAGGCGATGGCGGCGGCGAAATAGAGCCGCTGCAGTGCCGCGTAGAGATCGCCGCGTTTCCAGGCGAGCATCGGACCGAAGGGCACGGCGACGAGAAGCGGCGCCATCAGCAGACCGAAGGTCAGGTTGAAGAAGGGCGCACCAACCGAGATCTTCTCGCCCGTCAGCGTCTCCAGCACCAGTGGATAGAGCGTGCCGATCAGGACCGTCGCGGTCGAGACGGTGAGGATCAGGTTGTTGAGGACGAGCGCGCCCTCGCGCGAGATCGGATGGAAGATGCCGCCGGCCTTGAGCAGCGGGGCCCGAAGCGCAAACAGCGTGAACGCGCCACCGATGAAGAAGGTGAGAATGCCGAGGATGAAGATGCCGCGGCTCGGATCGGTGGCAAAGGCATGCACCGAAGTGAGAACGCCCGAGCGCACGAGGAAGGTGCCGAGCAGCGACAGGGAGAAGGTGAGGATGGCGAGCAGCACCGTCCAGATCTTCAGGGCATCGCGCTTTTCCATGACCAGCGCCGAGTGCAAGAGCGCCGTGCCGGCGAGCCATGGCATGAAGGAGGCGTTCTCGACCGGATCCCAGAACCACCAGCCGCCCCAGCCG
>DAIMJJ010000309.1:0-3645 GCA_036722275.1 Rhizobium sp. | reverse complement strand
CGCGCTGGTGTGCATCTCCAACTGCGACAAGATCACCCCCGGCATGCTGATGGCCTCGCTGCGCCTCAATATCCCTGTCGTCTTCGTCTCCGGCGGTCCGATGGAGGCCGGCAAGGTCGTTCTCAACGGCAAGAAGCATGCGCTCGATCTCGTCGATGCCATGGTTGCCGCCGCTGACGATTCCGTGTCCGACGAGGACGTCCAGGCGATCGAGCGCTCGGCCTGTCCGACCTGCGGCTCCTGCTCGGGCATGTTCACCGCCAATTCGATGAACTGCCTGACCGAAGCGCTCGGCCTGTCGCTGCCCGGCAACGGCTCGACGCTCGCCACCCATGGCGACCGCAAGCGCCTGTTCGTCGAGGCCGGTCATCTGATCGTCGATCTCGCCCGCCGCTGGTACGAGCAGGAGGACGCCACCGTTCTGCCGCGTACCATCGCCTCCAAGGCTGCCTTCGAAAACGCCATGGCGCTCGACATTGCGATGGGCGGCTCGACCAACACGGTTCTGCATATCCTCGCCGCCGCCCACGAGGCGGATGTCGATTTCACCATGGACGACATCGACCGCATGTCCCGCAAGGTGCCGTGCCTCTCCAAGGTCGCGCCGGCCAAGAACGACGTGCACATGGAAGACGTGCATCGCGCCGGCGGCATCATGCGCATCCTCGGCGAGCTCGAGCGCGGCGGCCTGATCAATCGCGATTGCCCGACGGTGCATGCCGCAACGCTTGGCGATGCGATCGACCGTTGGGACATCACCCGCACCAATTCCGAGACGGTGCGCGAATTTTTCAAGGCCGCTCCCGGCGGTATCCCGACCCAGGTCGCCTTCTCGCAGAATGCCCGCTGGGAAGAGCTCGATACCGACGGCGAAAAGGGCATCATCCGTTCCGTCGACCATCCCTTCTCTAAGGATGGCGGTCTCGCTGTTCTGAAGGGCAATATTGCGCTCGACGGCTGCATCGTGAAGACGGCTGGCGTCGATGAATCGATCCTCAAGTTCACCGGTCCGGCCAAGGTCTACGAGAGCCAGGACGCCGCCGTGAAGGCGATCCTGTCGAACGAGGTCGTCGCCGGCGACGTCGTCGTCATCCGCTACGAGGGCCCCAAGGGCGGCCCCGGCATGCAGGAAATGCTCTATCCGACGAGCTATCTGAAGTCGAAGGGCCTCGGCAAGGCCTGTGCGCTGATCACCGATGGCCGCTTCTCCGGCGGCACGTCCGGTCTGTCGATCGGTCACGCCTCGCCGGAGGCGGCCAATGGCGGCACGATCGGTCTCGTGCGCGACGGCGACACCATCGAGATCGACATCCCGAACCGCACGATCAACCTGGCCGTTGCCGAGGATGAACTTGCCCGCCGCCGCGCTGAACAGGACGCCTTCGGCTGGAAGCCGGCGACGCCGCGCAAGCGCAATGTGACGACCGCGCTCAAGGCCTATGCCGCCTTTGCCAGCTCCGCAGACCGCGGCGCGGTGCGCATCCTTCCGGAGTAAGGTGGGCCGGTTGTACAAGTCTGACTGATAGAGAAAGGCCGGCGAGCGTATCGCCGGCTTTTTTGTGGTCTGCTGCCGCCAGCGCCCATCCGCGGCAGAGGCCATCCGGCCGCAAAGAGCGTTGCAGAAAGCAGGGAGATTCCCTACCTTTGTCGTTGGAGGTTGGCGATGATTACCAGCAAACTGACAAGCAAGGCTCAGACGACCATTCCCCAGCCTGTGCGCGCGGCCCTGCAGTTGAAGGACGGCGATACGATCCGGTACACGATCGAGGCGAACGGTCGTGTTACAATTAGCCGTGATCCCGTGGCGGATGTTGTCGACGATCCTTTCGCGACATTCGCCGAGTGGGATGGCGAGGCGGACAGGAAGGCCTATGCCGGACTTTGAGCCCGGCGACGTGGTTCGCGTTCCTTTCCCCTATACCGATCGCAACACGCGCCAGCATCGCCCGGCGCTGGTCGTGTCCCAAGGGGGCGTGGGCGAGGAGCAGGCGTTGCTGTGGGTGGTCATGATCACATCCGCCGAGAATCGGCCTTGGGCCGATGACATTCCGATCCCCGACCTCTCATTGACCGGCTTGCCGGTACCCTCGGTCATTCGTCCCGAGAAGATCGCAACTGTCGAGAAACGTCATGTCGAGCGCCTCGGCAGGGTGACGCTGGAGGAGTGCCGGAAAGTCGTGGCCATCGTACGTCGCCTGTTGGGATAGGCTGATATGCTATCTTGCTGCGGGGATCTTCTAATTAGTTAATTACCGAATTAGCGTCCCGATTCACTTCGGCCGCTCGATCTCTGCATAGACATGGGTGAGCGCATTTAGCCGTTCGGCATAGGCGGCCCGCAGGCAGGTGAGGTCGGCGCCACAGGCCTGTCGCTTGGAAAGCCATTCGACCTGCGCATCCTGGACCACACCCCGGTTGCCCATCGGCAGCAATCCGGTGATCAGCTCGAGGGTCGTGACCATTTTCACATCCATGTCGTTGATGTCACGGTTGGCGCAGATGGCGGTCTCGTCGGCGGCAAGCCCGGGTTTGTCACAGTCGAAGCTCGCCGCCCGTGCCGAGGTCGGCCCACTCAGCGTGGCGAGGGCACCGGCGGCGATCAGGATGCCGACGGCGGCGAGGGGGACTGGACGCTGAAACGGGAGGGTCGGCATCGGTGGGCTCCTTCGGGGTCTTTCGTGGTGGTGGCCAACGCCTTGGCCTTGGAAAAGTTCAATTCGCGATTACCTTGGAGGACGCGCCAACCGGCGCCGCCGCCGCGCTTTTCTTTTCCGCGGCGGGCGCCTAATGATCCATTGGAAACAGTGTGGAGAATAGCATGCAGGGCATCGTTCGTGGTTTGGCTGTCTCGGCGCTCGCGCTTGTCGTGGCGCTGCCGGCCCAGGTCTGGGCGCAGGAACTGCGCGTTCCGCAGTCGGCAACCGAAATGCAGATGTCGTTTGCGCCGCTGGTCAAGGAGACCCATGGCGCCGTGGTCAACGTCTATGCCGAGCGGCTTGTCCAGCGCCGGGTCTCGCCCTTTGCCGGCGACCCTTTCTTCGAACAGTTCTTCGGCCAGCGCATGCCGAACCGCACGGAAAAGCAGTCCTCGCTCGGCTCCGGCGTCATCGTCGGCGCCAATGGCATGGTGGTGACCAACAACCACGTAATCGACGGGGCCGACGACATTCGCGTCGCCTTGTCCGATGGTCGCGAGTTTCCGGTGAAGGTGGTGCTGAAAGACGAGCGGATCGATCTGGCGGTGCTGAAGATCGACGCCAGGGAAGCGCTCCCGGCACTGGCGATTGCCGACAGCGACAAGGTCGAGGTCGGGGATCTGGTGCTTGCGATTGGTAACCCCTTCGGTGTCGGCCAGACGGTGACCAGCGGCATCGTCTCGGCGCTCGCCCGCAATCGGGTGACCGAGGGCGATTTCGGCTTCTTCATCCAGACCGATGCCGCGATCAACCCGGGAAATTCGGGCGGCGCGCTGATGAACATGAACGGCGAGCTGATCGGCATCAACACGGCGATCTTCTCCAAGGGCGGCGGGTCGAACGGTGTCGGATTCGCGATCCCCGCCAATCTCGTCAAGGTCTTCCTGGCCGCGGCCGAACGGGGCGACGTCAGCTTCGAACGCCCCTATATCGGCGCCTCCTTCGATGC
>DAIMJJ010000308.1:0-3650 GCA_036722275.1 Rhizobium sp. | reverse complement strand
GGCTCAGCCCCTTCATCACCTTCCGCAAGATCATCCTGCCGCAGGCGCTGATCGTGGCGCTGCGTCCCTACGGCAACGAGATCATCCTGATGGTGAAGGGCTCGGCGGTCGTCGCCGTCGTCACCGTGCTCGATCTGATGGGGCAGACGCGCTACACCTTTTCGCGCACCTTCGACTATCAGGCCTATCTGTGGGCGGCGATCTTCTACCTGTCGATCGTCGAGGCCATGCGCCATCTCTGGGCAGCGATGGAGGCCCGGCTGACGCGCCACCTCACGCGTTGAGGCTTGAAACCAAGGGCTTAGCAGCACTCGCCGAAACACGCTGCTAAGCCTCTGGTTTTCATGAATAATCCGCGACACACCAGGCGGATCTTAAGCTTCAGTTAACCTTGCAATGTTTCCATTTCCCTTGAGGCCGATCATGCGCTCGGCCTCACCGGTCCGCCGAAGCGGAACACCGCCGGCTCCGGTCCTCTGGATAAGGGAACGAAGATGAGGTTGTCATGAACCACGAAATGGAACTGATGCTGAAGGGCTATGGCCTGACGACGGCCCATATTCTCTACCGCCTGCCCGATCACCCGACCCTGCTACAGACCTATGTCTGGCAGCATTACGACCTGGCCCCGGACTTCCCCGAGATGAAGGGTTTTCTCAAATTCTGGCAGGAGAGGCTCGACGGACCGCTGCACTCGGTCAGCTATGTCCACAAGCGGCTGGTCGCCGCCAACGAATGGCGGGCGCTGAAGGGTGAGTTCATCCTGCACTGACGCCGGTCAGACATGCACCTCTCCATGGGCGAACTCGCCGTCGTCCGGCTCGCGATGCAGCGCTGCAACGACGATGAGGACGTAAACCAGGAAGACGCCCGCCAGCACCAGCGGACCCGGCAAGGGTCCGAGCGTGGCATTGGCCATGAGCTCGCCAAAGGAGTGGACAAACTCGACCGCCCGCTCCTCCGGCAACAGCTTCGGCGTCGAAATCTTGAGGCCCCAGGCCAGCAGCAGGATGAGATACATCCAGACGTAGTTGCGCCGGATGCGGCGGGTCAGCGCCTCGCGATACCCCATGAGGAACACCGGACTGCGAAGGCTCTTGGCGATCGCAGCCGCCCAGTCCGGGTTGAGCTCGGCCTGGGGACAGAGGGCCTGCGCGAAATAGTAGCGCTCGAGCTGGCGCACCCGCGCCCGATAGACGTCGAAAAAGCGGTAGCGCCGCGCTTCGATCATCAGGAAGAGCGAGATCAGCAGCATGGCGAAGAGCACGACGCCATGATGCGACGACGAGGTCGACAGCGATACCGACAACAGGCCTGCGACCACCGTCATCGCCCAGTTGGTCGTGCGGTCGATGCGGTCGCGCCAGCTCGTCATCCGGCCGAGTTCGCCGCGGTAATAGTGGATGAGCATGTTGGCCTTTTCGGCCGAGGTCGCCGGCAGCGCCGGTGCCGTGCCGAGCGTGCGCGCCGAGGCCTCGATGATGTCACCCTTCTCCGTCATGCCCGTGCCGGTCTCCCGTTGCTGTCGCCGCCTCAAGCAATGTAACGACCGATCGCAATCCGGTGTTCCCCTTCGCGCCGATTGCCAAAGTCCGGCCGAGGCTTTAGACCCCAGGATCAAAGGGCGCCGGCTGTCGGCGCAAAGTCCAAGCGGAGTTCCCCATGGCCAAGATCGACGAAGAAGCACTGGCGGAAGCCTACAATCGCGCGCTGGCACTGGAGAAGGCCGGTGACATCGACGCCGCCGTCAAGGCCTATGAGGAAGTCCTGGCGATCGATCCGGAAGACCATGGCGGCGCCTCGGTGCGGATTGCCGCCCTCGGTCGCGGCGAAGCGCCACCGAAGGCGCCGGACGCCTATGTCGAGACCCTGTTCGACCAGCACGCCGAGGCCTTCGAGGACATTCTCGTCGAGCAGCTCGGCTATGCCGTTCCCGTCATGGTGCGCCAGCGGTTGCAGGCGCTGGAGCTCGGACCGTTCAAGCGCATGCTCGACCTCGGCTGCGGCACGGGGCTCACCGGCGGCACGCTGCGCGACATGGTCGAGGACATCACCGGCATCGACATTTCTGAAAACATGGTCGAACTCGCCCACGAAAAGGATCTCTACGAGACCCTCTATGTCGCCGAGGTCGAGGATTTCCTTGAGGACAATGACGACGAGGCCTTCGATCTCGTCACCGCGACCGATGTTCTGCCCTATCTCGGTGCGCTCGAACCGCTGTTCTTCGGTGCGGCCGAAAACATGGTCGAGGGCGGCCTCTTCGTCTTCTCGTCGGAAACCCTTCCCGCCAGTGACGGGCGCCCCTACATTGTTGGACCGCATCAGCGCTTCCTGCATGCGGAAGCCTATATCCGCGAGCGCCTGGCCGCGACCGGTTTCGAGATCGTCGAAATCTCGGAAATCAATGTGCGCATGCAGGACGGGGAACCGTCGCCGGGCCATCTGGTGATCGCCCGCCTCAAGGGCTGATCCGCATTGCCGCAGAGACCGTTTGGTGACAAGCTGAAGGGGCCGCTGAGGCCCCTTTTGCTTTTGTCCTACGGAGGTTTTCGATGTCGCGTGCCCTCACTGTCGCCGCCCTGGCCTTCTCCGCGGGCTTGACCAGTGCAGCGTCACCGGCCTTCGCCGCCGGCGACGCCGCGGCCGGAGAGGCCGTCTACCAGAGCGCCTGTGCCCGCTGTCACCGCTCGGTGGAGCGCATCGTGCCGCTGTTTGCCGGACAGGACGCCTCGGCAACCGCGGCCTATCTCGACCGCTTCCTCGCGGACCACAAGGCCCCCGACGCTTCGTCGCGCGCCGACCTCATTGCCTATCTCCTCAAAGTTTCGGGCCTTTGAGAACCGTTGGCCCGCCCGGCGCGCTTTTCTACGGCGCAGCGATGCATTAATCCTGCGGTCACGCAATCACGAGGCAGGAGCATAAAAGGCATGGCAAAGGTCGCATTCATCGGTTTGGGCGTCATGGGTTACCCGATGGCCGGTCACCTGAAGTCCAAGGGCGGACACGACGTGACCGTCTACAACCGCACCGCGGCCAAGGCCGAGAAATGGGTCGCCCAGTTCGGCGGCACGGCCGCCGCAACGCCGGCTGAAGCGGCGCGCGACGCCGATTTCGTCTTCACCTGCGTCGGCAATGACGACGACCTGCGCTCGGTAACGATCGGTGAGAATGGCGCGCTTTCGGGCATGAAAGCCGGCGCGATCCTGATCGACAACACCACGGCGTCGGCGGAGGTCGCCCGCGAGCTTGCCGAGGCCGCGGCCACCAGGGGCTGCGGCTTCGTCGATGCGCCGGTGTCCGGCGGCCAGGCGGGCGCCGAGAACGGCGTGCTGACGGTCATGTGCGGCGGGGAGCCTGAAACCTTCGACAGGGCGAAGCCGGTGATCGACGCCTTTGCCCGCATGGTCGGCCTGATGGGCCCCGTCGGCTCCGGCCAGCTCACCAAGATGGTCAACCAGATCTGCATCGCCGGTCTCGTCCAGGGCCTCGCCGAGGGGATTCACTTTGGCAAGAAAGCCGGCTTGGACATTGAAAAGGTTGTCGAAGTCATCTCCAAGGGGGCGGCCGGCTCCTGGCAGAGGGAGAACCGCCACAAGACCATGGACGAGGGCAAATTCGACTTCGGCTTCGCCGTCGACTGGATGCGC
>DAIMJJ010000307.1:0-3671 GCA_036722275.1 Rhizobium sp. | reverse complement strand
CACAGACCCTGAACGCCGTCCTCGACACGAGATCCGAGGTCTGAGCGACGGCAGGCAAAGCGCCGAAAAGCGAAAGCAGCACGACGACGGTCAGGTTTGAGCGTCTAGTGGCCAAGGCAATCGGCTTCCGCTTGACGGATGGCATCATGCTTGGCCTCCTTCTTGGCCGGCCGTCCGCGCGGAACGGCATCGGTGCCACGAGCTTTCAGGTAGACATAGATGTCGTCGAGATAACACATGACATTGGCGTTCTGCCCGAAGGACGGCATCACCGAGTTTTCAGCGGCACTGACCTTCTTACGGCCGTTGGTGACGACATCGACAAAGTCGTAGTAGTCCATGTTGATCGCCGAGTTTTTCAGCGCCGGGGCATAGCTTGAGCCCTCGCCTTCGGGCCCATGACAGACATGGCATTCCGAATGGTAGCGGCGGAAGCCGGAATAGGTCAGCCAGTCGATCGTGCCGTCCGGGGCGACATTGTAGGTCGGCACGCCATCTGCGGTGTAGTAGCGACCGTTTTCATGGGAGGCAGCGGTGATGTTGTCGCTCTTTTCAGCATCCTGCGCCTGGGCGGCACCGGCAAACAGGACGAGCGCGGCAAGCGTGGCGCGCACGGCAAAGGCTGGTCTGGTCATGATGCGTCCTTTTGGCCTGGAGAAGGAACTGGCGCGGGTTCTGTCACCCGCGCCAGCCACTGGAGCGAAACGGTACGTCAGTTCGGCAGCGAGAAGACGGTCAGCGTTCCACCGAGCGCGGTGTAGTCGCTGAGCGCCGCATAGCCACCGACGGCACCGAGACCTTCGTTCGGGTTGGTCAGGCCGGCTGCGAGCCCGATGCCGGCCCAGCCGCCGACGCCCGACAGCACGGCGACAAACTGTTTGCCACCTTGGGTGTAGGTCATGACGTTGCCGATGATGCCGGACGGGGTCTTGAAACGGTAAAGCTCCTTGCCCGTCTCAGAATCGACAGCCTTCAGGTAGCCTTCGAGTGTGCCGTAGAAGACCACGTCACCCGCGGTTGCCAGCGCCCCCGACCAGACAGAGAACTTTTCCGGCAGCGACCACTTGATCTTGCCTTCCTTGCCGTCCCAGGCAATGAAATTGCCCATACCGCCATGGCTACCGGGTGCCGGATACATGGACAGCGTCGCCCCGACATAGGGCTGACCGGCCGTATAGCTCACGCGGAACGGCTCATAATCCATGCAGACATGGTTGGTCGGTACGTAGAACAGCTGGGTCTTGGGCGAATAGGCCGCCGGCTGCTGGTCCTTGGTGCCGAGCGCCGCTGGGCAGATGCCCGTCGAGTTCACGTCTTCGCCGTTTTGCTCGGTGGAATATTGCGCCACGACCTGCGGCCGTCCGAACTGATCCGACGTCGGGTCCATCACAACTTCCGTCGCCCAGTTGACTGCTGGATCATACTTTTCCGCGATCAGCAGTTCGCCGGAGACGCGGTCGAGCGTGTAGCCGAAGCCGTTACGGTCAAAGTGGGTGAGCAGCTTGCGCGCCTTGCCGTCCACCTCCTGCTCGGTCAGGATCATCTCGTTGACACCGTCATAGTCCCATTCGTCATGGGGCGTCATCTGGTAGAGCCACTTTGCAACGCCGGTATCGACGTCACGGGCGAAAATGGTCATGGACCAGCGGTTGTCGCCCGGACGCTGGGACGGATTCCAGGTCGAGGGGTTGCCCGAACCGTAATAGATCAGGTTCTCCTCCGGATCGTAAGAATACCAGCCCCAGGTCGTGCCGCCGCCGATTTTCCACTGATCGCCTTCCCAGGTGTTGAGACCGGAATCGGCGCCGACCGGCTTGCCTAGATGGGTGGTCTTTTCCGGGTCGATCAGCGTATCGCTGTCGGGCCCCATGGAGTAGCCCCGCCAGAGAAGCTTGCCGTCGGCCATGGCATAGGCGGTGACCGAACCGCGCACGCCGAACTCGCCACCGGAGATGCCGACGATGACCTTGTCCTTCACGGGCAGCACGGTCGCGGTGTTGGTTTCGCCCTTCTTCGGATCCCCGTTCTTGACGCTCCAGACTACCTTGCCGGTCTTGGCATCAAGCGCGACAACCGTCGTATCGGCCTGGTGCAGGAAGATCTTGCCGTCGGCATAGGCAACGCCGCGGTTAACCGTGTCGCAGCACATCACCGGAATGACATCGGCATCCTGCTTCGGCTCATACTTCCAGACGATCTGCCCTTCCTTGCTCAGATCGAGGGCAAACACGGTATTGGGAAAGGGCGAGTGCACATACATCATATCGCCGATGACCAGCGGCGAGCCCTCGTGACCGCGAAGAACGCCGGTCGAGAAGGTCCATGCGACCTGCAACTTTCCGACATTGTCCTTGTTGATCTGGTCAAGCTTGGAATAACGCTGGTTGGCGTAATCGCCCGTCTGGATGGCCCACTGGTTGGGATCATCGATGATCTTCTGCAGTTCCGAATTGGCGAGGGCGAGCTGTGCTCCGCCCATGGACAAAACGGCAAGCAATGTGAGAAGTCGTTTCATTGCATCCTCCCGTTGAGTGATGCCGATCAGGGTCCTCTACCCTCTTCGCGCCGGAAAACCTTACGGTCTCCTCCTTCCCGGCATCGGCTTTGCGAAAATCCCGCGGGATCGCTTTCGGATATTTCGGCCGCAATCCCCTTCCCCTCGTCCTGCACCTCCCGTTCCTCGTGCCTTTTCCCTGTCTTCATCCTGGTACACACACGTCGACGCGTGATCGGCTCGCAGCCGCGCCACATCTCTCCGGCCAAGGGCGCGAGCCCCGCCTATTGTCCGGCGCCAAGCCGTTCGGCATGCCAGCGGACATGGTCTTCGCCAAAACTCGCGACGAAGAAGTAGCTGTGGTCGTAGCCGGCCTGCATTCTCAGCATGCCCGGCTGGCGCCGCTGTGCGAGGAGGCTGGCCATGGCCTCCGGGCGCAGTTGCTCGAGAAACTGGTCCATCGCCCCCTGATCGATCAGGATCTCACCGTCCCATCCCCGCTCAGCGAGCAGCAAACAAGCATCGTGTTCCACCCAATCTGCCTCGTCGTCGCCGAGATAGGCGGAGAACTGCTTACGGCCCCAGTCCGACCGGGTCGGATTAACGATCGGCGCGAAGGCTGACACCGAGCGGAACAGTGCCGGATTGCGAAAGGCGATGGTCAGCGCGCCATGTCCGCCCATCGAATGGCCGGTGATCCCGCAGACACCGTTCAGAGGCAACTCGTCCATCAGCAGCGCCGGCAGTTCCGAGACTATGTAGTCGTACATGCGGAAATGCCGTGACCATGGCTTTTGCGTTGCATTCACATAAAAGCCGGCGCCCTGCCCCAGATCATAGGCCTGATCGTCGGCGACCCCTTCGCCACGCGGTGACGTGTCAGGAAAGACAAGCGCCAGACCTTGTTCCGCTGCGTGGCGCTGCAGACCGGCCTTTGTCATGGCATTCTCATGCGTACAGGTCAGACCCGACAGGTACCACAGCAAAGGCACCAGCCGGTGAGCCGCCTGCGGCGGCAGAAAGAGACCGAAGGTCATATCGCCACCGCAGACTTCCGAACGGTGTCGGTAGACCGACTGCGTGCCGCCGAAGCACCGGTTCTGCGACAAGAGTTCCATCGTCGCCCTCAATAGACCACGACGCCGCGGATCGATTCGCCCTTGTGCATCATGTCGAA
>DAIMJJ010000306.1:0-3710 GCA_036722275.1 Rhizobium sp. | reverse complement strand
AGTTCGATACCGCCATCATCTCGGTGAGCGGGATCGATTCCGCCGGCGACATCGGCGATGACGATCATGCCGAGGTGGCGGCCGTGCAGGCTGCGATGAAACAGGCGGAAACCATCATCCTCGCCGCCGACAGCAGCAAGTTCGGCCGCCGTGCGCTGGTGAAGCTCGGAGGTCTGGCAGACATCCACGAATTGGTCAGCGATGCGATGCCGGATGCCGACCTCTTGCGCAAGCTCAACGAGGCAGGCGTCCGCCTCGTCGTTGCAGAGGCGCCGTAAGGCGCCTGTTGCCGGCGGGAAAGGCGGCTGAAGGTTTCAGGCGAACGGCACTTTCCCCGAATTGAAAATCCCCTTCGGGTCCACCGCCTGCTTGATGACCCGCGCTAGCGCCTGCTTCTCCGGGGCGGCGAAGGTCTGGTAGGCGTGGCGTTTTTCAAGGCCGACGCCGTGTTCGGCGGAAAACGAGCCGCCGGCTTCGCGGATGCCTGTGTAGATCGCGTCCTCGACCGCGAGCAGGTCTGCCTCGGGCAGCGGGCCGGGCTTGATCAGGGTGAGGTGCAGGTTGCCGTCGGCAATATGGCCGTAGACATAGGCCTCGTAATCCGGATCGATCGCCTTCAACCGGGCGGTGAGGCCCGCGACATAGGCGTCTAGATGCGTCGGCGGGACGGAGATGTCGAAGGACGGTGCGTTGGGGATGGCGGGATAGTAGAAGCCGGAATCCTCGCGGATCTCCCAGAATTTGCGCGCCTGATCAAGCGACTGGGCGATCAGCCCGCCCTTGAGGTTCGCCGGCTCCCAGAGCGCTTCCAGCCCCTCTTCGAGTGCTGCCGTTGCCTTTTCGACCGTCTCGGCCGAGACTTCGATCAAGAGCGCCCCTGCATCGTCCTCAAGCCAGGAAAGGTCGAAGCCTTTGAGCGCCGCGCCGTCGCGGATGTAGCGCGGCCACATCATTTCGGCCCCTTCGAGCGTCACCGAGGAGAGGCTGCGAAAATGCCGGATGACGCTGAGCGCCGAGGCGGCGTCCGCCACGCCGAGAAAGGCGGTGGCGCGGGCCGGGCGCTGCGGTTCGAGCTTCAGCACCAGCCGGGTGACGAAGCCGAAGGCGCCTTCGCCGCCGATGAACAGATGCTTGAGGTCCGGCCCGGCCGAGACCTTCACCACCCGCGTCATGTCGGAGAAGATCGCGCCCGAGGGCAGGATCGCCTCCAGCCCCAGCACCTGATGGCGCATCACGCCGTTGCGGAAGGCGAGAATGCCGCCGGCATTGGTCGAGACCATGCCGCCGACGGTTGCCGTTCCGCGCGAGCCGAGGTCGATGCCGGTGGTGAGCCCGTGGACGGCGACCGCCTGCTGCAGGGCTTCGAGCGGCACGCCGGCCTCCACCTCGACGGTCATCTCGTTCGGATGGATGGCGAGAATGCGGTTGAGCCGGGCGGAGGAGAGGATGACTTCGCCCTGGTGGCTGACATTGCCGCCGACAAGCCCGGTCAGCCCGCCCTGCGGCACGATCGCGACGTCATGCGCCGCGCACCAGGTGACGAGGGCTGCTGCCGCCGCGCTCGAAGCCGGCTGCGCCATGACGCCGCCCGCAAAATTGTCCGGGTGTTCGCCGGGATGGCGACCGTCAAGGGCCACCGGGCCAAGCACGAAAAGCTCGGGATGCAGCCCGCTCAGGCGTTCCTGCAATTGCGCAGGGGTGAACCGGGTGGCGGGTCTGTCGAGCATGGGGCATGTCCTGTGTGAGGAGGGAAAGAAGGCGCTGGTCGGGCGGGCGTCCGGCGCCGACCGGTTTTGCGATCTTTAGTCCGCGTCTTTGCGTCGGACAATCACCAAAGGCAAGGCCGGGCGACGGCCGCGCGCGCCGGCGGCCGCAAGCGTGCGGGCAGCGGAGGCGCCTCCGCCCGCGCATTGACGTTAACGTAAACGTTAGATATTCTATTCAGGAATGTCACCCGGCCATAATTTCGAGCCACTGCGTGTCGCATCGCGGCTCGACAAGTCGCTTGTGTTTTGACAAGGAAGAGGCCGAAGACGGATCGGCCGAGCGGAGAGAGACGATGAGCGAGCAACTGGAACTGCCCGAACGCGAGAGCATGGAATTCGACGTGGTGATCGTCGGCGCAGGCCCCGCGGGTCTGTCGGCGGCGATCCGGCTGAAACAGGTCAATCCGGACCTGACCGTCGTCGTGCTCGAAAAGGGCTCGGAAGTCGGCGCGCACATCCTGTCGGGCGCGGTCGTCGACCCCATCGGCGTCGACAAGCTTCTGCCCGGTTGGCGCGAAGAGGCAGACCATCCGTTCAAGACGGAGGTGAACGACGACCAGTTTCTGTTCCTCGGGCCGGCCGGTTCCATCCGCCTGCCCAACGCCTTCATGCCGCCGCTGATGAACAATCACGGCAATTACATTGTTTCGCTCGGCAATGTCTGTCGCTGGCTCGCCACCCATGCCGAGGCGCTGGGTGTCGAGATCTATCCGGGCTTTGCGGCCACCGAAGTGCTCTACAATGACGAGGGTGCGGTGATCGGCGTTGCCACCGGCGACATGGGCATCGAGAAGAATGGCGAGCCGGGCCCGAACTACACGCGCGGCATGGCGCTCCTCGGCAAATATGTGCTGATCGGCGAAGGCGTGCGCGGGTCGCTCGCCAAGCAGCTGATCGCGAAATTCGACCTTCAGAAGGACCGCGAGCCGCAGAAGTTTGGCATCGGCCTCAAGGAACTCTGGCAGGTCAAGCCCGAGCATCACAAGCCGGGTCTCGTGCAGCACTCCTTCGGCTGGCCGCTCGACATGAAGACCGGCGGCGGCTCGTTCCTCTATCATCTGGAGGACAATCTGGTGGCCGTCGGCTTCGTCGTCCACCTGAACTACAAGAACCCCTATCTCTTCCCGTTCGAAGAGTTCCAGCGCTTCAAGACCCATCCGCGCATCGCGCCGACCTTCGAGGGCGCCAAGCGCCTGTCCTACGGCGCGCGCGCGATCACCGAGGGTGGCTGGCAGTCGGTGCCGAAACTGTCCTTCCCGGGCGGGGCGCTGATCGGCTGTTCCGCCGGCTTCGTCAACGTGCCGCGCATCAAGGGCAGCCACAATGCCGTGCTGTCGGGCATGCTGGCCGCGGAAAAGCTCGCCGAGGCGATTGCCGCCGGCCGCGCCAATGACGAGCCGGTCGAGATCGAGAACGCCTGGCGTGCGACCGACATCGGCAAGGACCTGAAGCGCGTGCGCAACGTCAAGCCGCTGTGGTCGAAATTCGGCACCGCAATCGGCGTCGCGCTCGGCGGCATCGACATGTGGATCAACCAGATCTTCGGCTCCTCGCCCTTCACCCTGAAGCACGGCAAGACCGATGCCGCCTCGCTTGAGCCGGCGGCCAAGCACAAGCCGATCGCCTATCCGAAGCCGGACGGCGTTCTGACCTTCGACCGCCTGTCCTCGGTCTTCCTGTCCAACACCAACCATGAAGAGGACCAGCCGGTCCATCTTCAGGTCAAGGACATGGACCTGCAGAAGCGCTCGGAACTCGGCGTCTTCGCCGGACCGTCCACCCGCTACTGCCCGGCCGGCGTCTATGAATGGGTCGAAAAGGACGGCGAGCAGGTCTACGTGATCAACGCCCAGAACTGCGTCCACTGCAAGACCTGCGACATCAAGGACCCGAACCAGAACATCAACTGGGTCCCGCCGCAGGGTGCGGAAGGCCCGGTCTATC
>DAIMJJ010000305.1:1987-3716 GCA_036722275.1 Rhizobium sp. | reverse complement strand
GCGCCGAAGCCGCTCGTCAGCGTCGCCTCATGGACCACCACGCAGCGCCCGGTCTTGGAAACGGATTGCACGATGGCATCAAGGTCGAGCGGCAGGAGGCTGCGCAGGTCGATCACCTCGGCGTCGATTCCCGTCTCCTCGGCTGCCGTGAGCGCCACATGCACCATGGTGCCATAGGCCAGTACCGTCACGTGCTGACCGGAGCGACGGATCTCGGCCTTGCCGATCGGCACCGTGAAATGCCCGTCGGGAACCTCACCGAGCGGATGCGCGGACCAGGGCACGACGGGCCGGTCGTGATGACCGTCGAAGGGGCCGTTGTAGAGGCGCTTCGGCTCGAGGAAGATCACCGGATCGGGATCCTCGATTGCGGCGATCAGCAGGCCCTTGGCGTCGAAGGGGTTCGACGGCACGATCACCTTCAGTCCGCAGACATGGGTGAACAGCGCCTCCGGGCTCTGGCTGTGCGTCTGGCCGCCGAAGATCCCTCCGCCGGTCGGCATGCGCAGCACGATCGGGCAGGTGAAATCGCCGTTCGAGCGATAGCGGATGCGCGCCGCCTCCTGGGTGATCTGGTCATAGGCCGGATACATGTAGTCGGCGAACTGGATCTCGACGCAGGGCTTGAGGCCGTAGGCCGCCATGCCGATCGCGGTGCCGACGATCCCGGACTCGCTGATCGGCGCGTCGAAACAGCGGGTGCGGCCGAACTTCGCCTGCAGCCCCTGGGTCGCCCGGAACACTCCGCCGAAATAGCCGACATCCTCGCCGAAGACCACGACATCATCGTCGCGCTCCATCGACACGTCCATGGCGCTGCGGACCGCCTCGATCATCGTCATTCTGGTCATGATCAGCACCCCGCCAGCCGGCATTGACGCGCAAGGTGCGGTGGCATCTCGGCATAGACGCCTTCGAAGATGTTGCGCAGCGGCGCCTGGTTGCCGGAATGCAGCGTGCCGTGGCTTTCCGCCTCCTTCTGGGCCGAAACGACCGCGTCCATGATCTCGGCCTCGGCCTGCAGATGCCGCTCCTCGGACCACACGCCACGCACGATCAGGTGCTTCTTAAGCCTCAGCACAGGATCGCCGAGCGGCCAGGCCTCCGATTCGGTCTTCGGCCGGTAGGCGCTCGGGTCATCCGATGTCGAATGCGCACCGACGCGATACGTCACGTGCTCGATCAGCGTCGGGCCGAGATTGCGCCGCGCCCGCTCGATCGCCCAGTGCGAGACGGCATGGACGGCGAGATAGTCGTTGCCGTCGACCCTGAGCGCCGGGATGCCGAAGCCGAGGCCGCGAGCGGCAAACGTGCCCGAGCCGCCGCGGGCGATCCCCTGAAAAGTCGAAATGGCCCACTGGTTATTGACGACGTTGAGCACGACCGGCGCCTTGTAGGTCGAGGCAAAGACCAGCGCCGAGTGGAAATCCGATTCCGCCGTCGATCCGTCGCCGATCCAGGCCGCCGCGATCCGCGTATCACCCTTGATCGCGGAGGCCATGGCCCAGCCGACGGCCTGAACGAACTGCGTCGCGAGATTGCCCGACAGCGTGAAGAAGCCATGCGCCTTGGAGGAATGCAGCACCGGCATCTGCCGGCCGTGCAGCGGGTCGCGCGCATTGGAGAAGATCTGGTTCATCATGGTGACCAGAGGATAGTCGTCCGCGATCAGGAGCCCCGCCTGGCGATAGGTGGGAAAATTCATGTCCCCCTTCGACAGGGCCTTGCG
>DAIMJJ010000305.1:0-1887 GCA_036722275.1 Rhizobium sp. | reverse complement strand
GTGACATTGGAAAAATCCGGCTGGTCGCCCGGGCGCACGGCCGGCTCCGGCACATGCAGGCTCAATGGCGTGCTTTCCGTCATGACTGATCTCCTCCTCGGGCTTGGCGTTCCTTGGAAAGCCAGCGGCCCGGACAACTGCACTCCTCAGCAGTCTGGCGCGGCCATAGCCCCGCCGTCTTCGCCCCGCGCCTCGCGTCACCCCATGCAGTCGCACGCAACCGGTTGGGCTTTGGCCTTCTCGGCGAAGCCTTGACGGTTCCCGCGCGACCGCGACGGAACAACAACGAAAACGGCAGGTTTATGCTCAGTCACTTTCCAACTCCCTGGAAAGAACCGCGCCGACATCCATGCTCCTCCAAGCGGGATGCGGCCATTAAGCGAGACGCACCAGGCGTACCCGCTCAGCGAGTAGAGAAACGTTAGCACCATCCAATATTCGTTTCAAAGCCAATTCGGTTGACATTCGAGCGAATGAGAATAGCTTTGATCCACATCGTCACGAATGTGTAGATCGTTTGCCCCATGGATGAGCTCGACGGTTTCGATCGCAAGATCCTGAAAGTGCTCGGCGAGGATGGCCGGGTCAGCTGGCGCGACCTCGCTTCCCGTATCGGGCTCTCGCTGACCCCGACGCTCAGGCGCGTGCGCAAGCTCGAAGAGGCGCAGATCATCCGCGGCTATACGGCGGTCTTCGATGAAAACCGTCTGCTCGGCACGATGGGCGTCTTCATTTCGGTGACCCTCGAGCGGCAGATCAAGGACGTACTGACGACCTTCGAACAGAGCGTCGCGTCCATGCCGGAAGTGGTCGGCGGCTACCAGACGAGCGGCAATACCGACTACCTGATCCATGCCATGGTGCGTGACCTGCCGCATTTCCAGCGTCTGCTCGATTTCCTGACAACGGTCCCGGGCGTCGCGCGCATCCAGTCCAATTTCGCGGTCAAGACATTCGTGCGCCGCTCTGCTGCCTTTGCCGGAGGCGACATGACATGACATGGGGCAGCCGGCGTGGAGGAGACGCCGGCTGCCGTCCACATGCAGGTGACGGCTGCGTTTCAACCGTCGGGAGGAGGAACAGACGCGATGAGCCAGGATCTCGCCGCAATCTTCGACGCCGATCTCGGAGAGGAGGTCGCCGCCTTGCGCGACAGCGTGCGCCGGTTCGCACGTGACAACATCGCCCCGCAGGCCGCGGCGATCGACCGCGAGGACCGTTTTCCGCGCACGCTATGGCCGGCCATGGGAGCGCTCGGCCTCCACGGCATTACCGTTCCGGAAACCTATGGCGGGTCCGACATGGGTTATCTGGCCCATTGTGTCGCCATGGAAGAGATCAGCCGCGCCTCGGCATCCGTCGGGCTCTCCTATGGCGCCCATTCCAATCTCTGCATCAACCAGATTAATCGCTGGGGAACCCTTGAGCAGAAGCAACGCTATCTGCCGTCCCTGGTTTCCGGCGATCATGTCGGCTCGCTGGCCATGAGCGAGACGGAAGCCGGCTCGGATGTCGTATCCATGCGGCTGAAGGCGGAGCGACGCGGCGACCGCTATCTCCTGAACGGCACCAAGATGTGGATCACCAATGGCCATGAGGCCGATACACTGGTCGTCTATGCCAAGACCGACATGGCCGCCGGTCCCCGTGGCATCACCGCCTTCATCATCGAAAAGGACATGAAGGGCTTTCGCCCCAGCCAGAAGCTCGACAAGCTCGGCATGCGCGGTTCGCCGACCTCCGAGCTCGTCTTCGAGGATTGCGAGGTGCCGGCGGAGAACGTGCTCGGTGAGGTCGGCAAGGGCGTCAACGTCTTGATGAGCGGTCTCGACTATGAGCGCGTGGTGCTGGCGGCCGGCCCGCTCGGCATCATGCAGGCCTGCATGG
>DAIMJJ010000304.1:1573-3741 GCA_036722275.1 Rhizobium sp. | reverse complement strand
AAAGCCCGCGGCCCTGATGGCGGATGCCGTCTCATCGATGATGTTGAGAAGCGGGATCGACAGGCGCGCAGCGACACCGTCGGCGACCAGATGCATGGTGTTGGTGCAGATCAGCACACAGTCGGCACCGGCCACTGCGAGGCCGCTGGCGCAATCGGCGAGGCGCTTCTCCGCGAGATCCCAGCGGCCGGCCTTCTGGTAGCCGACGATCTCGGCGAAGTTGACCGAATGCAGCAGCACTTCCGCCGAGGCGATGCCGCCGAGCGTGTCGCGCACCATCTCGTTGATGAGGCGATAATAGACGGCGGTGCTCTCGAAGCTCATGCCGCCGATCAGTCCGATTGTTTTCATCTGGCCGTTTCCCCGTGTCGATGACGCAATTATCGCGGCGCGGGCGGGCAAATGGTTTGCATTGTTTCAGAAAACGGCGCGATGGCGCGCATTTGGCTTGCGTGATTTCTGCCATTCCTGCACGTATGGTGCGCCAATTGCCGTCAATGAGGGCCTGACATGCTCGATGATCGTGATCGAAAGATTCTGGATGCGTTGCAACGCGACGCGTCGCTGCCGGTGGCCGAGCTCGCCGAGCGGGTGGCCCTGTCGCCATCGGCCTGTTCGCGCCGGATCCAGCGGCTGGAGGAAGCGGGCTATATCGCGCGGCGCATCGTCGTTCTCGACCGCGAACGCGTCGGTGTGCCGACGACGGTCTTTGCCCTCGTCAAGACGGCGCATCATTCGGACGAATGGATCGAGAGCTTTCGCCGGGCGATCAGCGATCTCGCCGAAATCGTCGAGGCGCACCGGCTGACCGGCTCCTATGACTATCTGCTGAAGATCGTGCTGCCGCGCGTCGAGCATTATGACGTGGTCTATCGACGGCTGGTCAAGCGCATCGAGCTGTTCGACGTGTCGGCCTTCATTTCGATGGAAACGCTGAAGGCCGGCACGGCGGTGCCCGTCGATCACGCAGTGTAGGTCACCCGGTCTGGAAGACCCGGAACAGGTCATTCCGGCTTGGGAAGAGAGCTGTCCGCGAGGCATTTCTTCAGCGGCAGAAGCTTGACGCCGTAGATGGCGGTGATGCGGCCGGTGGCGCTGTCCTGCGGATCGCGGCTGCGTTCGGTCTCGGCCTGGATGCAGCCGCAGGTATAACCGTAATTGCCGTTGGACGCGACATAGTCGCCGGTCGAGATGTCGGGGAAGTTCTCCATGCCGAGCGGTTCCTCGTCGGAGCCCTGGGTCATCAGCACCCACATGCCTTCGCGGTCGTCCAGCCAGTAATTGCCGGGGGTGGGGTTCTGGATCCAGCCGCAGCGGTTTTCCTTGGCGCTGGCGAGCGCGGGAACAGAGAGGGCGGCGAGGGTGAGAAGAAGGAGCGTGCGGCGCGGCTGCATCGGTCTGGTTTCCTTGTTGAGGCTACCGCCATGCATAGCGCTGGGCGCAGATTCCGCCAAATGCCAAAAATGGGAAAGCGGTCCAAAAAGTTACGGCCCCGGAGCTTGCGCTTCGGGGCCTGTCTGTCGAGCCGTGTCAGGGCTTAGTCGTCGTTGGCGACGCTGCGCGAGACCAGCGTGACGGTGCGGTCGGCGTTGACCTGGTAGATTTCACGCACTTCCTGGCCATTCGGGCCGTAGAAGGTGTGGAAGAAGTTGGAGCCGGCCGGTGCCTTTTCCAGCTGGGCCTGGTGGCCGTCATAGGTGATCGAGCCCGGGATCGGCTGAAGCGCGAAGGCGGAGGAAGCGCCGACGAGGGTTGCGAGAAGGGCGGTTGCTGCAATGGTCTTCATGGGATGTCTCCGTTTGTCTTGTTGCTGATGGCCTCAAGGCGCATCAGATGTTCTTTCAGTCTTCAGTGTTTTGTCCGGGGGCGATGCCGTCCCCGAAGCGGGGCAGGGTCAGTTGTCGACCGTCACGCGGGAAACCAGCGAAACCGTGCGGTCGGCGTTGACCTGGTAGACTTCGCGGACTTCGTTGCCGTTCGGGCCGTAGAAGGTGTGGAAGAAGTTGGAGCCGGCGGGGGCCTTTTCGAGCTGGGCCTGATGGCCGCCATAGGTGATCGAACCCGGGATCGGCTCGAGGGCGAAAGCGGCGGGTGCTGCGACCAGGGTGGCGAGCGCGGCTGCGATAGCGATTTTCATGATCAAATTCCTTTTGCACTCTGATGTTGTT
>DAIMJJ010000304.1:0-1473 GCA_036722275.1 Rhizobium sp. | reverse complement strand
TAAACAGAACCGTACCGTACGGTACTAGAAATCACAGCGATCGAGCCCATGGACACCGCCCACGCCGAATTCACGCCGCGCCAGAGCGCCGTTCTCGCCGAAGCCCTGAGGCTTCTGGTGGAGGGTGGCGACAAGGCGCTGACGACGGCCGGGCTTGCACGCGCCGCCAATTGCTCCAAGGAAAGCCTCTACAAGTGGTTCGGCGACCGCGACGGCCTTCTGTCGGCCATGATCTCCTACCAGGCCAGCAAGGTGCGCACGTTCGAGCGCCCCGGCGAGCGCCTGACGGCGGCGAGCCTCACCGATCATCTCGAAGTGTTTGCCCATGATCTCCTGGAGGTCCTCTCCGGCGACGTGTCGCTGGCGCTGAACCGCCTGGCGATCGGCCAGACCAATCGTGACGGCTCCAAGCTCGGCACGCTGCTTCTGGAGCGCGGCCGCCGGCAGATCGACCGCCGTGCGCGGGCACTGCTCGATTCCGGCCAGCGGGAAGGGCTTTTGCGCTTCTCCGACGGCGAGGAGGCCTATCGTACGCTCTACGGGCTGATCGTCTCGGACATGCATGTGCGCATGCTGCTCGGCGACATGCCGCAGACAAAGAGTTTCGCTGCCCGGGCGGAGAAGGCGGTCAATGCCTTCCTGACGCTCTATGGCACGGAAAAGGTTCTGGCCGGCCGTGACGGGACGCCCCGTTCCGGCCAGCCGGTCAATGACAGTCACCACAACCGACAAGCATAAGGGAAGGAACTAAACATGCGCGTCTATTACGATCGTGATGCCGATCTCAATCTCATCAAGGCGAAGAATGTCGTCATCGTCGGCTACGGTTCGCAGGGCCGTGCCCATGCGCTCAACCTGAAGGATTCGGGCGCGCAGAACGTTGTCATCGCGCTGAAGGCCGGTTCGGCCACCGTCGCCAAGGCTGAAGCCGACGGCTTCAAGGTCATGACCGTTGCCGAAGCCGCCAAGTGGGGCGACCTCATCATGATGGCAACCCCGGACGAACTGCAGGCCGACATCTACAAGGGCGAAATCGCCGGCAACATCCGTGACGGCGCAGCGATCGCCTTTGCCCACGGCCTCAACGTTCACTTCGGCCTGATCGAGCCGAAGGCTTCGCTCGACGTCGTCATGATCGCGCCGAAGGGCCCGGGCCACACGGTTCGCGGCGAATACCAGAAGGGCGGCGGCGTTCCCTGCCTGGTTGCCGTTCACCAGAACGCCTCCGGCAACGCGCTCGAGCTCGCGCTCTCCTACGCCTGCGGCGTCGGCGGCGGCCGTTCGGGCATCATCGAGACCAACTTCCGCGAAGAATGCGAAACCGACCTGTTCGGCGAGCAGGTCGTCCTCTGCGGCGGTCTGGTCGAGCTGATCCGCGCCGGTTTCGAAACCCTGGTCGAAGCCGGCTACGCGCCGGAAATGGCCTATTTCGAGTGCCTGCACGAAGTGAAGCTGATCGTCGACCTCATCTAC
>DAIMJJ010000303.1:0-3769 GCA_036722275.1 Rhizobium sp. | reverse complement strand
CCGCTCCCACGGCCTGTGGGAAAAAACCGCCCCTGCCGCTCCTTCGACGCCGCCCTTGCAAGGCCCCGTCAACGCCGACGTCGTGATCGTCGGCGGCGGTTACACCGGCATCTCTTCGGCCCTTCACCTGGCGGAAGCCGGTACCAAGGTGGTGGTGCTGGAGGCAACCGAGATCGGCTTCGGCGGAGCGGGTCGCAATGTCGGCCTGATCAATGGCGGCATGTGGGTCATGCCCTCGGAAATCCCCGGCGTTGTCGGCCCGGTCTACGGCGAGCGCGTTCTGGACCTGCTCGGCAATGCACCGCTTCTGGTTCGTGCTCTGGTCGAGAAGCACGGGATCGAATGCGAGCTGGAAAAGAACGGCACGCTGCACTGCGCCGTTGGTGAGGCTGGCCTCAAGGAAATCAAGGAACGTTGCAGCCAGTGGGCGGCGCGTGGTGCGGATGTGCGCATTCTCTCGGCCGAGGAAACGGCCAAGCGCATCGGCACGACGGCTTACGCCGGCTCGCTCCTCGACATGCGGGCCGGCACGTTGCAGCCGCTGGCCTATGTTCGGGGGCTCGCCAAGGCAGCGATCGCTGCCGGCGCGCAGATCCACACCGGCAGCGCCGCGGTTTCGACCGAGCGTGATGGCAGCCGCTGGGTGGTGAAGACGGCGAACGGTTCGGTGTCGGCCGACTGGATCATCGTTGCCTCCGAATACTATTCGCACGGCCCCTGGGAGGCCGTCCGCAAGGAGCAGGTCCTGCTCCCCTACTTCAACTTCGCCACCAAGCCGCTGTCGCCCGAGCAGTTGAAGAAGATCCTGCCGGGTCGTGAAGGCTGCTGGGATACCAAGGAGGTTCTGTCCTCCTTCCGCATGGACCGTGCCGGCCGGCTGGTCTTCGGCAGCTGCGGCGCGCTTCGCAATACCGGCGCGACCATCCATCGTTCCTGGGCCAAGCGTGCGCTGAAGAAGCTCTTCCCCGAGCTCGGCCAGGTCGAATTCGAGACCGAATGGTACGGCCGCATCGGCATGACCGACGACGCCATCCCGCGTTTCCACAAGTTCGCGCAGAATGTCGTGGGCTTCTCCGGCTATAACGGCCGCGGCATTGCGCCGGGCACGGTTTTCGGTAAGACACTCGCCCGTCACATCCTCGGCGAACTGAGCGAAGCGGATCTACCACTGCCCGTCCGGGACGTCGTCGAAGCACCGCTTCGCAACCTCAAGGGCGCCTATTACGAAGCCGGCGCCCAGATCGCCCATTTCGCCGACGCGCGCTTCTGAGACCGGAAGCAGCACGGCGACAACCGATAACGGAACATCCGAAATCACTGGAAGGAACACCATGACCCTTGCGAACCTGAACTTCTCGGCCGAAGTGGCCGCCATCATGGGCCACCTCGGCGTCCCGGCAGCCAGCCTCGCCGGCGGCACGCTCTCGGTCCGCTCGCCGATCAATGGCGAAAAGATCGCTGCCGTGGCCGAGATCAGCGCCGCAGACACCAAGGCCGCCATCGACGCCGCCCACCAGGCCTTCCTCGAATGGCGCCTCGTTCCGGCTCCGAAGCGCGGCGAACTCATCCGCCTGCTCGGCGAAGAACTGCGCGCCGCCAAGACCGATCTCGGTCGTCTGGTGTCGATCGAAGTCGGCAAGATCGTCTCCGAAGGCCTCGGCGAGGTTCAGGAAATGATCGACATCTGCGACTTCGCCGTCGGCCTGTCGCGCCAGCTCTACGGCCTGACGATCGCCACCGAACGCGCCGAGCACCGCATGATGGAGAGCTGGCATCCGCTCGGCATCACCGGCATCATCTCCGCCTTCAACTTCCCGGTGGCCGTCTGGGCCTGGAACTCGGCGCTCGCGCTCGTCTGCGGCAACTCCACGATCTGGAAGCCGTCGGAAAAGACCCCGCTGACCGCCATTGCAACGCAGGCGATCTTCGAAAAGGCCGTCAGCCGCTATGTCGCCGACGGCGGCAAGGCACCGGCCAATCTCTCGACGCTGCTGATCGGCGGCCGCGACATCGGCGAGATCCTCGTCGACAGCCCGAAGGTTCCGCTGATCTCGGCCACCGGCTCGACCGCCATGGGCCGCGCCGTCGGCCCGCGCGTCGCTTCGCGCTTCGGCCGCTCGATCCTCGAACTCGGTGGCAACAACGCCGCCATCGTCTGCCCGACCGCCGATCTCGACCTGACGCTGCGGGGCGTCGCCTTCGCTGCCATGGGCACCGCCGGCCAGCGCTGCACCACGCTGCGCCGCCTGTTCGTCCATGAAAGCGTCTACGACAAGCTGGTTCCGCGTCTGATCCAGGCCTATGGCTCGGTCACGGTCGGCAATCCGCTGCAGTCCTCGACCCTGGTCGGTCCGCTGATCGATGAAGGCTCCTTCAACCGCATGCAGAAGGCTCTCGAAGAAGCCAAGGCCAGCGGCGGCAAGGTAACCGGCGGCGACCGCCTGATGCAGAACGAAGCCGCACAGGCCTTCTACGTCCGTCCGGCCGTCGTTGAGATGCCGGCCCAGATCGGCCCGGTGAAGGAGGAAACCTTTGCGCCGATCCTGTACATCATCAAGTACAGCGATTTCGACGATGCGCTCGCACTCAACAATGATGTTCCGCAGGGCCTGTCGTCCTCGATCTTCACCAACGACCTGCGCGAAGCCGAAGCCTTCGTGTCGGACCGCGGCTCGGATTGCGGCATTGCCAACGTCAACATCGGTCCGTCGGGCGCCGAAATCGGCGGTGCCTTCGGTGGTGAAAAGGAAACCGGCGGTGGACGCGAATCCGGCTCTGATGCCTGGAAGGCCTACATGCGCCGCGCCACCAACACGATCAACTACGGCAAGACCCTGCCGCTCGCCCAGGGCGTCAAGTTCGACGTGGGCTGAGGCAAAGATCAGTTCCGGGAAAATGAAGGCCACGCGGTCCAGCCGACCGCGTGGCCTTTTCGTTTTTGAAATCTTGATGACAATTCAAGCCCCTCAGACCAAGGTTTGACCGCCCGGACTGGCCTTCTCGGCTCAAATCGGCCAAGGTGCCGACGTCATCAGACGGCATTTCGGGGCGGGCGAATGGACATTCACGATCAGTCGGAAGCGATTGCCTTCCTGAGCACGCCCGCGACCTACGGAGAAACGGAAGCGGTAAAGGTCATAGAGACCCACATCTCGCTGGTCTTCCTGATCGACGGCAGGGCTTACAAGCTGAAGCGGGCGGTCAAGCTGCCCTATGTCGACTTCTCGACCTATGACCTGCGCCTACACTACTGCCGGCGCGAAGTGGAACTGAACGCACGCGCCACACCCGATCTCTATCTCGGCATTCGCCGCATCAGCCGCGAGCCCGACGGCAGGCTCGCCTTTGACGGAGCGGGAGAGGCGGTCGACGTCGTCGTCGAGATGAACCGCTTCGCCCAGCATGACCTGTTCGACCGGATGGCGTCGGAAGGACGGCTCGATACGGCGCTCATGCGACGAACCGCCGAGATGATCGCCGGCGTTCACGCCAATGCCCCGATCATTCACGATGGCAGCGGTTCGGCCAACATGGCCGGCGTGCTGGACATCAACGAAGCGGGATTTGCGACGAGCCATGTGTTTGATGCGGACGCCATTGCCGCCCTGACCGGCGCCTTCCGGCGGGCTTGGGCGGAACGCGCCGATCGCATGGATCGCCGCGAGCTCGCAGACAAGGTTCGGCTCTGCCATGGCGATCTGCATTTGCGCAACTTGTTCATGAGCCCGGCCGGGCCGCGCATGTTCGACTGCATCGATTTCAACGACCA
>DAIMJJ010000302.1:0-3810 GCA_036722275.1 Rhizobium sp. | reverse complement strand
CAGGGCATCGAGGCGATCAAGATCAACAAGGTGCTCGAAGGCCGTCCGCACATCGAGGACGCCATCCGCAACCGTCAGGTCCAGCTGGTGGTGAACACCACCGACAGCAACAAGGCAATCTCCGACTCCAAGTCGCTGCGCCGGGCCGCCCTGATGCAGAAGGTGCCCTACTACACGACCATGGCGGGTGCGCTTGCCGCAGCCGAAGCCATCCAGGCCCTGAAGAAAGGCCAGCTGGAAGTCCGGCCGCTGCAGAGCTATTTCTGAGGCGCCTCACAGGTTCGAAATCGGGAAGGCAGGCGTCACGCCTGCCTTTTCTGTTTGGCGAGAAGGGCAAAGCCGATCCCGCCAAGGACCAAGGCGCCCGCCAGAACGACATGCAGAGTCAGCCGTTCGTTGAGAAAGAGGATCGCGCCCGCCGCGGCGATCACCGGCACGGAAAGCTGGATCAATGCCGCCTGGAAGGTGGTGAGACCCCGCAGGGCGCGATACCAGATCGAATAGCCGAGGCCGGAGGCCACGATCCCGGACGCAAGCGCCAGCACGATTCCGGAAGGAGTGGCCGTCTCGTAGGCCAGCGCAAAGCCGGCCAGCGGAATGCAGAACGCCGAGGCGCGCAGAAAATTGCCGGCCGTTTCCGCCAGCGGATCCCGCGATCCCCGCCCGCGCAGCGTATAGACGGCCCAGGCCACGCCGGACGCGATCATCAGCAGACTGCCCGCCAGGTCCGGGCGTCCCGCCCCCGGCAGGACCAGATAGACGAAGGCGGCGAAGGCCACGGCGAAGCCGATCAGTTCCCGCGGGCTCGGCCGATCGCCCCTCGTCAATCCGTAGGCCAGCATGCTGGCCTGGACGGAAGAGAACAGGATCAGTGCGCCGGTTGCGGCTCCCAGTGACAGATAGGCCGCCGAAAAGGCGATCGCGTAGACGAACAGTGCCACGGCAGACAACCAGTCCCCCGGCAGCGCCTGGCCGCTTCGCGCTGTCGCGGGGCCGGCATATCGCACCAGCGCATAGAGAACCGCCGCCCCCGACACGAGCCGGATGGCGGTATAGCCCGACGCCTCGATCGAAGAGGTTCCGAGCGCTTCGCGCGCCAAAAGGGAATTGGCGGCAAAGGCGAGCATCGCCACCGCCGTCAGCAGGAATGTCGACCGCAAATCATCCTCCCTCCCCGACCGGCCTTGAGGCTCTTCTGTCGGGCTCCTCCACGTGTTAAACGCCAGCTTCGCGATCTTGACAAGAAATCACTGTGGAACGGGACCCATGGACAAACTGCACATTGTCAGCGAGCGCGTTTTCAACGCCTCCGCAGAGACGCTTTTCTCGGCCTTTTCCGATCCGCAGAGACTGGCCGTCTGGTGGGGGCCGCACGGCTTCACCAACCGGATCACCGAATTCGACTTCACCCCCGGCGGCACCTGGGCCGTCACCATGACCTCGTCGGACGGTACCGACTTCGACAATCGCTGGACCTTCCAGGCGATCGAGCCGGCCCGCCGCATTCTCGCTCTGCATCACGAGCCGATGCATGTCTTCACCCTGGAGATCACCTTCGACGAACAGCCGCAAGGAACGCGCCTCGTCTGGCACATGCAGTTCGGCGACACGCCAGAGAACCGCGAGATCGAACGCTTCATAGCCGCCGCCAATCAGCAGAACTTCGACCGGCTGCAGGCCGAGCTTGAGATCTGAGGACGGATCACGAACCCATAAATCTCTCGAAACCGATCCATCAAAATTTGATGTTTGTCTAATTTTTCCCGTAACGGCAGGGTGCGGGAACGAATCTGGAGTGTCCGTGCATGTCTGCGACGATCGAATCTATCCCGGCAAAGGCCGGTCGCCGCGAATGGATCGGCCTGATGATCCTGTCCATCGCCTGCCTGATCTATTCCATGGACCTGTCGGTGCTTTTCCTCGCCATGCCGGCCATCGTCGCGGATCTCGATCCCTCGGCGAGCCAGCTCTTGTGGATCAACGACATCTACGGCTTCATGGTGGCCGGATTTCTCGTCACCATGGGCACGCTCGGTGACCGCATCGGCCGGCGCAAGGTGCTGCTTATCGGCGCCTTCTTTTTCGGCGCGGCGTCCGTCTTTGCCGCTTTTGCCCACACAGCAACGACCCTGATCGTAGCCCGGGCTCTGCTTGGCATTGCCGGTGCGACCATCGCGCCCTCGACGCTGTCGCTCGTCGTCAACCTGTTTCGCGACGAGGGCGAACGCAACCGCGCGATCGGCATCTGGGGCACAGCCTTTGCCCTTGGCGGGCTGATCGGTCCGTTGATCGGCGGTTTCCTGCTGCAATATTTCCACTGGGGGTCGGTGTTCCTCATCAATGTGCCGATCATGGCCGCCCTGCTGGCCACAGCGCCCTTTCTGCTGCCGGAATATCGCGACGACAATGCCGGTCGCCTCGATCTGGTCAGCGTCGCCCTGTCGCTGCTGACGGTCCTGCCGGTGGTCTACGGCTTCAAGAAGATGGCAACCGAGGGCTTTTCCGCAGGACAGCTGCTGCCGATCGCGCTCGGTCTGCTGGTCGGCGTCGTCTTCTTGCGACGGCAGGTGAAGCTCGAACACCCGCTGATCGATCTCGCGCTGTTCCGCATTCCCGCCTTCACCGCCTCGCTGATCGTCAACCTGGCCGGCGTGTTCTTCATTTTTGGCATTTTCCTGTTCCAGAATCTTTTCCTGCAACTCGTCATCGGGTTGACGCCGCTCAAGGCCGCGCTGTGGTCGATCCCCTCCTCGCTCGTCTTCACGGTCATGTCCTTCCAGGCCTGGCGGGTGACGAACCGCCTGGGGCCGGTGCGCACGGTGCTCGTCGGGCTGTTGGTGAACGCCCTCGGCACCGCGCTGATGGCGGTCGCGGCCTACAATCTGAGCCTGATCGGCGTTCTCGCCTCCAGCATAGTGATGGGGCTGGGTTTCGTGCCGGTGGTGCTGACTACCACCGGCCTGATCGTCGGCTCGGCTCCGCCAGAACGCGCCGGCGCCGCCTCGGCGCTGTCGGAAACCAGCGCCGAATTCGGTGGCGCCATGGGAGTGGCCCTGCTCGGCAGTCTCGGCAGCATTGTCTACCGCCTCGCGATGAGCGAGGTGGATCTAAGCGCCTTGCCGCCGGAGCTTGCCGAAGCCAGCCGCTCGACACTGGCAGCCGCGATCGAGGTTGCGGCGGGTCTCGGCGGCGTCGAAACACCCTGGCTCGAGGTTGCCCGCGAAAGCTTCGCGCTCGGCTTTTCCATCTCGTGCGCGGCCGCCGCCGTCACGCTCCTGGCGCTCGCAGCCCTGGCCCGGCATGTCTATGGCAGGAACCCGCCCGCCGAGACGAACGCCGCCCATTGAGGCAGAGATCGACGGGCGGCGGCAATCCCGCAGCGCCGGACCGAGCAACGCAGAGGGCCGCTGCGGGCGCAGCTCAGTCCATCACCGCAGTGATGGTCGCCACCACCGGCGCGTGATCCGAGGCTATACCGCGCTCCGGCCCCTCGCGGAAATGCGCATCGAAAACCTCGACCTTGGAGACCGTGCCGCGGCGTCGGGGGTTTTTCGGATTGAGACCGTTCGACAGAATGACATAGTCGAGGACCGAACCATGTCCGAAGCTGCTATGGGTGACGGGGCGGGTGTTCTGCTGGGTGACGACGAGGTTCCAGGCGTCATAGAGCTTGTAGACATGCTTCAGATAGGCGAACTCCTCTGGAACGGCATCGCCGGCGACGCTCCCCCAAGAATAGACCCGTTCGCCTTGCGTGAGGATGCCGAGCGTGTGGGACGCCGGATCCTCGTTCATGTCGCCCAGCAGGAC
>DAIMJJ010000301.1:0-3813 GCA_036722275.1 Rhizobium sp. | reverse complement strand
TGAGTGGTGCCGGTGAAGTTCGAGTGCGATGGCGAGCGTGAGCGACTGGACTGCGGTATTGCCGCCGGCGAAACGGTGATTACGCATGTCTGCTCCATCGACAATCCGCGCCTGTGGTGGCCGGCCGGCAGCGGCGAGCAGGCGCTTTATACGCTCGCCGCCGAGATCCCCGGCGAGACGCGCACTCGGCAGATCGGACTTCGCACCGTCACGCTGATCACCGATCCGGACGAGGCCGGCGCGCGTTTCGCCTTCAGGGTCAATGGACGCGAGATCTTCTGCCGCGGCGCCAACTGGATTCCGGCGGACGCGCTGTTTTCGCGCACGAGCGTCGAACAGACGGAGGCGCTGCTGCGTGCGGCCGCGGCTGCGCATATGAACATGATCCGCGTCTGGGGCGGTGGCTTTTATGAACACGACTGGTTCTACGACGCCTGTGACCGCCTCGGGCTGATGGTCTGGCAGGACTTCATGTTCGCCTGCAATCTCTATCCGTGCAGCGAGGATTTCCTGTCGAACGTCGCCGCCGAGGTCGACTATCAGGTGCGCCGCCTGTCGTCGCATCCCTCCATCGTGCTCTGGTGCGGCGACAATGAGCTGGTCGGGGCTCTGACCTGGTTTCCGGAGAGCCGCGACAATCGCGACCGTTATCTGGTGGCCTATGACCGGCTCAACCGCGTGATCGAGCAGGGCGTCAAGCGCGCCTTTCCGCAGGGCCTCTGGTGGCTCTCGAGCCCGGCCTCGGGCTATCTCGACTACGGCGATGCCTGGCACGCGGACGGTTCCGGCGACATGCACTACTGGTCGGTCTGGCATGAAAATAAGAGTTTCGGTAATTACCGAACTGTCAAACCGCGCTTCTGCTCCGAATTCGGCTTCCAGTCCTACACCTCCATGCCGGTCATCCGGCGTTTCGCCGAGGACGGCGACCTCAACATCGCCTCGCCGGTGATGGAGCTGCACCAGAAGAATGCAGGCGGCAACGAGCGCATCGCCGGGACCATGTTCCGCTATTTCCGCTTTCCAAGGGATTTCGCTAATTTCGTTTATCTCTCCCAGATCCAGCAGGGTCTGGCGATCGCGACTGCGGTCGACTACTGGCGCTCGCTGAAGCCCCATTGCATGGGCACGCTCTACTGGCAGCTCAACGATACCTGGCCGGTCGCCTCCTGGTCGAGCCTGGACCATGGCGGTTCCTGGAAGGCGCTGCACTACATGGCGCGGCGCTTCTTCCAGCCGGTCAACGTCGTCGCCATTCCGAGCGAGGACGGCACCACCGTCGCCTTTTCCATGGTCAACGACACGGCGGAGCCGGTCGGCATCGACATGAACATCTTTGCCGTCACCCTCGACGGCAAGCGCCTGCCGATCCGCACCGCGTCGGGCACCTGTTCGCCCGATCAGGCAACGGCGTTGCTGACGCTCGAAGAGACGGAGATCCCGGTCGACGCGCTGCTCGCCTGGAGCTTTATTGCCTCGAACGGCACGAGCGGCGAGGGGCATCTGGCGCTTCAACCCTACAAGGCCTTGGAGCTTCAGCCTTCAGGACTTGCGACCAGAATCGCACCGCTTGCCGATGGCAGCTTCGAAATCACCGTTCGCGCATCCGGGCTGGCGCTTTTCCTGATGCTGGAGGCCGACTGCCCGGGCCACTTCTCCGACAACGCCTTCGACGTCCATGCCGGCATGAGCCGCCGTATCGTCTTCGAGCCGGCGACACCGCTTGCCCCGGGTACCATCCCGTCCATCCGGACCTACGATCTTCAAAGCTGCCAGCAATGCGGCTGAGCGCAATACACCCGTTTGCCCGTCCCGGCCGTCGGTCCGCGGACGTTCAGTTCAAGGAGGAATGACCCATGACGCAATTCGGTTTCCAGCTTTACAGCGCCCGCAACTTCCAGCCCTTCAGCGCGATCTTTCCGCAGTTGAAGGAAGCCGGTTACACCCATGTCGAGGGCTATGGCGCCATGTATGCGGCTCTGGATGACGACGGGCTGAATGCCCTTCGCGCCGATCTCGACAGCAATGGGCTCACCATGCCGACCGGTCATTTCGGCCTCGATCTCATCGAGGGTGATCCGCTGCGCGTGCTGAAGATTGCCCGCCTGCTCGGTATCGAGGCTGTCTATTGCCCCTACCTGATGCCGGACATGCGTCCGAAGGATGCCGGCAGCTGGTTCTCCTTCGGCCAGCGGCTTCAGGAGGCCGGTAAAGCGATCCGCGATGCCGGGCTGATCTTCGGCTGGCACAACCACGACTTCGAATTCGCCACCATGGAGGATGGCTCGACGGCGCAGGAGCAGATCCTGGCCGGCGGACCGGAGCTCGCCTGGGAGGCGGACATTGCCTGGATCATCCGCGGCGGTGCCGATCCCTTTGCCTGGATCGAAAGCTACGGCAAGCGCATCACCGCGGTCCATGTCAAGGACATCGCGGCTCCGGGTATGAACACCGACGAGGACGGCTGGGCCGATGTGGGGCAGGGCACGGTGCCATGGAAGGACCTGATGGCGGCGCTCAAGGCCTATGGCGTGCGCCACTACATCCTCGAACACGACAATCCGAAGGACGTGGGCCGCCTCATCACGCGCTCCATCGCCGCCTTCAACACCTACTGAATTTCCATCCGCATAGCAGCAATCAGGACAAGTCCCCATGGCACGCGAACTCGGCGTCGGCATCATCGGATGCGGCAATATCTCCACCACCTATTTCTCGCTGGCACCGCTCTTCAAGGGCCTCAACGTGCTGGCCTGCAGCGACCTCAACATGAACGCCGCCGAGCTGCGGGCGCAAGAGTATGGCGTCAAGGCGCAGACGACCGAAGACCTGCTCGCCAATGACGATCTGGACATCATCGTCAACCTCACCATCCCGGATGCGCACTATTCCGTCTCGCGCCGCATCCTCGAGGCGGGCAAGCACGTCTATTCGGAAAAGCCCCTGGTCCTGAGCCTCGAGGAGGGCGAGGAGCTGCGGCGGATTGCAAGCGGCAAGGGGCTCTCCGTCGGCTGCGCGCCGGATACCTTCCTCGGCGGCTCCCACCAGCTCGCCCGCGCCTATATCGACAAGGGCGCGATCGGCCGCGTCACCTCCGGCACCTGCCATGTGATGAGCCCCGGCATGGAAATGTGGCATCCCAATCCGGACTTCTTCTTCCTGCCCGGTGGCGGCCCGATCCTCGATCTCGGCCCCTATTACATCGCCAATCTGATCAACCTGATCGGCCCGGTGAAGCGGGTTGCGGCGCTGACCTCGATGGCGAGCGACACCCGCACCATCACCAGCCAGCCTCGCGCCGGCCAGGTGATCCCGGTCCGGACGCCGACCAATATCCATGCGCTCCTCGACTTCCATTCCGGCGCGACGATCACGCTGTCGGCCAGCTGGGACGTCTGGTCCCATCGCCATGCCAATATGGAACTCTACGGCACCGAAGGCTCGCTCTTCGTGCCCGACCCCAATTTCTTCGGCGGGCTGGTCGAGGCCTCCGGCCGCAACAAGGATATCCAGCCGCTCGAGGGCTGGGACCATCCCTTCGGCGTGGACAACCAGGAACACGCCGCCGGCCCGCGCGCCAATTACCGCACGGCGGGGCTTGCCGACATGGCGGTGGCCATCCTCGAAGGTCGCGACGCGCGCTGCTCGCTGGAGCGCGCTCTACACGGCGTCGACGTCATGACGGCGATCCTGAAGTCCGGCGAAACCGGGAACTTCGTCACGCTCTCGACCACCTGCACCCAGCCGGCGGCGCTCGGGGTGGAAGAAGCCCGCGCCTTGCTTCGCTGATTCCCCTCCCCAACCCCTCCCCAC
>DAIMJJ010000300.1:0-3817 GCA_036722275.1 Rhizobium sp. | reverse complement strand
CTCGCCCAGCGTTCGGCTGCCGCCGCCAAGGAGATCAAGGAACAGATCTCCAAGTCGTCCTCGCAGGTCGAAAACGGCGTACAGCTGGTCGGCGAAGCCGGCGAGGCACTGAAGCGGATCTCCGACCAGATCAAGGCGGCGAGCGACATCGTCACCAAGATCGCCCACTCGGCTTCCGAGCAGGATACCACGCTGCGCTCGATCTCGTCCGCGATGAACCAGCTCGACGCGGCGACCCAGCACAATGCGGCCATGGCCGAGGAAACCACGGCATCGGCCGAGGCCCTCGCCAACGACACCGAGGAACTGCTGAACCTGATCCGCGGCTTCCGGGTCTCCGGTCAGGGCATGCACGCATCCGCCGGTCTCAACTCCATGGCCGAGAGAATGCGCCGCGCCTCCTGACCGCTTGCGGCCAGCCACAAGACTGAAGGATCGCCGGCAGCAATGCCGGCGATTTTCTTTTGGGCGCGTCGGCCGAATAGTTGTGATTGCTACAATTTTAGCGAAATGTTTAACCTTGGCATCCAATAGTATTCTGGATGCGATGCAGCATCGCCCCTTGGCGCATCAGGCGCAAATCCCAAAACTTCCTGCGATGCATGCCGGTGCCGCCCGATGAGGCGACACGGGCCACCATATGCCTTCCGAAAGCCATTAGCGATGAAGAACCTCAAGATCTCCACTCAGCTCATTGTGCTGGTCGCCGTCCTCATGGTGGCCTTTGCTCTGACCAGCGTCTACCAGATCCGCTCGTCGGCCCAATCCATCTACAACGAACGTTATGAAATGCTGCGGACCCAGACGGAGACCGCGCTGTCGATCATGACGCGTTACCACGACCTCGAGACCAAGGGTGTGCTCACCCGCGAACAGGCTCAGCAACAGGCCTTTGACCTGATCAACGACCTGCGCTTCGAGCCGGACGGCTATTTCTTCGGCTATGACTACAACGGCATTCGCGTCATCTATCCCGGCAAGAAAGGCGTGGGCAAGGACTTCTCCGGCCTCACCGACAAGCAGGGCAACAAGTTCCTGATGAACATCGTCGACACGGCCAAGGCCGGTGGCGGCTGGACCGAATTCGAATTCTCCAAGCCCGGTCATCCCGACGAACAGATGTTCCCGAAGGCGGCCTATTCCAAGAACTTCCCGGCCTGGGAAATCATGGTCGGCACCGGCGCCTATCTCGACGATCTCGACGCCAGCATCCGCGAAGGTGTAACCGACGTGTTGATCATCGGCTTCGGCGTGCTTGCCTTCGGCATCGGCGCCGCCTGGTTCGTCATTCGCGGCATCGCGCGGCCGCTGAAGGCCATTCATGATGCGCTCGAGGAAGTCGCCAACGATAACGTCGACATCGCCATTCCGCACACGGACATGGGCAACGAAGTCGGCCTGATGGCGAAGGCGACCGAAGAGCTCCAGGAGAAGGTGCGCGAGCGCCACGCCCTCTCGGCGCGCCAGGAGGAACAGCAGCTGCAGCTCGATGCCGAACGCCAGCAGAATGCCGACATGCAGCGCTCCGAAGCCGAGCAGCAAGCGCATGTCGTCTCCACCATCGGCGCGGCGCTCAGGGAACTGGCGCAGGGCGACCTGACCGTGCGCTGCGAAGACCTCGGCCAAAAATATGCGGCCCTGCGTCATGACTTCAACGAGGCGCTCACCCGTCTCGAAGAGGCGATGAGCCGCGTCAACCTCAAGGGCAACGACATCGCCGTCAGCAAGGAAGAGATCCGCCGCGCCTCCGGCGAACTTGCCCAGCGCACCGAGCGCCAGGCCGCAAGCCTCGAGGAAACCTCGGCCGCGCTTGACGAGCTGACGGTTGCCGTCCGCCAGACGGCGGAAGGCGCCCGCGAAGCCGCCAGCCGGGTCAATGCCGTTTCGTCCGAGGCGCGTCAGAGCGACGCCGTCGTCGCCCAGGCGATCGCCGCCATGAGCGGCATCGAGCACTCCTCCAACGAGATCACCAAGATCATCGGCGTGATTGACGAGATCGCCTTCCAGACCAACCTTCTGGCGCTGAATGCCGGCGTCGAAGCGGCCCGGGCCGGCGAAAGCGGCAAGGGCTTTGCCGTCGTCGCCCAGGAAGTGCGCGAGCTCGCCCAGCGCTCGGCCGCCGCTGCCAAGGAGATCAAGGACCAGATCGCCCGCTCCTCGGCCCAGGTCGAACAGGGCGTGCAGCTGGTCGGCGAGGCCGGCGAAGCGCTGAAGCGCATTTCCGGCCAGATCGAAAGCGCCAACGACATCGTCTCGAAGATCTCGCACAGCGCGCAGGAACAGGACACCACACTGCGTTCCATCTCCTCGTCGATGAACCAGCTCGACACCGCCACGCAGCAGAATGCCGCCATGGCAGAAGAGACGACCGCCTCGGCCGAAGTGCTGGCCAACGACACCGGCGACCTGCTCGCGCTGATCCGCGGCTTCAAGGTCGGCGCCTCGCAGACGAGCAGCCTGTCGACCATGGCAAACCGCATGCGTATGGCCAGCTGAGGCCAAACCCAAACCTTCAACGCGGGGGCGTGAGGGAGGCCGTCGGACCGAAAGGTCCGGCGGCTTTTTCGTTTGGCGGTGTCATGGATGCGAAGCGGTCCCGACGGAATTCAACAGTCGGCTCCTTTCGGGGCAAAGGCCGGTCGGCCTAGACCAGACGTTCGACGAGCGCGTCGATCTCCTGAGGGGAAAACACGGCGATCCCTGCACGCAGCAACAGCGCGGCGGTGACGCCTCGCCCGGGGTGCTTCTTCCCGGCAAAGGAGCCATCATAGATCTGGCCGGAACCGCAGGACGGGCTTCCGTCGATCAGCAGCGCGAAGGCGCAGCCATGGGCTTGGGCGAAGGCCAGGGCGCGTTCAGCGCCTTCGATGAAGGCTGCGGTGACGTCGCCGCCCGTCACCTCCAGCACGCGGGCCCTGCCCTCCAGCACATCTTCGCCCGAAAGGCCGTTCTCGATCTCCGCCGGCGGACGCGGAACGGGCAATCCGCCCACCATCTCCGGACAGAGCGCGACCAGCCGCCCCTCGCTCAGCCAGCGGTCGATCGCCGGATGGGAGAGCGGCTTGCCCTTGCCGTCATAGCGCACGGCATGGCCGAGCAGACAGGCGCTGATGAGGATCTTTGAGGGCACACTAGCCATCCAACAGCCGCGCGACGTCCAATCGCTCGTCAAGCACACGCGCGATCTCGACTTCGCCTTCACTGGTAACAACGTAGAAGATCAGATGCGAAGCGGCTCGCCGACGACGGTAGCCGGCACGTAGCCATTCCGCACTCTGCCCTGCGGACGGATGCTGAGCGATCTGCGCTACCACATCGAGGATCTGGGTCAGGTAGAGCTCCGCCTGCGCCTCTGACCAATGCTCCTCCGTGTAAAAGCCGATATCGCGAAGGTCCTGTTCCGCAGTCTGGCGAAACCGAACCTTAGCCACGAGATTTCCAGGCCTCACGCATGGACTGCATGAAAGCGTCACGATCGAATTCACGCGCCGGTCCGCAGTTCTCGCTCTCGATCAGGGCTTCGCGCAACTTCTCGATCTTCAACTGCTCCTCTTCGAGCAATCGCAGTCCTGCCTCGACCACGGCTTCTGCGGATTCAAAGCGGCCGCTCTCCACCTGCGTGTCGATGAAGCTGTCGAAGGGGTCGCCGATCGTAACCTGGACTGGCTTGTTCATGGAACTGCTCCTCGAAAGCGCTAAACCGCGGCGTCTCGAAACTACCACAACGGGCGAGCCAAGACAAAGGCTCGGGCCTGCCGTGCCACCGTCGGCCCTCCGCTCAGGTCCAGGTTGCGGCGTTCGGGGGCTTCAGTCCGCC
>DAIMJJ010000299.1:2408-3835 GCA_036722275.1 Rhizobium sp. | reverse complement strand
TCGTCGGTTTCACCGATGGTCATGGCACCCGCTGGAAGCTCTCGGCCATTCCGCTTGGCGGCTATGTCCGTTTCTACGGCGATGCCGATGCGGCAAGCCTGGCGGATGGCAACGAACTCGCAGAGATGTCACTCGCCGAGCGGGCGCAGACGCTGGCCGGCGCCAAGCTGTGGAAGCGGGCGATTACGGTTGCGGCCGGTCCGATTGCCAATTTTCTCGCGGCGATCGCCATTTTTGCCGTTCTGTTCGGCATTTACGGCAAGCCCGTCGCTGATCCGGTCGTCGCCGAGGTGCGGGACGGCAGCGCCGCCTTCGAGGCGGGTGTGCGTCCGGGCGACGTGCTCGTCGCGCTCGACGGCAAGCGCATCGACACCTTTGACGACGTGGTGCGCTATATCAGCATGCGCCCCGAGATCCCCGTCGTCGTGACCGTGCGTCGCGACGGTGACGAGATCGGGCTTGACATGGTGCCGCGCCGCACGGTCACCACCGACCGGTTCGGCAACGAGATGGAAGTCGGCCAGATCGGTATCGTCACCAACCAGCAGAGCGGCAATTTCCGCATCATCGAGCTGACGCCGATCGAGGCAGTCGGCGAGGGCGCGCTGCAGACCTGGCACATCGTCACCGGCACCTTCGACTATCTGTCCAACCTGATTGCGGGGCGGATGAACGCCGATCAGCTTGGCGGACCGGTCCGTGTCGTCCAGGCGTCCGGGCAGATGGCGACGCTCGGCGTCGTCGCACTTCTCAATCTCGCGGCCGTTCTTTCGGTTTCCCTGGGGCTTCTCAATTTGATGCCAGTTCCGGTCCTTGACGGCGGCCATCTGGTCCTCTACGCGCTTGAGGCAATCCGCGGAAAGCCCGTTGGGCAGACTGCGCAGGAAATTGCATTTCGTATCGGACTGATAATGATCTTATCGCTGATGGTCTTTGCAACGTGGAACGATATCAGCCGGTTAATCGGCTGAGGTCGCGGCTTGCCAGGGCGGAGAGGATTTGTTTACGATGTTTCAAACTCATAGTGGCGATTGGGCCACGCCTGTAAATGAAGTAAATAGAATTTAACGTCCGTACTTGCTTGTAGGGCAAAAGCCGTTAAAACCACACACGGGCCGGAGTCGGAAACGACTGCGGGGCAATGGAAGAAGGTTGAGAATAAACATGAAGGCTGGTTCAAAGTTTTTGAACGCGGTGTCGGCGGTCGCGCTGTCTGCTGGCGTTGTCTCTTCGGGCGCAGGTGTAGCTTTTCTCGCTTCGGCCTCCGTGGCCGAGGCTGCCGTGATCCAGCGCATCGATGTCCGCGGTGCCCAGCGGGTGGGCGTGGATGCCGTTCGTTCCAACATCACCATCAAGCCCGGCCAGAGCTTCTCGAATGCCGACATCGATGAATCGGTCAAGCGTCTTTACGCGACCGGCTTCTTCTC
>DAIMJJ010000299.1:0-2308 GCA_036722275.1 Rhizobium sp. | reverse complement strand
TTCCGCGTCATCTCCTCGGATGCCGTGCTGAACGAAACCGGCAATGAATACACCATCACGATCACCGTCGATGAAGGTGAGCGCTACAAGTTCGGCAATATTGCGGTCGAATCGACCGTCGATGGCATTGATGCCGCTGAACTTGAGCGTCTGGTCGAAACCCGCGCCGGCAACACCTACAGCGCCCGCGACGTTCAGAAGTCGATGGAAGCGATTTCCCAGCGCGTGTCCGCGGCCGGTTATCCGTTTGCCCGCGTCGTTCCGCGCGGCGACCGCAACTTCGAAAACAACACGATCGGCGTCACCTATCTCGTCGACCAGGGCGAGCGCGCCTATGTTGAACGCATCGAGATCCGTGGCAATACCCGTACGCGTGACTACGTCATCCGTCGCGAGTTCGACATTTCCGAAGGCGATGCCTTCAATCAGGAAACGATCTCGCGCGCCAAGCGTCGTCTCGAGGCTCTCGGCTACTTCACCTCGGTGAATATCTCGACCGCTCCGGGCAGCGCGTCCGACCGCGTCGTCGTCGTCGTCGATGTCGTCGATCAGCCGACCGGCTCGTTCGGTATCGGCGCCGGTTACTCGGCCGGTGGCGATGGCTTCGTCGTTGAAGCCTCGGTTGAAGAAAAGAACTTCCTCGGCCGCGGTCAGTTCATTCGCCTCGCTGTCGGTGGCGGTCTGGACGATGCGCGCACCTACAACTTCTCCTTCACCGAGCCGTATTTCCTCGGCTACCGCCTGGCCGCCGGTTTTGACCTGTTCCGCAGCCAGACGAGCAGCAACTCGGATTACGACTACGAAGAACAGGGTGTAACCTTCCGCGTCACCGCTCCGATCACCGAGGATCTGGCGACGACCGTTCGCTACACCTACAAGGAGCTGAAGTACAAGGAAGATGGCGCCTACGGCACCGATGGCCTGCCTTACACTGCCGACGACCGCATGGCGGATCCGTACATCGATCTGATCGAAGAGAGCCCGTGGAAGCAGTCGATCGTCGGTCACTCGATCGTCTACAACACGGTCGACGATCGCAACATGCCGCGCGACGGTCTGTACGCCAGCTTCACGCATGAATATGCGGGGCTGGGCGGTGACTCGGACTTCTACAAGCTGTATGGTCGCGCCCGTTACTTCCACACGCTCTCGGATGAGATGGACCTGATCGGTTCGGTTGCTGCGAGCGCCGGCCATGTCGTCTCCACGGGCGATTCGCTCAACGTCTTCGATCAGTTCCAGATCGGCGGCAAGGATCTGCGTGGCTTCGCGACCAACGGTATCGGCGGTCGGGCCGACGGCGATGCCCTGGGTGGCACGACCTACATGACGGTTTCGGCCGAAGTGAACTTCCCGATGCCGCTGTTCCCGCAGGATCTCAACATCCGCGGTGCGGTCTTTGCTGACGCCGGCACGCTGTACGGTAACAAGGTCGACACCGGTACTTCGACTGTCGAAGGTACGGACATGAGCTGGCGTGCGTCGGTCGGTGCTGGTATTGTCTGGCTCTCGCCGTTCGGTCCGCTGCGCTTCGACTATGCCGTTCCGGTTGCCAAGGAAGACTTCGACGAAGTTCAGAACTTCCGCTTCAGCATGGCGAACCAGTTCTAAGGTCTTGCAGTCCAGAGCTGCTGGTTGAGTAACGTTCTGGAGCTTTGGCTGATGGAGCATAACCATTTCTTTCCGCCCCGCGATGGGGTGCCGCTGGCGTCGCTTGCGGCCCAGATCGGGGCGGAACTTCAACATGCGGGCGCGGGCGAGCGGGTCATCCGGTCGGTCGCGCCTGTCTACAGGGCCAAGCAGGGCGATATCTGCTATATCCTGTCCCGGCGCAGCAAGGAGGAGCTGAAGACCTGTGAGGCTTCCGCTATCCTGTGCGACAAGGCGCTTCTCTCTCTCATTCCCGATCATATTCCGGTGCTTCTGAGCGCTTCGCCAGCGACCGCGTTTGCGTTGGCGGGAGGACTTCTGCATCCGGAGGGCCTGCGTCCCGTTCCGGTGTCTCCGGCGCTGAATGGCGTTTCGCCCGCGGCGCATGTCGACGCAACGGCGCGGCTGGAAGCGGATGTGCTGGTCGAGCCGATGGCGGTGATCGGGGCGAATGTCGAGATCGGCGAAGGCAGCCGCATCGGAGCGGGCTGTGTCATCGGCGCTGGCGTGCGCATCGGCCGCGGTTGCACGATCGCGTCCTGGGCGAGCATCCAGTCGGCCCTCATTGGCAATAATGTCATCATCCACAACGGCGCCCGTATCGGTCAGGACGGCTTCGGTTATGCACCGGGTCCGCGCGGCATGCTCAAGATCGTGC
>DAIMJJ010000298.1:0-3887 GCA_036722275.1 Rhizobium sp. | reverse complement strand
TGGTGCTCCAGTTCGGCGGCGGCACGATCGGTCACCCGATGGGCATCCAGGCCGGTGCGGCAGCCAATCGCGTGGCACTCGAAGCCATGGTCCTCGCCCGCAACGAGGGCCGCGACATCGCCAATGAAGGTCCGGAAGTTCTCCGGGCCGCCGCCAAGTGGTGCAAGCCGCTGGAAGCCGCCCTCGATACCTGGGGCAATATCAGCTTCAACTACACCTCGACCGACACGTCGGACTTCGTGCCGAGCGTAAGCGTCCTCTGACAGAGCGAGAAAAAGGAGAAACGACAATGCGTATCACCCAAGGCTGCTTCTCGTTCCTGCCGGACCTGACGGACGAGCAGATCACGGCGCAGGTGGAATATTGCCTGCGCAAGGGCTGGGCGATCGGCGTCGAGTACACCGACGATCCCCACCCCCGCAACACCTATTGGGAAATGTGGGGAAATCCCATGTTCGACCTGAAGGATGCCAAGGGCGTGATGATGGAGCTCGACGATTGCCGCAAGGCCAATCCACAGCACTACATTCGCCTCAACGCCTTCGATTCGAACCGTGGTTTCGAGACGGTGACGATGTCTTTCATCGTCAATCGCCCGGACAAGGAACCGGATCTCAAGATGACCCGGACCGACGGACCGGGCCGCTCGCAGCATTACTCCTGGTCGACGACGAGCTGACGAAAGGACGAGACAATGGCAATGCCCGAACCAACCGTAAAGCAGGAGAGCCCGCCGACATCCGTCGACCTCGCCGAGGAATACCGGACTTCGGGCGTCGCCGAGATCCTCGAAGAACTCGACCGCGACCTCGTGGGCCTCAAACCCGTGAAGCGGCGAATCCGTGAGACGGCGGCGCTGCTCTTGGTCGAGCGCGCCCGCCGCGCCATGGGGCTCTCCCACGAGCCGCCGTCGCTGCACATGAGCTTCACCGGCAATCCCGGCACCGGCAAGACGACGGTGGCCCTGCGCATGGCGAACCTGCTCCACCGCCTCGGCTACATCCGCAAGGGCCACCTCGTCTCGGTGACGCGCGACGATCTCGTCGGCCAGTATATCGGCCACACCGCGCCGAAGACCAAGGAGATCCTCAAGAAGGCCATGGGCGGCGTGCTGTTCATCGACGAGGCCTACTATCTCTACCGCCCGGACAATGAGCGCGACTACGGCCAGGAGGCGATCGAGATACTGCTGCAGGTGATGGAGAACAACCGCGACGACCTCGTGGTGATCCTCGCGGGCTATTCCGACCGCATGGATCGTTTCTTCGAAAGCAATCCGGGCTTCCGCTCGCGCATCGCCCACCACATCGACTTTCCCGACTACGCAAACGACGAACTGCTGTCGATTGCCGAGACCATGCTGGAACGGCAGGGCTACCATCTCGACGCGGAAGCGACGGCCGTGATGACCGATTATATCGCCCGGCGCCGCAGCCAGCCGCATTTCGCCAATGCCCGCTCGATCCGCAATGCGCTCGACCGGGCGCGGCTGCGACAGGCGAACCGCCTGTTCGAGGAGACCAAGGGTCCGGTCAATGCGGAACAGCTCTCGACCATCATCGGCCGCGACATCGCCGCCAGCCGTGTCTTCACCATGAAGCCGCCCGTACCGTCCGAGCACCGCCAGGAGATCTCATGAGCCCGAAGACCATCATTGCACCCTCGGTCCTGTCGGCCGATTTCTCGCGCCTTGGCGAGGAAGTCGAAGCCGTCTGCCGCGCCGGCGCCGACTGGATCCATCTCGACGTAATGGACGGGCACTTCGTGCCCAACATCACCTTCGGCCCACCGGTGATCAAGGCGATCCGCAATCGTACCGACAAGGTATTCGACTGCCATCTGATGATCGAGCCCGTCGATGGTTTTCTCTCAGCCTTTGCCGATGCCGGTTGCGACATCGTCACCGTCCATGCCGAGGTGACCACCCATCTCGACCGATCACTCCAGGCGATCCGCGACCTCGGCTGCAAGGCCGGCGTGTCGCTCAATCCCTCGACGCCGGAGAATGTCATCGAATACGTGCTGGACCGCCTCGATCTCGTCCTGCTCATGACCGTCAACCCCGGCTTTGGCGGGCAGGCCTTCATCCCGGCGGTGGTGCAAAAGGTCGAGCGCATCAAGGCAATGATCGGCGGGCGTCCGATCCTCATCGAAATCGACGGCGGCGTGACGCCCGAGACCGCGCCGCTCGTCGCCCGGGCCGGCGCCGATATCCTCGTCGCCGGCTCGGCGATCTTCAAGGGCGGAGCGGATGCCTATGCGGGCAACATCGCCGCCCTGCGCCACGCCGCCGATACCGCCTCCCGCCCCCTGCTCGCGAACGAAAGGTAACTCCATGGCATCCACCGCACCGCTTTGCCATTTCGGCTGGAAGGCCATCGACGCCAGACTTCAGAGCACGGAGGGACGGGCACGCTCCATCCTCGATCTCGCCGGACCGAACGGGCTCGTCGTCGCCTTCATCTGCAATCATTGCCCATATGTGAAGGCGGTGATCGGCCGGATCGTACGCGATGCGCTGGAGCTCGAGGCGCATGGGATCGGTTTCGTCGCGATCAATTCCAATGATGCCACCGCCTATCCGGAAGACAGTTTCGACAACATGAAGCGGTTTGCCGCCAATCATGCCCTGCCCTTTCCCTATCTGCATGACGCCGACCAATGGGTGGCGCGCGCCTATGGGGCGGTCTGCACGCCGGACTTCTTCGGCTTCAACAGGCGCATGGAGCTGCAGTATCGCGGACGGCTCGACGCCTCACGCAAGGAAATCGGCCCGGCCGATCTGAAGCGCGACCTGTTCGAAGCCATGGTCGGGATAGCCAGGACCGGCAAGGGGCCGGAAGAACAACACTCGGCAATCGGCTGCTCGATCAAATGGAAGCAGGATCCGTCCTGGCTGGCGCAGACGCGCTGAGGCAAATGCCGAGCAGGCCATCGCCACGGTCTAAATGGCGACAAGGAGGCAGCTCCAACACCAGACTCCGATCTCATGCACGCATGCCGTGAAACGGCGAAAGCCGCCGATGATCCAGCATCGGCGGCTTTGTTTTTTCTGCCCGCGGTTCCACCCCGAGAACACCGGCATATCGCCGACGACCTCAAGCCCCGCCCGTTTTCGCTTCCGAAAGGGAGCGACACGGACAGGGCTCGGGGGAGGAACAGCCAGCCGTCTTCAGGCCGCAAGCGCACCCGATTGCTTGGCGACATGCGTGGCGATCGCATCCATCAGCGCCGGTGACAGCGCGTCATAGGGCGGCAGCCCGAGTTCGTTGAGGCGCGCACGGATCTCGCCCATCTTGTCGGGGCTGACCCCGCTCTCGATGACCGACGAGACGAAGGCGGCGAATTCCGGCGGAGACCAGCCGGTCTGGTCGCTGAGTTCGGTGTGGACGAAATCCAAGCCATAGAACGGATGCTTGGTATTCTCGATGCGGCCATACATGTGCGTGCCGCAGTCCTTGCAGGCATAACGCTGGATCGTCGCGCTGGGATCGACGATCTGGAGCTTTTCCGCCCCGGACGTGACCTTGACGTTGTCACGCGAAACGACGGCGATCTGCGCGAAGATCGCGCCCTTCGGCTTCCAGCACTTGGTGCAGCCGCAGGCATGGTTGTGCGCCGTCTGCGAACTGATTTCGACGGTCACGGGATTGGTCGCGCATTTACATTTGAGCGTGCCACCGGAAAAGCCCGGTTTGGCCGGCGGAAAGCCGTTGTCGATGGCCGGATGCAGTTTGATCATGGGTCCCTCCTCCTCAAGTTTGGACGTCTGAAGCGTCTTCGATCGGGGACAGGATCGGAGCAAATCAGGCGATCGGCAACATAGCGGAAAGTGGCGGTTTCCCGCGCGACCGCGGCTGTTCCGGCCGTGCGGATCGCCTATCGGC
>DAIMJJ010000297.1:0-3890 GCA_036722275.1 Rhizobium sp. | reverse complement strand
CCTTCTCGAAGAACTGGCGATATTCCTTGTAGGTGGTCGAGCCGATGCAGCGGATCGCCCCCGACGACAGCGCCGGCTTCAGGAGATTGGACGCATCCATGGCGCCGCCGGAGGTGGCACCGGCACCGATCACGGTGTGGATCTCGTCGATGAAGAGCACCGCGCCCGGATAATCCTCGAGCTCCTTGACGACCTGCTTCAGGCGTTCCTCGAAATCGCCGCGATAGCGCGTGCCCGCCAGAAGCGTGCCCATGTCGAGCGAGAAGATGGTCGCATCCTTGAGCGCGTCCGGAACCTTGCCCTCGACAATGCGCTTGGCAAGGCCCTCGGCGATCGCCGTCTTGCCGACGCCGGGATCGCCCACATAGAGCGGGTTGTTCTTGGATCGGCGGCAGAGCACCTGGATCGTGCGGTTGACCTCGCCGTGACGGCCGATCAGGGGGTCGATCTTGCCGCCCTTGGCCTTTTCGTTGAGATTGACACAATAGGCCTTGAGCGCTTCCTGCTTGGCCTTCGGCGCAGCCTCGTCCTGCTCGCGGGCCTGCTTGGCCTCGCCGTCGCCGCCCTCTTCCGCACCGCGCGGCGGCCGCGTCTGGGAGGTGCCGGGACGCTTGCCGATGCCGTGCGAGATATAGTTGACGGCATCATAGCGGGTCATCTCCTGCTCCTGCAGGAAATAGGCCGCGTGGCTTTCGCGTTCGGCAAAGATGGCAACCAGCACATTGGCGCCGGTCACTTCTTCGCGGCCCGAAGACTGGACGTGGATCACCGCGCGCTGGATGACGCGCTGGAAGCCGGAGGTCGGCTTGGAATCCTCGTCATAGCCAGTGACCAGATTGGACAATTCGTTGTCGACATAGTCGATGACGGTCTTGCGCAGGGCGTCGAGATTGACATTGCAGGCCCCCATCACCGCTGCGGCGTCTGCATCGTCGATCAGCGCCAGAAGCAGGTGTTCGAGCGTGGCATATTCGTGATGCCGCTCATTGGCAAAGGTCAGAGCCTGGTGCAGCGCCTTTTCAAGGCTGGGAGAAAATGTTGGCACGTCAGTTCCTCACTTCTTTTCCATGACGCATTGAAGCGGATGCTCATGCTGCCGGGCGAAATCCATGACCTGGCTCACCTTCGTCTCGGCGACTTCGTAGGTGAAGACGCCGCACTCCCCGACACCATGGTTGTGCACGTGCAACATGATGCGGGTGGCTGCTTCCCGGTCCTTCTGGAAAAAGCGCTCCAGCACGTGGATCACGAATTCCATCGGGGTGTAGTCGTCGTTGAGAAGCAGGACGCGATACAGGTTCGGTTTTTTCGTCTTGGGCTTGGTACGCGTGATCACCGAGGTGCCACGATTGGCATTGTCCCCGTCCCGCTGGCTTTGCATGACGACCGGCTTGGCGATCATTTCAGTTCATTCTCCAATTGTCCGGCCGATCTGCCGAAGACGCAACGCGACGGACAAACACTCAGCTCAGTAAGGTAGTTCATTATTCGGTGATTTTAAGCCCCCCTCCGCTCGGCACAAACACAATTGCGCGACGCATTCGGGAAGCGGGCTCAAAACGAACGCTCAGGCTTATACAAGGCGCCACAAATGGCAAGACCGGCCGCAGGATCTGCGACCGGTCTTGCACGAGGCTGAATTGTGCGGGGGCTGGATCAGGCCGCGGTCGGCATGGACACGCCGGTTGCCTTGGCGATCGGGGCCTCGTAGGGCTTGTAGACCGTCTTGGCGAGATCCGCATACATTTCGCCCATCTTGGTGGCTTCGGCGACGAAGCTTTCATAGGACGACTTCAGGTAATTGGTCTGCAGCTCGAAGGCGGTCTCGACGCTCTTGACGCCCGAAAGGGCTTCAACATAGGCCGTCATGTCCTGGAAGGACTTCTTGGAATATTCCGAAGCCTCGGTCGCGATCGCCTGGAAACCCTTGGCGACTTCGGAATAATTCTTCAGCATCGCGTCCATGGCTTCCTTGCCCTTCTTGTTGGCTTCGTCGAAATTGATCATGCCACCACTCCTTCGGATCCGTTTCATTCGGTGCCCGCTTATATAGCACTTGCACAATTTGCGTCAAGTGTTTTGTGCGATGCGATATCTCGTCTTGGTTGCATTGGAAGGCAAAATTTAGGCCGACCGTCGGCCGGTCGGCCCTGTCCCCTTGAAAGGGAAAACATATATCAGCGCCACTGCAACCGCTGGCTTAGAGATCGACGTCGAGGATCGCCATCGAGAAATTGTAGGACAGATCACCGTCCTCGTCGTCGCGGAAAACCACGCCGAGAAACTCGTCGCCGACATAGACTTCGGCGGAGTCATCCTTGCGGGGGCGAGCCTTCACCACCATCGTCGGATTGAACATCCGCTTGAAATAGGCGTCGAGTTTCTTGATTTCTTCGGGCTTCACGATCCGTTCTCCATCGGCGATTCAAATTCGGGCCGCTTGTCGCATGGGCCGTCCGCCGCTGTAAAGACGCGAAGGTCCATTCTTTGCCGCCTGGCAGCCGGCGGGGCGGCAGCGAGCCGCCCCCGTCCCTGCCGCAGCAGTCAGTCTGCCGCCAGCATCTGATCCATCGAGCGCGCCGGCTCGGCGCAACCGGCCTCGCCGACCACGCGGGCCGGAACGCCGGCAACCGTCGAACCGCGCGGCACCGGTTTCAGCACCACCGAGCCCGCGGCGATGCGCGAGCAGCAACCGACCTCGATATTGCCGAGCACCTTGGCGCCCGCCCCGATCAGCACACCGTCGCCAATCTTCGGATGGCGGTCCGCGCCCTCCTTGCCGGTGCCGCCGAGGGTGACGCCATGCAGGATCGAGACATTGTCGCCGATGCGCGCCGTCTCGCCGACGACAAGCCCGGTGGCGTGGTCAAGGAAGATGCCCTTGCCGATCCGCGCGGCCGGATTAATGTCGGTCTGGAAGACGCTGGAGGCCCGGCTCTGGAGATAGAGCGCGAAATCACGCCGCCCGTGGTTCCACAGCCAGTGTGCCAGCCGGTGCGTCTGGATGGCGTGGAAACCCTTGAAATAAAGCACGGGCTCCATGAAGCGGGTGCAGGCCGGATCGCGGTCGTAGACGGCCTGGATGTCGACGCGCATGACGGCGCCCCATTCCGGCCAGTCGCGTAGCATCTCGTCGAAGGTCTGCCGGAGCAGGATCGCCTGCAGGTCGGGATGATCGAGGCGCTCGCAGATCCGGTAGATCACGCAATCCTCAAGGGAATGATGGTTGAGCACGGTCGAATAGAGGAAGGCAGCCAGCAGCGGATCGTGATCCGCAGCAAGGCGCGCTTCGCTGCGCAGGCTGTCCCAGATCGGGTCCATCGACGGCACGTGCTCTCTCTTGAGGATTTCGCTCTTTGCGGCCATTGCCGGTCTCCTCGTTTCCTGTTCGAGCGCATTATATAGTCGAACCGTGAATCAACACAAATGGGCCAGACCAAATGAAACGCACCCACGACTTCGCAGCCGGCATGATCCGAGCCGCAAGCCAGGCCGGAACGGGCATTCTTCTCATCGACAATCCCGAACGCAAGAATGCCATCACCGCCGCCATGTGGCGGGCGATACCCGAAGCGATGCGTTGGCTGTGCGCCGACGGCGAGGCGCGCGTGATCCTGATGATGGGCGCCGGCGACAGCGATTTCAGCGCAGGCGCCGACATTTCGGAATTTCCGCTGGTGCGCAAGGACACGCCGACGGCGCGGCTCTACGAGGCCGACAACAGCCGCGCCTTTGCCGCCATCCGCGACTCGCAGGTCCCGGTGATCGCAGCCATCCGTGGCATCTGCTATGGCGGCGGCTTCGGGCTTGCGGCGGCCGCCGATCTGCGCATCGCGGCCGAAGGCTCGGCCTTTGCCGTTCCCGCCGCCCGCCTCGGTCTTGCCTACCCG
>DAIMJJ010000296.1:1805-3902 GCA_036722275.1 Rhizobium sp. | reverse complement strand
CCGGCATTGAGCGCCAGAAGGTTGGTCTGGAAGGCGATTTCGTCGATCACGCCGATGATGTTGGAGATCGACTGCGAGGACTGCTCGATCGCGCTCATGGCGTCGACCGCCAGGCGGACGACCTCGCCGGAGCGCTCGGCGCCTTCCTTGGTGCGGCTGACCTGGTGGCCGGCCTCTTCGGCGCGCTGCGTCGATTCATGCACCGAGCGGGTAATCTCGGCGAGGGCTGCTGCGGTCTCTTCGACGGATGCCGCCTGCTGTTCGGTGCGGCGGGCGAGATCGTCGGCGGCCGAGCGGATCTCGTTCGAGCCGTTCTCGATCGTCGTGGCGTTCTCGCGGAAGGAGAGCATGGCGCCCTGCAGCTTCTCGATCGATTCGTTGAAGTTGGAGCGGATCGAATCGAGCGCGCCGTTGAACGGTTTTTCGAGCCGGACCGTCATGTCGCCTTCCGACAGGCGGGCAAGGCCGTTGCCGAGTTCGGAGACGACGAAGCGGATCTCTTCCTCGCGGGCCATGTGGCCCTTGGAGCGCTCGGCCCGCTCGACTTCCTCCTGCTGGCGATGCGCCTCGGCCTCGTTTTCGAGTTGCACCTTGCGGCGATTGTTTTCGAGAAGCACCTGCAGCGAGCGGGACAGGTCACCCAGTTCATCCGGCTTTTCACGGTCGGTCAGCTCGACGTCGAGGCGGCCTTCGGCGATCTGCGTGGTCTGGCCGATGACGCGGTTGATGCGGCCGATGAACCGGCGGGCGAGCAGCCAGCCGACGACCACCAGAAGCACGGTCGCAAGGCCGATGATGGCGGCGGAGTTCCAGACAATGCGGCTCAGATTGGCGTAGACGGTCGCGCTCGGAACCGAGACGACGACATTCCAGACAGCGCCCTCGAAGGGCACGATCGGCAGGGCGACCGCCAGATCCTCGGTGCCGTCGGGACGGACGATGGTCTGCGCTTCGCCGGGATTGGCAAGCGCCCGTTCCCAGGCGGCCGCATCGACACCGCTGTCCTTCAGCGCCTTGCCCATGGCGGCCTTGTCCGGATGGCTGACGAAGGCGTTGCCGGAGGAAAGCAGGGCAATGTAGCCGTCGCCGAGCGGTCGCTTGGCGGCGAGATCGGCGGCCGTCTTGTCCAGATCGATGTCGGCGCCAACATAGCCGGCCACGACGCCATTGGCGCGGGTCGGGACCGACAGGGTCGTCATCAGCACGTCCTTGCCGTTCACCGGATAGATGTAGGGCTCCATCAGCACCGGCTTGCCGGTCTTGACGGGCAGCTGGTAATAATCGCCTGCGCCGGGCTTGTCGTAATCGACAAGCACCTCGACCTTGATCTCGTCGCCGGCCCGATAGACGTAAGGAACGAAACGGCCGCTCGCGTCATGCGCGGGCTTGCCGACATGTTCCGCGTCCTTGCCGTCAAACGCGTTGGGCTCCCAGCCGGTGGAGATGCCGATGGCGCCGGGATAGCCTTCAAGCGTCTTGCGGAAGATGGCGATGACATTGTCGCGGGTGGCCGCGCCGCTCTCGCGCAGCGACGAGACCGAGGTTTCGAGGCCCGTGACCATGCGATAGCCGTCACTGAGATTGGCCTTGATTTCGGCTGCGGCCTGCTGGGCGGCTGCGCGCATTTCGTTCAGGCTTGCGGTTCTGACATTGTCGTAGGAGATGCTGACCAGTGTCGCGGCGACGCCGATCGTCGTGACGACGCCGAGTGCGACCGCCGAGAAAATGTTGCGGCTGGTGGCCGATTTGAAAAGCATGGAATGCCCCCTCTCGAGCAAGTTTCTGAAGCCTTGGGACCGGTCGCAGGCTGGCCTGCTTGCCGATGGTCCCAAGCTGAGATTTGCGACTTTAGTCGTCGCTTGGTTAAGCAGGTCTTTAAGTGAGGGCCATCTCAAGTGGATTTGGCGCTTTACTGCAGCTAATTGCATTGTCGCCCGGCTTTGAACTGATAGTGTGAACCAAAACATGGGGGTATAGTATGTATTCTTCCTATTTGGAGCATGATGGACTTGGTCTGGCCGATCTCGTCAGGCGCGGTGAGGTCAGCGCGATCGAGCTGGTGGAAACCGCCATTGCGGCGATCGAACGGCTCAATCC
>DAIMJJ010000296.1:0-1705 GCA_036722275.1 Rhizobium sp. | reverse complement strand
GGCGGCGGCTCGATCCGCATCCCGGCCTCGGCCTGCGGTCTGTTCGGCATGAAGCCGACGCGGGGGCGCACGCCCGTCGGCCCGTTCATCGGCGAGGCCTGGTCAGGCTTTGCCGGCGAACATGTGCTGACCCGCTCAGTGCGCGATTCGGCCGCCCTGCTCGATGCCACCCATGGGCCCGACATCGGCAATCCGCATCCTCTGCCGCAGTTCACGGGATCCTGGCTTGCTGCCGTCAGTCGCGCTCCGAAGCGGCTGAGGATTGCCGTGTCGTGCGAGCCCATGCTCGGCAAGGCGGTCGAGCCGCAGGTACGCGCGGCCTTCGACGAGACTGTGCGCCTGCTTGCCGATCTCGGCCACGAGATCGTGGAGGCCGCGCCGCCGGTCGAGCGCGAGCGCTTCTCGCTCGCCTTCCTCACCGTGCTTGCGGCCGAGCTGAGGGCCGATATCGAGTTCATTGCCGAGCTCAGCGGTGTAAAGGTGCGGCCGGAGGACTTCGATGCCGCGTCCTTCGGGCTCGGTCTGCTCGGTCAGGCCTTTTCGGCGGCGGAACTCGCCGCGGCACTGCGCTATCTGAAGCTATCGGCCCGTTCCATTCTGGGCTTCTTCGAGGACCACGATGTCCTGATGACCCCGGTCCTTTCGAGCCTGCCGGTCAAGATCGGCGCGTTGCAGCCGAAACCGATCGAGAAGAAGCTGATCCGCTTCATGGGCCATGTCCGCGGAGCAACGCTCTTGAAGAAGCTCGGGATTGCCGAGCAATTGGCGGCGCAGACCTTCGAGTTCATTCCGTGGACCCCGGTGTTCAACGTCACCGGCCAGCCGGCCATGTCGGTGCCGCTCCACTGGTCGCCGGAGGGGCTTCCGGTCGGCCTGCATTTCGTCGGCCGATTCGCCGACGAGGAGACATTGTTCAGCCTGGCGGGACAGCTCGAACAGGCACGGCCCTGGAAGGATCGGCGTCCGCCGGCCTGACGGCGGGGAGGGGCAAGAGACGGAGAATTGAACCGCGAGGGGGGCTTCGGCGTATTGAGGGACATGTCCGCGACGGCTCTGCTGTCGTCTGCGCCCAAGGAGCCGCCTGATGATCGTCGTCCACTACCTCGAGAACTCCCGTGCCCACCGCATCCTCTGGCTGCTGGAGGAACTGGGCTTGCCCTATGACATCAACGTCTACCGGCGCGGCCGCGACATGCGCGCGCCCGACAGCCTGAAGGCGGTTCATCCGCTCGGGAAATCGCCAGTGATCGAGGATGGCGGCCGGGTGATCGCCGAGAGCGGCGCGATCATCGAATATTTGATCGACACCTATCACGGCGAGGCGTTGAGGCCGGCGCCGGGGACAGACGAGCGGTTACGCTACACCTATTTCCTGCACTATGCCGAGGGCTCGGCCATGCCGCTCCTCGTCATGAAGCTCATCTTTTCCAAGCTTCCCGACCAGGTTCCGTTCCTGGTGCGCCCCTTCGCCTCGCTGATTGCCAAGGGGGCGGCCGCGAAGTTCATCGATCCGCAACTCGAGGATCACGTGAAGCTTTGGGAGGAGAGCCTGGCGCGGGGCGGCTATTTCGCCGGCGGCGAATTCACGGCCGCCGACATTCCCATGAGCTTTCCCGTCGAAGCCGCCATGTCCCGCCGCGAAGGCGCAGGCCTGGCTGGAGCACGACGGCCGGGAGCCGACCCACCGGAACGCTCGGGGCGACCG
>DAIMJJ010000295.1:0-3971 GCA_036722275.1 Rhizobium sp. | reverse complement strand
GTCATGGTGGACGAGCCGAATGTCGAGGACACGATCTCGATCCTGCGCGGCCTCAAGGAAAAATACGAGCAGCATCACAAGGTGCGGATTTCCGACTCGGCGATCGTCGCGGCCGCGACGCTGTCGAACCGCTACATCACCGACCGGTTCCTGCCGGACAAGGCGATCGACCTGATGGACGAGGCCGCATCGCGGCTGAGGATGCAGGTCGATTCGAAGCCCGAGGAACTCGACGAGCTCGACCGGCGCATCATGCAGCTGAAGATCGAGCGCGAGGCGCTGAAGAAGGAAACCGACAGCGCATCCGCCGACCGGCTGAACCGGCTCGAAAGCGAAGTGACCTCGCTTGAGGAGCAGGCCGATGCGCTGACGGCGCGCTGGCAGGCCGAAAAGCAGAAGCTCGGTCTGGCCGCCGACCTGAAGGGCAAGCTGGACGAGGCCCGCAACGAACTGGCGATCGCCCAGCGCAAGGGCGAGTTCCAGCGTGCCGGTGAACTGACTTACGGCGTCATCCCGGCGCTGGAAAAGCAGCTGGCCGAAGCCGAAGCCCAGGACAGCTCGACCAATGCCATGGTGCAGGAAGTCGTTACGCCGGATGCGATCGCCCATGTCGTGTCGCGCTGGACCGGCATTCCGGTCGACAAGATGCTGGAAGGCGAACGCGAAAAGCTGCTCCGCATGGAAGACGAGCTGGCCAAATCGGTCGTCGGCCAGGGTGATGCGGTCCAGGCCGTATCGCGTGCGGTGCGCCGGTCACGCGCCGGGCTGCAGGATCCGAACCGGCCGATCGGCTCGTTCATCTTCCTCGGCCCGACCGGCGTCGGCAAGACGGAGCTTACGAAGTCGCTCGCCCGCTTCCTGTTCGACGACGAAACCGCGATGGTGCGCCTCGACATGTCGGAATACATGGAGAAGCATTCGGTCGCCCGGCTGATCGGCGCCCCTCCCGGCTATGTCGGCTATGAGGAAGGCGGCGCTCTCACCGAGGCGGTGCGGCGCAAGCCCTACCAGGTCGTGCTGTTCGACGAGATCGAAAAGGCCCATCCGGACGTGTTCAACGTTCTCCTGCAGGTGCTCGACGACGGTCGGCTGACCGACGGCCAGGGCCGCACGGTCGACTTCAAGAACACCATGATCATCATGACCTCGAACCTCGGCGCGGAGTATCTCACGGGTCTCAGCGACGACCAGGACAGCGAGGCCGTGCGCGAGCAGGTCATGGATGTGGTCAAGGCGTCGTTCCGGCCGGAATTCCTCAACCGTGTCGACGAGATCATCCTGTTCCACCGCCTGCGGCGCACGGAAATGGGCGCGATCGTCGATATCCAGATGAAGCGGCTGGTGGCCCTGCTGGCCGAGCGCAAGATCGTCATCGACCTCACGCCCGATGCCCGCGAATGGCTGGCCGACAAGGGCTATGACCCGGTCTATGGCGCGCGTCCGCTGAAGCGGGTGATCCAGAAGTTCGTCCAGGACCCGCTCGCCGAGCAGATCCTGTCGGGCCAGATCGCCGATGCCTCGACGGTCACGGTGAGCGCCGGCTCCGACCGGTTGCTGTTTTCCACCGCACGCACGGTGAGCGAAGCGGCCTGACCGGGCGTCAGCATCGAAGACAATGGGGCGGTCCCTTCGGGGGCCGCCCTTTTTGCTGCCCGGGCGGGGAGACTGCGGGAGCCGTCGTCGCAAGCGGGCGGGGCGCCGATCCGGCGCCCGCATTCGCGGCCGGCGTCAGTTGCTGGCGACTTCCGCCGGTTTGCCGCCGGTCAGGAGCGCGTCGATACGCTGGCGCTCGGCCTCGAACTTGGCAAGCGTTTCGCCCTCCAGCGACTTGCCTCCCGGCAGGCGCACGCGCAGCGGGTCGACCTTGGTGCCGTTGACGATCAGTTCGTAATGCAGGTGCGGTCCGGTCGACAGCCCGGTATTGCCGACATAGCCGATCACCTGGCCCTGGCGGACCTTGGCGCCGACGGTCACGCCCTTGGCGATCGCGCTCTGGTGGTTGTAGGAAGTGACATAGCCGTTGGCGTGGCGGATCAGCGTCTGGTTGCCGTAGCCGCCCGAATCCCAGCCGGCTTTTTCGACCACGCCATTGCCCGAGGCGATGATCGGCGTTCCGCGCGGGGCGGCCCAGTCGGTGCCGGTGTGCATGCGTGAATAGCCGAGGATCGGATGGCGACGCATGCCGAAACCGGACTTGAACACGCCGTTCGGCACCGGATTGCGTAGCAGGAACTGGCGGATCGACTTGCCGTTCTCGTCGAAGTAGTCGACCGTGTTGTCGTCGGGATTCTGGAAGCGGTAGAAGGTGGTGATCGTGTCGCCAAAGCGGGCCCGGACATAGAGCAGTTCGCTGTCTTCGGTCGCTTGGCCGTTCTCATCTTCGACGGAGAAGAAGGCCTCAAGCATGTCGGTCGGCTTCAACTGCGCCTGGAAGTCGACATTGGCGGCGAGCAGCTTGATCACCAGCGCCGTCATGTCGCGGCTCATGCCGTAGGAGAGGGCGGCGCGGTAGATGCCGTCATAGGCGCTCGGCAGGTCGCGGGCGGAACTCGGCACCTGCGGCGCATTGTCGTCGAAGGCGCCGGCGACCGCATCGAGCGGCGGCGGCTCCTCGCCCATGACCAGCCGGCCGGCATCGCTGACGGCAAGCGTCACGCGGTGGACGCCCTGGCGGTAGAGGCTGATGCGCACGATGCGGGCTTCCTCTCCGCGCTGGATAATGCCGATGCGCAGCACATCGCCCTCGGCCGCATCGAGCGAGCCGGCATGGGGTTCCAGTGCGCGGGCCATGTCGGCGGCCTTGGATTTCGGATAACCGGCCGCCGTCAGTACCGCCTCGAAGGGCTGGGCGCGGCGCACCGGCAGCACGTCGTCGGCATATTCCGGCGTCTCGGGGGTGATGATCTCCGGCTCTGCAACGCTCATGTTCTGCTCGACGACGCGCGCGGCCAAGCCGGCGCCGATGTCGAGGGCTGCCTCGCTGTCGAAGCGCTGCGGGTCGATATAGTAGAGCGCGGCGACCTGGGTCGAGCCGTCGGTCAGCACCGAACCGTTGGTGCGCACGTTCTCCTCGACCTCGTCGAAGGACATGGCACCGGCATAGGGCTTGGTATTGCCCGAGACCGGAAAGGCGGTGGTCTTGAGGCTGACTTCGGATTCGACGTCGGATCCGTAGATCGTGCCGGTGCGTATCGCGGCGGGGGCCGCCTTCTCGTCGGCGGCGAAAATCGCCAGCGGATCGAAGGCCGGATAATTGTCCTGGCTCTTGTAATTGGCGGCAAGCCGCATCTTCACATGCGCAAAGGGCTGGCGGCGCACCACTTCGCGCTCGCCCTCATGGGTGACGGTTGAGACCTCGAGGATCGCCTTGTCGACGGGACGGGCGGCAATTTTCGGCCCGAGCAGGCGGCCGCCGCGCGTCACTTCCGCTGCTTCCAGCCCGGTCGGGGCACCGTTGCCGGTCGCTGCATAGGCTTCCGCCGGAATGGCGAGCTGCTGGCGACCGTCGAGCGCGGCAAACAGCGCAACCCCCATCAGGATGCAGGAGGTGATGCCGGTCAGGAAGGTGCCGGACAGCCAGCGCAGCGAGATCTCGCGCCGGTCGGGCGCACGGTGGCCGTCCGCCAGGATCGGCGGCTCGGTTCCGAGCGATCGCAGCAGGGTGCGGTCCGTCAACATGCTAAGAGCAATCCCAATCCTCGACCTCTTGTCCGGTCCCTATAGCGGAAACACGCGCGCTATCATCTGCATATTTGCGCCCGGCCCGTCAATTCGACGGGGCACCTGCAGCCCTTCTGGCCGTCATCAGACGCAGCCGAAGAACGGGCGCTTTCGCTGTAGAGCAGGCAATTGTGAAATTCTGGGGTCGGAACTGTGGCGGGGCGATGATGGCAGCCACTCGAGCGGAGCCAACGCTGCCGTTCCCGCGCCTCCATTTCCGTTCGACACGGAATTTCTGTTATTTTGCAATG
>DAIMJJ010000294.1:1380-3976 GCA_036722275.1 Rhizobium sp. | reverse complement strand
GCATCACGACCTTCTGTTTATACGGTTGAATAATTGCGGCACAAGTGCAAAACTGCCCGACGATCGACCGGTCGTCGGCGCTGTTCCGCATCCGGACGAGATCGGCCGACGCGGACCGTTCCCGATGTCTCACCGCCCCATCCGCAGCAAAACCACCGGTACATCCCATGACCTTTCAATTTTCGAACTACATGGCCGACGTCGTGGCGACCCGCCACTATCTGCACCAGCATCCGGAAATCGGCCTGTCGGAGTTCAACACCTCCGACTATGTGGCCAAGCAGCTTGAGGCGCTCGGCTACGAGGTGACGCGGGGGCTCGCAAAGACCGGTGTGGTCGCGACGCTTCGCAACGGCACAAGCACCAGGAGCATCGGTATCCGCGCGGACTTCGACGCGCTGCCGATCCTTGAGGAGACGGGCCTCGAATACCAGAGCAAGACACCGGGCATGATGCATGCCTGCGGTCACGACGGACACACCGCGATGCTGCTCGGCGCCGCCCGGATCCTCGCCGAGCGGAAGAACTTCGACGGTGTCGTGCATCTGATCTTCCAGCCGGCGGAGGAGAATTTCGGCGGCGCCAAGATCATGATGGATGATGGCCTGTTCGAGAAGTTCCCGTGCGACGCGGTCTTTGCGCTTCACAATGATCCGACCATTCCCTTCGGCCAGTTCGCGTTGCGCGAGGGGCCGATCATGGCGGCGGTCGACGAATGCAAGATCACCGTCAACGGCCGCGGCGGCCACGGCGCCGAACCGCAGGACACGGCCGATCCGATCGTCTGCGGCGCATCGATCATCATGGCGCTGCAGACCATCATTTCGCGCAACATCCATCCGATCGACCCGACCGTCATCACCGTTGGGGCATTCCATGCCGGCGGCGCCAGCAATGTCATCCCGGAACGCGCCGAGATGCTGCTGTCGATCCGCTCCTTCGACCCGAAGGTCCGCGACCAGCTGGAAAGCCGCATCCGCATGATCGCCGAGGGCCAGGCGGCAAGCTACGGCATGGGCGTGACGATCGACTACCAGCGCGGCTACAATGCCACGATCAACCACAAGGCGGAGACCGACTTCATCCGTGGGCTGGCGATCGATTTCGCCGGCGCGGACAAGGTGGTCGACCTCGACCGGCCGACCATGGGCAGCGAAGACTTCGCCTATATGCTGGAAGAGCGGCCGGGCTGCTACTTCTTCGTCGGCACCCAGCGCACGCCCAACGATCCGCCGCTGCATCACCCGCGCTACGACTTCAACGACGACCTGCTGCCGATCGGCACCAGCTTCTGGGTGGAACTGGCGGAGCGCTGGCTGGCTCAGAAGTAACGCGGTTCGAAGACCTGGAAGACAAAAGCCCCGGCCGGTTGCGCAACCGGCCGGGGCTTTTCGATGTGGCGCGCCTGACAGGCGCGAAGCGTAGGTCGTCAGGCGGCGAACACCACCAGCAGGTCCTTGGCATCGATCTGGTCGCCGGTCTTGACCAGCACTTCCGAGATCGTGCCGTCGCGGTCGGCATGCAGCGCGGTTTCCATCTTCATCGCCTCGATCGAGACCAGCACGTCACCGGCCTTGACGGCCTGACCGGCTGCGATCGCCACTGTCGAGATGACGCCCGGCATGGGCGCGCCGACATGGGCAGCGTTTGCTGGCTCGGCCTTGCGGCGCACGGCGCTGCCGGCGGCACCATGGGCGCGGTCCGGCACCTTGATGCGGCGCGGCTGGCCGTTCAGTTCGAAGAACACGGTCACCATGCCCTTTTCGTCGGTCGCCCCCATCGCCTGATTGACGATGACGAGCGTCTTGCCCTTTTCGAGATCGACGAACAGCTCTTCGCCGGCCGGCAGGCCGTAGAAGTAGTAGGGCGTCGGGAGGACCGAGACCGGGCCGTAGGTTTCTGCGGCCAGCGCGTAGTCGGTGAACACCTTCGGGTACATCAGATAGGAGGCGAGCTCGAAGTCGTTGATCTCGCGGTTGAGCTTCTCCTCAATCGCCTTGCGCTCGGCCTCGAGATCGGTGTCCTCGAGCAGCGAGCCGGGACGGACGGTATAGGCCGCCTCGCCCTTCAACGCCTTCTTCTGCAGGGCTTCCGGCCAGCCGATGGGCGGTTGCCCAAGATCGCCCCGCAGCATGGAGACGACCGATTCGGGGAAGGACACTTCCTTGTTGGGATCGACCACGTCCTCGACGGTCAGGTCCTGGCTGACCATCATTAGCGCCATGTCGCCGACGACCTTGGACGAGGGCGTGACCTTGACGATGTCGCCGAACATCTGGTTGGCGTCGGCATAGGCCTGGGCCACTTCGTGCCAGCGGGTTTCCAGACCGAGCGAACGGGCCTGTTCCTTGAGATTGGTGAACTGGCCGCCCGGCATTTCATGCAGATAGACTTCCGAAGCCGGTCCCTTGAGGTCGCTCTCGAAGGCGGCATACTGGTTGCGCACGGCCTCCCAGTAGAAGGACAGGCGGCGGATCCAGTGCGGGTCGAGGCCGGGATCGCGCTCGGAGCCGCGCAGCGCTTCCACGATCGAGCCGAGGCAGGGCTGCGAGGTGTTGCCGGACAGGCTGTCCATTGCCGCATCGACCGCATCGAC
>DAIMJJ010000294.1:0-1280 GCA_036722275.1 Rhizobium sp. | reverse complement strand
ACCCAGTTGAGGCAGTCGAACACACGGAAGAGATCGATGCCGCCGGCCGCGGCCTGGCGAACGAAGTACTTCACGACATTGTCGGAATAGTTCTTGTAGCCGACGCCGTTGGCGCCGCGCAGCAGCATCTGCAGAAGCAGGTTCGGCGCGCCCTCGCGGATCAGCGCCAGGCGCTCCCACGGGTCTTCGGTGAGAAAGCGCATGGAGACGTCGAAGGTCGCGCCGCCCCAGCATTCGAGCGACAGCAGGTTCGGCAGCGCTCGGGCATAGGCGCCGGCGGCACGCGCAATGTCATGGGTGCGCATGCGGGTGGCCAGCAGCGACTGGTGGCCGTCGCGCATGGTGGTGTCGGTCACCAGCACCCGGGTCTCTGCGCGCATCCATTCGGCGAACTTGACCGGGCCGAGCTTGTCGAGCAGCTGCTTGGTGCCGTCGACGATCGGTGCGTCGATGTAAGGCACGACGGGTTCTGCGGCGTCTGCCGGCGGACGCGGACGGCCCTTGGCTTCCGGATGGCCGTTGACGGTGACATCGGCCAGATAGGTCAAGAGCTTGGTCGCGCGATCCTGGCGCTTGACCTGGGCAAACAGTTCCGGCGTCGAATCGATGAAACGCGTCGTGTAGCTGTTGTCCCGGAACTGCGGGTGGCCGATGATCGCTTCGAGAAAGGTCAGGTTGGTGGCCACGCCGCGGATGCGGAATTCGCGCAGCGCCCGGTCCATGCGCTGGATCGCCTCCTGCGGCGTCGGCGCCCAGGCGGTGACCTTTTCCAGCAGCGGGTCATAATAGCGGGTGATCACCGCGCCGGAATAGGCCGTGCCGCCGTCGAGACGGATGCCGAAGCCGGTCGCGCCGCGATAGGCGGTGATGCGGCCATAGTCGGGGATGAAGTTCTGTTCCGGATCTTCGGTGGTGATGCGGCACTGAAGCGCGTGGCCGTTGAGGCGGATGTCCTCCTGCTTCGGAACGCCCGATTCCGGCGTGCCGATGGCGTGGCCGTCGAGAATGTGGATCTGCGCCTTGACGATATCGATGCCGGTGACGACCTCGGTCACCGTATGCTCGACCTGGATGCGCGGATTGACCTCGATGAAGTAGAACTTGCCGGTGTCGGCATCCATCAGGTACTCGACCGTGCCGGCGCCGATGTAGTTCGTCGCCTTGGCGATCTTCAGCGAATAGGATGCGAGTTCCTGACGCTGGGCATCGGTGAGATACGGTGCCGGCGCGCGCTCCACGACCTTCTGGTTGCGGCGCTGGATCGAGCAGTCACGCTCGAA
>DAIMJJ010000293.1:0-3999 GCA_036722275.1 Rhizobium sp. | reverse complement strand
GCTGGCCGATCACGCCGGCGGCGAGCGAACCGATGATGTTGAAGAAGCCGATCAGCGCCATGGCAATGACCGCATAGCGCGCCTCAATGCCGATATCGCCGAGATAGGCCGGGAAATGCGCAGTGATGAAGGCGACCTGGAAACCGCAGACGAAGAAGCCGGTGGTCAGCAGCAGATAGCTCTTGTGGCCGAGCGCTTCTTTCAGTGCTTCGCCGACCGACTGCTTGAACTGGTTCTGCGATTGGCTGCCGGAATTGGCGTTGCCGCGCAGTGGATAGGCGAGCAGCGGCACGATCAGCATCATGATCGACATGTAGACGAGACTGTCGGACCAGCCGAGATTGCTGATCAGCGCCTGGCTGAGCGGCGCAAACAGGAACATGCCGGCCGAGCCGGCGGCGGTGCCGATGCCGAAGGCCATCGAGCGCTGCTGCGGCGTCACGTGACGAGCGAAGGCCGAGAGGATGACGCTGAACGAGCCGGCGCCAATCGCCATACCGACCAGGATGCCGCCGCCGACATGCAGCCAGATCGGCGCGTCGGCATGGGCCATGAGCAGGAGACCGGCTGCATAGAGCACGCCGGATGCCACCAGCACGCGGCTGGTTCCGTAGCGGTCGGCCAGCGCACCGAAGAAGGGCTGGCTCATGCCCCAGAAAAGGTTCTGCAGTGCCATGGCCAGACCGAAGGTGGAGCGATCCCAGCCGGTATCGGTCAGCATGGGTAACTGGAAGAAACCCATGGCCGAACGGGGCCCGAAGGTCAGCATCGCGATCAGCGATCCGCTGATGATGATCAGCCAGGGCATGGGGGTACGGGCAGTCGTGACCATGAATCGTCTCCTCTTAGAAGAGCGACGATAGAGCGCAGGTCGGGGCGCGAAAAGCGCCTTTTCGTGAAGCGTCAATAAGCGGATTTGATTGAAGTCACGTCAAAGGACAGGAAAACTGAAAAGGCCGGACTGTGCCGGCCTTGTCGTTCATCGTGTGGATGTCGGTCTTAGCGGAAGAGCGACAGGATGTTCTCGGAACTGGAGTTGGCGATCGACAGGGCCTGAATGCCGAGCTGCTGCTGCGTCTGCAGGGCCTTGAGCCGGGTCGATTCCTCGTTCATGTCGGCATCGACGAGGCGGCCGACACCGGTATCGATGACGTCACGCAGGTCGGCGACAAACTCGGTCTGCATTTCCAGCCGGCTCTGAATTGCGCCGAGCGTGGCGCCGACATCGGTCATCGACAGCAGGTAATCGTCCACGGCCATGATCATGCCCTCGACCTGTTCGTTTGTGGTCGAGGAGGTCAGGCTGATCTCGTTGCCGGCAGAGCCGGCGGCCGATTCGATCAGGAAGTACTCGACCGAGGTCGTGCCGGTACCAGACGGCTGGTCGACGGCGACACGCATGGTCAGCATGCCGTTGAAGTCGGCCTCGTCGCCGATCAGAACGGCGGAATCGACGTCGAAGGTGATCGTCTGCACGGAGACATAACCGTCGGCGGAGCGCGTAAACCCGGCCACCAGTTCGGCATCGGGGGCCGCACCGGACTCGTTGCGGTAGAGCCAGTTCTCGCCGCTGAAGCTCGCGGATTCGGCGACCGAGCGGATCTGGCTCTTCAGTTCGGTGATTTCCTTGTTGACCTTTTCCTTGTCGACGCCCGGTTCCCGCGCGGCGACAAGCTTGGCCTTGATCTCGTCGACGATGTCGATGGCGGCCTGCATGCCGGTATAGGCGGTGTCGGCCTTGGCCGTGCCGAAGGCAATAGCGTCCTCGACGGCGCCCAGCGCCTTGTTGTCGGATCGCATGGTGGTCGCGATCGACCAATAGGCGGCGTTATCGGAGGCGGTCTCGACGCGGTATCCGCTCGAAACGCGCGACTGGGTTGTATTGAGCTGCGAGTTGATCGAACGGAGCGTGTCCAGTGCCGCGATCGCGGCCCCGTTGGTTTTGATGCTGACCATCATTGATACTCAAATGGAGCTGTTATTCATCGCGCCGCCGAATGTCGGTGCCAATCATGGCTATGAATTGCGCGATATTACTTAAGAACAGAAACGTAAATTGCGCGTTAAAACCTGGCAAGTCCTTGCAATACTGCAGCGCACTTGCGCCGGTAAAGTAGTGAGTGCTAATGTAGGAGCGTAGAGAATTGCGGAGAATACTGTCTTCCGGCGCTTTTGCGGGCCGCACCCACCCTTTCCGTCACTACGGTGGCGGGCCGCATCAGCGGATCTTGAAGGCCCAGCCTTCCGGCCTATCCTCGATCACGCGCACCTGATCGCCGACAGCCAGACGTCCTTCCCCGCGGGGAACGGCATTCCAACCGAACAGCGGACCTGGCACGCGTCGATCGGCGGACATGCGGATGCGGCCCATGGCGGGCATGGGGTTGGCAAGATCCCGCGATCCACTCTCCTGATCTTGCGTCGTCATGATGCAGCGGGCGCAGGGCTTCACAAGGTCGAAGCGAATGCCGCCGATCTCGATCGCCGCCCAGCGATCTTCGGCCCAGGGCTCGTCGTTCTCGATGACGATGTTCGGACGGAAGCGCTCCATGCCAACGGCATCTTCCCCATGCGCCGCCATATCGGCATTGAGCGCTGCAAGCGAGGCGGTGGTGGTGACCAGGACCTGGTAGCCGTCGGTGAACGTGACCGGAGAGGCGGGGCCGGCCCAGTCGGCGCTGGCGGCACGGCTGGCCTCGCCGTCGAAGAAGACCAGCTTCATCTCCCGGCCGAACCAGTCGGAGAGGCGCCGGTTGACGCTGTCGTCGGCGACGGCGGCACTGACGATCGACTTCCAGATGGCCACATTCATCCGACGCTCCGGGTGGGGAGGGGCCACCATCATCTCCGGTCCGTCGGCCAGTGACAGATGCAGATGGGTGGCCTGGGGCAAGGCGATCAGTCGCGCAAGATCCGGCAATTCCCGCTGGGTGATGAAGTGGCCGGACGGATCGACCAGCATCATGCGGCGGTCACCGGAAAGACCGCTGGCTTCGATGCGGGCGGCGGGAAGGGGAATCCCACGGGCGCTCTTCAAGGGGTAGATGTTCAGTTCGCTGACTTGCATGGGACGGCCTCAGATTTCGTCGATGAACAGCTGAAGAACGGTCTTCAGGCGGTCGTGGCGTTCATGGGCCATCCGGCGGCCCGTCTCGGTCTGGAAGTTGTCGGAAAGCTTGAAGAGCTTGGCGGCAAAGTGATCGATGGCGAAGGCGCGGTCGTCGAGGGCACGATGTTCCGCCAGCGGGTCGGCGGGGTCGTAGAGGGCCGATCCCATGCGCCCGGCGGTGTAGAAACAGCGCGCCGCCCCCACCATGCCGATGGCATCGAGCCGGTCCGCGTCCTGCAGGATCTTCGCTTCCAGGGTCTGCGGCTGAAGATTGGCGGAGAAGCTGTGCGTAGCGATCGCATGCGCGACGGCTTGCCTGTCCTCGTCTTCCCAGCCGAGCGCCGACAGGATGCCGTCGGCCTTTTCTGCCGCAAGCTGAGAGGCCTTGGGGCGCAGCGGCGAGCTCTTTTCCACGGCCACGCAGTCGTGCAGCAGCACCGCCGCCGCAAGCACGCGCCTATTGCCACCCTCGGCCACCTGGATGCGCATGGCATTGCGGAAGACCCGGTGGATATGGGCAAGATCGTGCGCTCCGTCGTCGCCGGAGACGGCATGGGCGAGAAGATCGCGGGCGAGCTCTTCGTGAGGGGCAAAGGCGGTTTCGCTGAGGCCGTTTGACATGGCGGGTTCCGGTAGAGGGATCGAAGCGGCGCCCATCTAAAGCATTTTCGCGATGGGTGCGAAGCGGATTTCGATCGCGCCTGTGAAGATCGCGGTCATCCCTTGTCCTCGCCGGGGCTCGCTGGCTCTTGCCGCCGGCTGGTCAGGATCTTCTGGTAGAAGAGCCCGATCCCGATCAGCACGACGCCGAGGCCGATGAAGGAGAGGGCGCGCAACACGCCTTCCAGATGGCTCATGTCGATCAGGAAGGCCTTGCCGACCGATAGAAA
>DAIMJJ010000292.1:0-4037 GCA_036722275.1 Rhizobium sp. | reverse complement strand
GGCGCCGCCAGCCGGAAGCTCATCACCGCGTCCTGCACGCGTTTCTGGCCCTTCCTGTCGCCGAGGAAATGATAACCGACGATGGTGTAGCCGCGCTTCTTGTAGACGAGATAGGCGGCCACGCTCTGCACCGTCGCACCGCTCACCTCACCCTGATACTGGCGCATGACCACCGGCACCTTGGGCAGGCCGACGCCCGGGTGCTCCGCCGCCGGCTTGGCAAGACGCTCGTTCATGAAGAAGATCTTGTCCGCGAGGTTTTCCTCCCAGGCATCGGCGAAGTCCTTCGCCTTGGTGTTCTGGTCAAGATCCAGCGCCCAGACGATCACGCCCTCCACCCGATCGGGATGGCGCATGTCGAGAGAATAGGGTTCCGACGCGTCGATCTGGCTTGTCCAAATGCGCGGCACGGCGATCCAGAACCCGCGGTCGGAATTGCGCCGCCAGACGATGGTATCCTCATCGCCCGATGCCGGCCCGGTGCCGTCGGCCTCGTGCGCATCGGCCTGTGGCGGCTTCGGCGCCTCGTGCGTAGGCTCCGGTTCGGCCTCGTCCGGGTCGCCGAGGGCAAGCGTCGCCGAGCAGTTTTCGAAGACTTTCAGATGCTCGTCAAAAATGCCGTCCGGCGCCGAGTACGACATCAGCAGAAACAGCCGCGGCGCGGTGACCACCATCTGAATGTGATTGAACTTGCGCAGCTTCCCGGAACGATCCTCGGCACTGTAGCTGGCGATGACGAAAGGCGCCTGCTGGCCGGCGACCGGTGCTGCCCCCTCCTGCAGGATCCGGCCGTCACGAAATCCCACAAGCTGCCTTTTCAGTCCATCGAGCTGCGCTTCTGCCGTCTTGTCGCTCGTGCTTGCGCGGTCGATGACCTGGATGATGATCGTAGCCTCGCGGGCGCTGCCCGTCTGCCCGGAAAAGATGCGATCGCTGTTCTGCGCCTGCTCGAAATCCCAGCCGGACGGAAACGAACAGGAGAAGCCCGAATTGTCCTTGTAGGTGCGAAAGACCGTCTCCTGCGCCCGCGACGGCACGCCCGCCATCAGCACGAGACAGGCCAAAAGGATCAGCCGCCCGACCACAGACCTGGAAACTTTCTCCATGACACAGCGCCCCCCATCGCTCACTTGACCATATTAGCACGGCAGACGGTGTCAAACGGACGATGAATAGACCTTCGTCGGGCACGGGTTTGCCAAGGCTGGCCGGCAGTCATGCTGCGGACAGGCCTTCCACCGGCGTCCACCCGCGCTCACCGTCGATCAACCGGGCGCAGCAGCGGCCCGGTCGCCGAAATCGCGGTACAAAAAGAAAGCCCCTGCCGGTCGTCCCGGCAGGGGCTTTTATGAGCGATCACGCTTTGCGGCTCAGATCTCGGACTGATGCTCGATGATCTTGCCGACCAGACCGTATTCCTTGGCCTCGTCTGCCGAGAGCCAGTAGTCGCGATCGATGTCCTTGGCGATCTTCTCTTCCGACTGGCCGGTGGCCTTGGCGAAGATCTTGATCAGACGCTGGTTCATCTTGATGATTTCGCGGGCCTGGATCTCGATGTCCGATGCCATGCCGCGGGTGCCGCCCGACGGTTGATGCAGCAGGAAGCGGGTGTTCGGCAGGCAGAGGCGACGTTCCTTCGGCACCGAGGCGTAGATCAGCGCGCCGGCGGATGCGACCCAGCCGGTGCCGATGATGATGACCTTCGGCTTGATGAACTTGATCATGTCGTGGATCGAATCGCCCGATTCGACGTGGCCACCCGGCGAATTGACGTAGACGCGGATGTCTTCGTCCGAAGCGGCGGCGAGCGCCACCAGCTGCGTGCAGACCTTCTGCGCCAGTTCCTGGGTGATGCCGCCATAGATGAAGATCGAACGCGACTTGAAGAGGTTCGCTTCCGTTTCCTTGCCGAGCGGCAGTTCCTTGCTCTTGTCGTCGTCTTCTTCGTTCATTCGGCAATTCCTTAAGCGTTCGGGTTTCTCTCTCCCGCACATAGTGCGACTCATGTCGTAAAACAATGCGGGAAAAAGAGGAAGCACGGAACCGGTGAACAGGGCGTTAGTAGCCGTCAGCGCGAGATCCGCGTCGACAGGATAATCGACGACAGGGTCCGCTCCACACCGGCGATCTCGCCGATCCGGTCGATCAGCCGGTCGAGCTCGGCAATCGAGCTTGCCGCGAGGATGGCGATGAGGTCGAACGAACCGTTGACCGAGTGCAGCATGGTCACCTGCCGGATGGCGTCGAGCTCGGCCGACACCATCGGCAGCGATTTCGGCGCAATGGTGATAAGCACATGGGCGCGAATGAGCCCGCTCTGATAGGCCTCCGACAGCCTCACCCCATAGCCGGCAATCACGCCTTCGCGCTCCAGCCGCTCCAGCCGTGCCTGCACCGTGGTGCGCGACAATCCCAGCCGCCGGGCGAGCGTCGCAACCGGCATGCGGGCATTCTCCCCGAGCAGCGCCAGCAATTCGCGGTCCTTGTCGGTAATCTGCATTCTGTCCAATCTCATCGGCAATTTGCCGAAACGAATACCACGAAAAGAACATATCGTCGCTATGAATCGAAAGCGCGTGTCGGCATCCTGTTCAAACCTGACGAAATTCAAGAGGGATGCATTTCATGAAAGACGTAGTGATCATCGGCGGCGGCAAGATCGGCAGCGCCATTGCACTCATGCTGGCCGACAGCGGCGCCTATAAGATCACGGTCGCCGACCGCAACGAGGCACAGCTCGCCTCGATCGACCGCCATCCGGCGATCTCGACCGCCGTCGTCGACATCAGCGACAAGGCCTCGCTCGACGCGGCGCTGACCGGCAAGTTCGCCGTTCTCTCCGCTGCACCCTTCCACCTGACCGGCGCGATCGCCGAGTCCGCTGCCCGCACCGGCACGCATTATCTCGACCTCACCGAGGACGTTGCCACCACCCGCAAGGTCGAGCAGCTGGCCAAGAACGCCAAGACTGCCTTCATTCCGCAGTGCGGCCTCGCCCCCGGCTTCATCTCGATCGTCGCCAACGATCTGACCAGGCACTTCGACACGCTCGACAGCGTGCGCATGCGCGTCGGCGCGCTGCCGCAATATCCGTCCAACGCGCTGAACTACAACCTGACCTGGAGCACGGACGGCCTGATCAACGAATATATCGAGCCCTGTGAAGCGATCGTCGAGGGCAAGCTGATCAATGTCCCGGCCATGGAAGAGCGCGAGGAATTCTCGCTCGACGGCGTGACCTATGAGGCCTTCAACACCTCGGGCGGTCTCGGCACGCTCGCCAAGACGCTCGAAGGCAAGGTGCGCACGATGAACTATCGCACCATCCGCTATCCGGGCCATCAGGCGATCGTGAAGGCGCTGCTCAACGACCTCAACCTGAAGAACCGTCGCGATGTCCTGAAGGACCTGTTCGAGAACGCCCTGCCTGCCACCATGCAGGACGTCGTCGTGATCTTCGTGACCGTCTGCGGCACCAAGGACGGCCGCTTCATGCAGGAAACCTATGCCAACAAGGTCTATGCCGGCGTGGTCGGTGGTCGCCTGATGAGCGCCATCCAGATCACCACGGCGGCCGGCATCTGCACCGTGCTCGACCTGCTTGCCGACGGCAAGCTGCCGCAGCAGGGCTTCGTGCGCCAGGAAGAAGTGAGCCTGCCCGACTTCCTCGCCAACCGCTTTGGCCGCGTCTACGACCCGGAAGTCGCCAAGCTCGCCAAGGCCGGCTGAGGCGGCTCCGCAAATCGATCTCCCCCTTTGTGGGGGAGATGCCCGGCAGGGCAGAGGGGACTGATAGGGCGAAACGCCAACGGGTCGCTCCCGCTTCTCCCTAGCGGGGAGAAGTGCCGAGTGAAACGAGGCGATGAGGGGGCGAAGTGCGCCGGCCTTTAACGGGTTGAACGGTCACATGCGAGGCCCTCTGCAGGCTCGGATCGCGTGCGCTGGGCCTGAGCTTCGCGCCCCCCTCATCCGGCCCTACCGGGCCACCTTTGTAACTTCCCAAACGCCACATTCAGCGCTGTAATGCCTGATGCGGT
>DAIMJJ010000291.1:0-4037 GCA_036722275.1 Rhizobium sp. | reverse complement strand
ACTACAACTGGCACCGGCATTACGATGCTTCCCTCGGCCGCTACACCCAGCCCGACCCGCTCAGCTTCGTCGACGGCCCGAGCGTGTACGGGTATGCTCAGAGCGCTCCGTACGCCTTCGGCGACCCACTTATGTAACCATTCCTGAAGCAAACGCGCGTTAGCCTACTGCCTCTTCCCATGCCCTGGACGCTCATTGCGGGCTGGTGCGATCGAGGCGCTGATCATGACAAAGACGAAGCACTCATCAGCCAGCGATCCATCGAGGGCGGCCAGGCCGAAGTCGATCTGTATTGATATACCGCGTGCATTTTCGAACGGCGGATCTTACGCCATCTGGAAGCCGGGCGGCCCTGGGCGAATGCTCGGACAACTCGCCCGGGAACATGCAACGGGTGAGGCGACACTGACGCCGCAGCAGTTGGCCGATCTCCTCGACTTGTTCAGCGACGAGCCTCTGCCCGATAGCTTGCGGACAGCTATCACGCGGCATCTCAGGGGAAAGCGAAAGCGCCTGTCGGGCGCGCCGAAGAAAGGAACGACCAACCGAGAGCAGGTGGAGAGGGTCATGCTGCCAGGAGCCTATAAAGAAGCCTTAATGGAGGCCAGGGCCGAAAGAAGCCAGCTGCGGACATTCGGACGCAAACAGAGCCGCTACGACGATCCCGACCGGTTGCCCACTGCCAGCGCTATGGCATTGGAGAAGGTCCGGCGGTGGCTCCCTACTCTTGCCGATCGCGACGATCGTCGGCTGCAAAACATGATCAGCGAGGTGAGAGCCGAATTGAAAGATGACGATGCCGGTAGCGCTGCGGCGCCGCCGCATTCTTCTGCATCGGGCAAGAAGCAGACGGACTAAGTTTCACAAAATCTATTTATCCTTCGAGTGAAAGGAACGCCGGGGGACCACTCCCAACTCGCCGGTTGGACTCTGTTTCAAGGAGGTTCAACCGATGTCCAAGCCCCCGCTCGTTATCAAGCAACTCCCCCTATCGGCCCTGCGGCCCTATGCCCGCAACGCCCGCACCCACAGCCCGAAGCAGATTGCGCAGATCGCCGCCAGTATCAGCGAGTTCGGCTTCAACAACCCCGTCCTGATCGATGGCAACGCCGAGATCATCGCCGGTCATGGCCGCGTTGCAGCGGCGAACAAGCTCGGTTTCGACACCGTGCCGTGCGTGCGGATCGAGCATCTCTCGGAAGCACAGAAGCGCGCCTACATCCTCGCCGACAATCGCCTCGCCGAGAAGGCCGGATGGGACCGCGAGATCCTGGCCATCGAGCTGCAGCACCTCACCACGATCGATGTCGACTTCGATGTGACGTTGACGGGCTTTGAGATGGGCGAGGTCGACCTGCTGCTCGGCGCCGGTGAGGCTCCCGAGGCGAAGGCCGATCCGGCCGACGCCGTGCCCGAGGTAGAGACGGGCATCACGGTCACTCGCCCGGGCGACATCTGGCAGATCGGCCGCCACCGCCTGATCTGCGGTGATGCCCTCGCGCCCGAGACCTATTCCCAACTGCTGGCCGGTGAGCGGGCGCAGATGGTTTTCACCGACCCGCCGTACAACGTGAAGATCGACGGTCACGTCTCGGGCCTCGGCGCCGCCAAGCACCGCGAGTTCGCCTTCGCGTCCGGCGAGATGAGCGCGGACGAGTTCACGCGCTTCCTCGCGCGCGTCTTCGCCAACCTCGCCGGCCACGCGATCGACGGCGCGATCCACTTCGTCTGCATGGACTGGCGGCACCAGGGCGAGGTGCTCGCCGCCGCCCGCGGCACCTACTCGGAGCTGAAGAACCTCTGCGTCTGGGCCAAGTCGAACGGCGGCATGGGCTCACTGTATCGCTCGCAGCACGAACTGGTGTTCGTCTTCAAGTCCGGCCGCGCGCCACATATCAACAACGTCGAGCTCGGCAAGCATGGCCGCTACCGGACCAACGTCTGGCAGTACGCCGGCGCCAACGCGTTTGGCGCCACGCGCGACGAGGACCTCGTCATGCACCCGACCGTCAAGCCGGTTGCGCTCGTTGCCGATGCGATCCTCGACTGCTCGAAGCGCAAGGGACTGGTCCTCGACGCCTTCGGCGGCTCCGGCACGACGCTGGTCGCCGCCGAGCGCACCGGCCGCCGCGGCGCCGCGATCGAGATCGATCTGGCCTACTGCGATGTCATCGTCCGTCGTCTCGCCAAGGTCTGCGGCCTCGCTGCCGCGCTCGAGGCAACCGGCCAGTCGTTCGACGAGGTCGCCGCGCTGCGGCGTGCCGAGGCTCCCGCCGAGGAGACCGTCTGATGCGCGACGACGATGACAAGCCCGAAGGCGACTACGAGGTCGGCTACGGCCGGCCTCCGAAGCACACGCAGTTCAAGCCCGGCCACAGCGGTAACATAAGAGGTCGACCGCGGAAGTCGAAGAACCTCGACGATCTGATCGAGCGTGAACTCGACAAGACGATCAAGATCAAGGAGGACGGGGCAACCAAGTCGATAACGAAGCGAGAGGCGTTGGTCACCCAAATGGTCAACGGCGCCATCAAGGGTGGAGCCAAGCCGCTGCAGCTCATGATCGCACATCTCGAAAAGAAGCGTGAGATCGAGCCATTCATTCCGAACGAAAGCGATGACGCAGCGGTTGTCGCGACGCTCGACGCACCGGATCGAAAGGACGACGACCTTGGCAACCGCTGAACAGATCACCGCTCTCTACCGCACGCGCTTCCCGGCCTTCCTGCGCTTCGCCTACAACGAGTTGCACCGCGGCCAGCCGCTCATCGACAGCTGGCACATCAATGTCCTCGCCGATCATCTGGCTCGCGTCGCGCGCGGCGAGATCACGCGGCTCATCATCAATATGCCGCCGCGCAGCCTGAAATCGATCGCCACCTCGGTCGCCTTGCCGGTCTGGCTGCTCGGCAAGAACCCGAAGCGAAAGATCATGTCGGTTGCCGGGACCAAAGCACTGGCTGCCGACTTCGAAGCCGCCAGCAGGGCGCTGGTTTCCTCCGCCCGCTGCCGCGCGCTCTTCCCGCATCTGGAGTTCGAAGGACGACCGGGCAACTTGCGCCTGCCTCATGGCGGCCGACGCATCGCGGCGACGGTTGGAGGCACGCTGATCGGCCGCGGCGCCGACCTCATCGTGATCGACGATCCGATCGCGCCCGCGCACGTCCATGACGCCGCACGCCGCAACGCGGTCAAGACGTGGTTCGACGCCGAGGTCATCCAGCGCCTCAACGACAAGAAGACCGGCGCCGTCATCGTCGTCATGCAGCGGCTTCACGTCGATGACCTTGCCGGCCATTTGCTCGGCGGCGAGCAGCCCTGGATCCACCTCAACATGCCGGCGATCGCCATGGCCGACGAGCGGTGGGAGCTTTCGGATGGCCGCGTGTACGAGCGCAACAAGGGCAACGCGCTGGCACCCTCGATCGAGAGCCGGCAACAGCTCTACGAGCGGATGCTCGACATTGGCGCCTATAATTTCGGCGCGCAGTACCAGCAGGCGCCGTTCGAACACATCAGCGACGACGGCATGCGCGGCGGCTGCTTCGGCGGGCGCGACGACCCGTGGGGCTTCCCGACCATGTGCTTCGGCAAGGTGTCCGAGACCGCGATCATGGCGCACGAGGTATTCGGTGTCGGCGAGCATCACCCCGCCAAGCCGCCGCGCAAAATAGCGATAGGCGAGTTCGAGCGCTATTCGCGTTGGAGCGCCGACTATCAGCGGCGGCTTCAAGACGACCCCACCGCTGCGTTCGGCCCGCCAGCTGGCGAGACGTGGCCGCCAGAGCCCGGGCGATAAGGCCGGTACGGGTCGACGTCGACCGTATCAGTTCGCGTTCAACCCGAATTCGCGCGAGTGCAACCGCTCCTTCCACGTCGCCTCGAGCGCGATGACGTCGGACACCTCCATGTCGGGCGAGACGCGCTGCAGGATGGAGAAGCGGAAGCTGGTCGGGTCACGGCCCTTGAGCTCGACATTACCGCTGCGCATTCCGGTGAAGACGACCATGCGTTCCGGTCCATGGCGACCACTTGAT
>DAIMJJ010000290.1:0-4040 GCA_036722275.1 Rhizobium sp. | reverse complement strand
TCGCCGCCTGGAACAAGGTGATGAACGCGGACCGCTTCGACATCGCCTGATCGCGGCTGGCGCCGCGCCATCGCTGAACCATGACAGGGCCGGAGCGATCCCATCGCGCCGGCCCTTCTTGGCGTTATTTGATATCGGTAAAAGACGATCTTTTCTTTTAAGCGAAACGGGCTAAAACCACGTCTAGATGGACCATAAGGGTGGCATCGTGGCCCCTTGCCAGGGCCGGGACGGTAAAATGACGACCAAGAAGCCGAATGGGCGCCTGCAACTGCGCAAGAAGCCGCAGCAGGAGCGTAGCATCCAGCGTCTCGACGCGATCATGGAGGCTGCCGTCGAACTGATCGCTGCCAATGGTGTCGGTCAGTTCAAGATGACGGATCTGGCCGCTCGCGCCGGTGTGCCGATCGGCTCGCTTTACCAGTTCTTCCCCGAGCGGGCGGCCGTGGTCCGGGCCCTGCACGATCGCCACACGGAACGCGTCGAGAGCGGTGCCAAGCGCGTCTTTTCGCAGGTCGCCAGCATCGCCGAGGCCGAGGAGCTGCTCGCCAGTACCGTGGACGCCTTCTACACCGCCTTCCGCGATGATCCGATCTACCTTCCGGTCTGGCTCGCCGCGATTTCCGATCCCGACCTCCAGCGCCTGAACACCGAGCATCAGACACGACTGACGGCGATCCTGTGCGGCAACTTCCGTCCGCTTCTGCCCAAGGACAGCAGGATCGATCTCGAAGTCCGGGTGATGCTGTTTGTCTATCTGACGGGCGCCACCGTCCGCCGTGCGATGATCGAGAACGAAGCGACGGCCCGCGCGATTCTGGACGAGTGGAAGGCCAACGTGAAGAAGACGATGTTCACGGAATAAACCGCCCGGAAAAGGGACTGAGGCGCTCCCTTTCCGCTTACCAGCCCGGCATCATGTTGCCGGCGCGCATGCGCGGATAATAGCGCGGCAGGGGCTTTACGTCGCTTTCGAGATCGTCCTCGACGGTGATCGGCGTGATGTTGTCGAGGCAGGCCGAAATATGGTCGGTGATCGCATTCATTAGCGAGGTCGACAGACCCGGGCGCTTCATGATGCCGATCTGCACCGGCGGCAGCGGCGGAAAACCGTCGGCGTGGGTGAGCACCTTCATGCCGGTCCGCAGTGCCGATTCCGGAAGGACGGAGACCGCCATGCCGGCGAGCACGGCGGCGGCGACGACGGTCGATGACCAGCTGGTGAACAGGATCTGATAGTCGCGCCCGTCGGCGTCGAGCGCCGAACAGGCGAGCTGGCGCCAGTTGCAGTCGCGACGGCCGACCGCGAGCGGCACCGGCGCATCGTCCTTCAGAGGATGGTTGGCGGAGGCGACCCAGCACAGCGGCTCGGTGCGCACCACGTCCGAGGTCCTCAGCCGCGGATTGTGGGTGACCAGCGCGATGTCGAGCTCGCCCCGGGCCATCTTTTCCGCCAGATCCACAGACGGCTCGCACACGATGTAGAGTTCGACATTCGGATGCGTCTTGGCAAACCGGCCGATAATCTCCGGCATGTAGCGGTCGGCATAGTCGTCGGGCGTGCCGATCCGGAGCGTCCCTTCGAGACGGTTGTCGTCGAAGGCGGCGATCGCCTCGGAATTCAGCCGGATGATGCGGCGGGCATAATTGAGCAGCTTGTCGCCTTCGGCCGACAGGCGGTTGCCGCGACCGTCCTTGATGAACAACTGCTTGCCGATCCGCTCCTCGAGCCTGCGCATCTGCATCGACACGGCCGATTGCGTCTTGAACACCCGTCCGGCGGCCTTGGTGAAGCTGCCCGTATCGACGATCGCGACGAAGGTTTGGAGCTGGTCAATATCAAGGGGTGCCGACATGAGAGACATCCATCAGAACGGTTGATGCTAACTATTAGAAACATTCGTTGGACTGATCAATAGCGTTTCCGCATTCTGACGGTGCAAATCAGTCGCCGGCATCCGTAAGCGGAGGCTGTCGAAAACCTCCGTCGATCCCTGTCGCTCAGCGGCAGGGTCGGCCCCGCCTCGTGCCATCGAAAGGACAACAGCCATGCGCACGGCCGAACGGATGATCGAGCTCGATATCGCCGAACCGCGGCTGGGACTGCGCGCCCGCCTGGTGGATGCGATCACGCATGCGAACTCCGTCTGGCGTGCCATGCGCAACCGACATGCCGCGAACCGCCTTGTCGACCTCGACGACTTTCAGCTGAGGGACATCGGCCTCAACCGGGCCGACGTCCAGCTGATCCTCCAGTCGAGCGGCTTTGCGGACGATCCTTCGCAGCATTTGTCGCGCGCGGCGCGTAACCGCGCCCGTCGCGCGCTGCGTGGCCTGCCTCTCGATTGAGCCCTCATCTCCCATCCCCGCAGGGTGACAGCCAATAAACCCTGCCGCTTGCCCGGTCATGGTCAGCCATGCCGGGCATTTTTTTGCCCCGTCTCGGCGAGATTCGGCGGCTATCCACAGGCTGGTGAGGCTGAAGTAACGGCTTGCTAACGCTGATCTGGGAGCATGCGCGAGAAGCCGTCATCCGATTTTGAGCGGAGCCTTTGATATGCGCATCTCCAGGAAGTTGCCGCTCGCGGCAGCCCTTTTCGCTTTCGTCTCGTTGAGCGCCTCCATGGCGATCAACTTCTATCTCGAAAGCCGCAACCTGACCGACCAGGTCTACCAGAAGCTCGAGGCCACGGCCGACGGCCGCCGCAACGAGGCCAAGGGCTATCTGGATAGCGTCCGGCTCGACATGTCGTCGATCGCGTCCAGTTTCACGACCCAGCAGGCGCTCTACGGTTTCACCGGCGCCATGAGCTTCCTCGGCGACGACCCCGTCAAGGAAATGCACGCCCGTTACATCGACGGCAACCCCAATCCCGAGGGCGAGAAGTACAAGCTCGAGACGGCGAAGAAGGACGCCTACGACCGGGCGCACAAGCAGTATCATTCGACCTTCCTCAAGCATCTGCAGGCGCAGGGTTATTACGACATCTTCGTGATCAACCCGACCGGCACCATCGTCTACACGGTGATGAAGGAGCGGGATTACGGCACCAATCTGATCAATGGCCCCCTCAAGGACAGCGGCCTGGCCCATGTCTTCCAGAAGGCGCTCAAGGCCGAGGGCGGCCTGGTCTTCATGTCGGACTTCGAAGCCTATGCGCCGTCCAAGGGCGCCGCCGCATCCTTCGTCGCCTCGCCGATCATGCAGAACGGCCGGATGATCGGCGTGCTGGCCTACCAGCTGCCGAACGACCGCTTCAACACGATGTATGCCAACAAGAAGGGCCTGGGATCGACCGGCGAGACGATCCTGGTGAGCCCGACGGGCAAGGTCGTCAACGACAGCATCCACACTTCCGCCAACGACGCGCTGGCGGTTCAGATCGAATCCCCCCTGGTCCAGGAAGCGCTGGCCGGCCGTGAGGCTGTCGGCGACATCGCCGGTTATCGCGGCATGACGAGCTTTGCCGCGGCCTCACCGCTCAGCTTCGGCGGCGCCAACTTCGCCGTGGTTGCGCTGATCTCCGAGGATGAGGTCAACGCCAACCTGTTCAGCAGCGCCATGACCTCCGTCGGCGTCGGCTTCCTGCTGATCGTCATCGGTTCGGCCGTCGCACTGATTTTCTCGCGCTCCTTGACCGGTCCGATCTCCCGTCTGGTCACCTCGATGGAAGAGCTGGCCGGCGGCAATACCAACATCACGCTCGAAGGCGAGGACCGCCAGGACGAGATCGGCGACATGGCCCGTTCGGTCGCCGTCTTCCGGCGCGCCGAGATCGAGAAGCGCGAACTCGAAGCCGAAACCGAGCAGCGCCGCTCGGCGAGCGAAGGCGAGCGGCGCGAACGCGACGCGGAAAAGGCCGCCGAACAGGCGCAGCTCACCGCAACCGTCGAGACGCTGGGCGCCGCCCTGCAACGATTGGCAAGCGGTGACCTCACCGCCACGATCAACAAGCCGTTTGCCAGCGGGCTCGACCGCCTGCGTGTCGACTTCAACGCCTCGCTCGACCGCCTGGCGCAAACCATGTCGGCCGTGCACG
>DAIMJJ010000289.1:0-4067 GCA_036722275.1 Rhizobium sp. | reverse complement strand
GGCGGGCATCGGTCTTGCCGTAAAGAAGGACGAGTGAGTCTGGCTGCGAAAGCCAGTCGGGAACGGCGTTCAGGTCGTCGCCGATCAGGTTGGTCATCACGCAATCCGAATGACGGGCCGGATCGCCGAGCGGCAGGCCGGCAATGGCGCGGATATGCTGCTCGAACTGCGACACCACGCAAGCGGCTTCCGTCCAATGGCCGGAATTGTGAACGCGCGGAGCGATTTCATTGGCGATCAGGCTGCCGTCGGGCAGCACGAAGAATTCGATGCCCACCACGCCGACATAGTCGAGGGCGGCCAGCAGCTTGCCGGCCGATTCGCGGGCGGCGGCGGCCGTCGCGTCGCCGATTCGCGCCGGAAGCGTCGAGGTGTCGAGGATGCCGTTGCGGTGGACGTTCTCGGCCGGATCATAGGCGCGCACGGTGCCATCGATGCTGCGCGCGGCGATCACCGAAATCTCGCGCTCGAAGGGCACGAAGCTTTCGAGGATGAGTGGCACATTCCCGAGTGCGGCGAAGGCGCCTTCCGGGCTGTCGCTTGCAGAGGCAAACACCCGCTGGCCCTTGCCGTCATAGCCGAGCCGACGGGTTTTGAGCACGCCCTGTCCGCCGAAGTCGGCGAGGGCGGCTTCCAGCTCTTCCTGGCTGTCGACAGCATGAAAACGGGCGGTCGGAATGCCGCAGCCGTTGAGGAAGGTCTTTTCGGTCAGGCGATCCTGGGCGACTTCGAGCGCGCGCGGTGGCGGATAGACCGGCACATTGCGCGCCAGCGTCTCTGCTGCCTCGACGGGGACGTTCTCGAATTCATAGGTGACGATGTCACAAGCCGCTGCCAGTTCGGCGAGCGCCAGCGGATCGGCATAGGCCGCGGTGATCTGGCGATTGGCGAGCTGTGCTGCGGGGCAGTCGGCCTGCGGCTCGAGAATCACCGTGCGAAAATTCAGGCGGGCCGCGGCCATGGCCAGCATGCGGCCGAGCTGGCCACCGCCGATGATGCCGATCGTGCGCGCGCTCATGGGGTCTCGTCCATCGGGTATTCGGCAACCGCCGCACTCTGGCGGTCGCGCCAGTCGTCGAGGCGCTCGGCGAGATCCTCGTCATGCAGGGCGAGGACGGCGGCTGCGAGCAGTGCGGCATTGACCGCGCCGGCCTTGCCGATGGCGAGCGTGCCGACCGGAATGCCGGCCGGCATCTGGACGATCGACAGCAGGCTGTCCTGGCCGGACAGGGCCTTGGACTGGACCGGTACGCCGAAGACCGGAAGGGCGGTCATGGCGGCGGTCATGCCTGGCAGGTGGGCAGCGCCGCCGGCGCCGGCGATGATGACCTGAAAACCTTCGTCGCGCGCGCCCTTGGCAAAGGAAACGAGGCGATCGGGCGTGCGATGCGCCGATATGATACGGGCCTCGTAGCCGACGCCGAGCACGTCCAGCGTATCAGCGGCGTTCTTCATGGTTTCCCAGTCGGACTGGCTGCCCATGATGATGGCGACGGGCGGGCGTTCTTCGGTCATCGTGGTGGTCCCTGCCGGTTCAGGCGATGATGTCGGGGATGATCTGGTCCTCAAGCGACGTCATCTTGTCCTTGATTCCCAGCTTCTTTTTCTTCATGCGCTGGATCCGCAGCGCATCACAGCCGGTGGCGACCATGGCATTGATGGCGGCGTCGTAATCCTCGTGCTCCTGCCGGAGCCGCGCGAGCGCCAGCCGAATGTCCGCCTGTTCCTGATCGGCCATTTTTCGTGTCCCCATTCTCGCATATTCAACGTATACGTCTTGTCGGACGCGTCCGAGATTCGCGCAAGCTCCTATCACCAAATACCGGTAACGGGAAGTTATCCCTTTCAGCGAATTTGCCGCGCTTTCTCCCCCATTTCGCCTTCGACAAAACCCATTCTTCGTGTCACATTACTTTCGTAAAGCCTGAAACTCCAGCGTTGTGAGGGCTGGAGGTAGGCGAAAGGAAGGACGTGTCAAATGACCATGCAGGCTCATCTTGAATCGCTCGAAAAGAAGCACGGTGCTCTGGAGGAAAAGCTTCATACCGCGCTGACGTCTCCCTCCATCGACGACCATCAGATCGCCGAGCTGAAGCGTCTCAAGTTGCGTATCAAGGACGAAATGGAACGCCTGAGGGCATCGACCCGACACTGATTTCTCTGCCCTTCGGTCGGCATCGCCCTTGTGGCTGAGCTTGACCGGCGGAGACGGAGCTCAAAAATTCACAGACATCCATGCCCCGGAAGCCAGAGCGGTTTTCGGGGCTTCTTTTTGGGCGTGTGCGGAGGATCACGACCAGAACTGGTCCAGCCACAGGTTCAGCCGGTCGAAGCCCTGGCGGTTGACCGAATAGATCCGGCGGGTGCCTTCCGAGGTCACGGTCACCAGATTGCAGTCGAGCAGGGCTTTCAGATGCTGGGATACGGCGGGCCGGCTGATCGGCAGGCCGCTTGCCAGTTCGTTGACCGTCTTCGGCGCGCGCCGCAAGGCCTCCAGCAGGTGCCGGCGATGCGGATCGGCAATGGCGACGAAGGGGTCCAGGTTCGACATGGAACAAGGCTACGTCAAAGCGGCCGTCGCGGCAAGCGTATTGTGCATTGCAGCATCGGCCTTGGCCCCGGTTTCAAAGGCCGGTGAGGCCGTCATAGAGCAGCTTGCCGCCGGCGATCAACACCATGGCATACATCAGCGGATAGAAGACCGCAGGCTTCAGATAATGCACCAGCCGGGCGCCGATCAGCGTCGACACGAGGGCGACCGGCAGGAGGGTTGCCGAGAGGGTGAGATTGCCGGCGCTGAGTTCTCCGAGCGCAAAATAAGGAATGACCTTGATCGCGTTCATGATCGCGAAGAACCGGGTGCTGGCGCCGGTATAGGCGAGGGGATCGAGCCTGAGCGGCAGGGTATAGATCTGGAAGGGCGGGCCGCCGGCATGGGCGACAAAGCTGCCATAGCCCGAGAGAATGCCCCAAAGCCCGGCTGCCAGCGGCCGCTGCGGGGCGGCGGCCGTCCCGGACTTCGGAACCTTGCGGGCCGCGTCGATGAAGTAACGCAGGGCGAAGATCACGGAGATGGCGCCGAGCAGCAGCCGCATCACGTTGACGGAGACATAGGCCGAGGTCGCCCAGCCGATGGCGATGCCGACAATGCCGCCCGGCAGGAGGGCCAGAAGCGTGGCCCGGTCGTTGTGGCGCCGCCAGGCCCACAGGGCGACCGCATCCATCACCAGCAGGATCGGCAGGAAGATCGCCGCCGCCTGCATCGGCGGCACGACCATGGCCAGGAGCGGCACGCCCATCAGCGCGAAAGCGCCGCCGAGGCCGCCCTTGGACAGTCCGACAAGCGCGACGGCCGGGATGGCGGCGGCATAGAACAGCAGATCGGGCGTCATTTGTCCGGTTGATCCTTTCCAAGGACCGGTCTATCGGATTTATTCATGCAAAACGAGGGAGGCGTGCGGAAAAGCTGCGCCCTCCGGAAAACGGATCCTTTGATGACCAGTCCCGAAGATCGCTGCCGCCTTGTCCTGATCGTTCCCGACATCGCCGACGCCGAGGAAAAGGCGCGCGTGGTTGGCGACGCGCTGAAGGGCGGGGATGTGGCATCCGTGATCATCCCGCAATATGGCCTCGACGACACCAGCTTCCAGAAGCATGTCGAACTGCTCGTGCCGGTGATCCAGGATCACGGGGCGGCCGCCCTTGTGGTGGACAACAGCCGCGTCGCCGGTCGCGCCAAGGCCGACGGCCTGCATATTTCCGGGAATGCCGCCGCCCTTGCCGAGGCGATCGAAAAGCACGTGCCGAAGATGATCGTCGGCGGCGGTAATGCGATGGACCGCCATCACGCGCTGGAGATCGGCGAATTGCAGCCGGACTATGTGTTCTTCGGACGGCTTGACGGCGACATCAAGCCGGAAGCGCATTCCAAGAACCTGGCGCTCGGCGAGTGGTGGTCGTCGATGATCGAGATCCCCGCCATCGTCATGGGCGGACAGGATCCGTCCTCGGCCGTCGCGGTCTCCGAGGCCGGCGTCGAGTTCGTGGCCCTGCGCGAGGCGGTGTTC
>DAIMJJ010000288.1:0-4073 GCA_036722275.1 Rhizobium sp. | reverse complement strand
GGCGACGTCGCCCTTGCCGAAACCCATGAGCGGTTGGTCGATGCGGCCGTCGGTCGGCCCGATGGCGAGCTTCGTCGCCGGCTCCGCCCTTTATGCTGATGGCGGCAATGCCGCCGTCAAGTAAGGCACCGATCGGGGACGTCCGCCGCCTCAGGCGGGCGTCCCGCCCACCTCACTGTTCGCCGAGCTTCATGCTCGGGTCGTAATCCTTGCCGTGCACCGTCTTCACCACGGCCTGCCCGCAATGCATCTGGTTGGTCGCGGCGTTGAAGGACAGGCTCGGCGCACCATGAAGTTCCCAGCCCTTGTTGAGCGCATCGGTGACGCGATGGCAGAAGGCCGCGTCGTCGGGGCCGGTGAGGAAACGGTAGACTTTCATGGATTTGTGCCTTCTCTTTCTGCAATGGCCTGAGCCTTGGCGAGCAACCGTTCGGCCTGTTCCAGGTGCAGCCGCTCGACCATGCGGCCCTCAAGATTGATGACGTTGAGCGAGGCGGTGGCCGGGTCGGCAAAGGCTTCGGCAATCGCCCTTGCCTCGGCCAGCGCCTCGGCGGACGGGGCGAAATGCCGGTTGGCGCCGTCGATCTGCGCCGGATGGATCAGCATCTTGCCGTCGAAGCCCATGGCGCGCCCTTGCGCGCATTCCGCCTCGAACGCCTCCAACATCCTGAATTCGTTCGACACGCTGTCGATCGCATCGAGCCCGTAGGCGCGCGCTGCCAGGATCACCTGCATCAGGAAGGGCACGACATAGGTGCGCGCCGGATCCGGGGCGACCCCCGTTTCCTTCCTCAGATCGTTCAGGCCGACGACGAAGCAGTCGAGCAGGCCGCCGGCGGTGCGGCCCGAGCCGGCGATCGCCGCGGCGTTGAGGACGCCCCGCGGCGTCTCGATCATCGCCCAGATCCTGAGACTTTCCGTCGCATCCGATTCCGAAAGAAGGTCGGCGACGCGCTGCACGTCGTCCGGCCCGTCGACCTTCGGCAGCAGCACCGCGTCCGGCCGGCAGGCGATGACGGCGGCCATGTCGTCGAGGAAGAACTCCGTATCGAGGCCGTTCACCCGGATGATCGCCTCGCGTCCTTCAAGCGGCGTCTCGGCAAAGAAACGCCTGAGATTCTCACGCGCCTCGGCCTTTTTGTCGAGCGCAACGGAATCTTCGAGATCGAAGATGACGGCGTCGCAGGAAAGGCCGTGAGCCTTTTCAAGCGCTCGGACATTGATCGCCGGCACGCTGAGGACGGAGCGGCGCAACCGCGCCGGATGGTGGGAACGGATCGATTTCATGCCCGAACATGTGCCAAGCTTTGCCGCGCCATGCAAGGCGACATTTGCCGCAAAGCCCTTGCATTCCGCGGGAAGAAGGACCACCTTGGAGCGCGAGAAAGGATGTCCATCATGCAGAATCTCCGCTCCATCGCCCTCGCCGCCGGCGGCATCGTCGTGCTCGCCCTGGCCGCCGCCTTCACCGTGTCGATGACGCTGATCGCCGCCGCCGTGCTGACACTGACGCTCGCCGCCCGCATGCTGACCCTGCGGCCGAAGAAGGCGCCGGTCTATGCGCGGGCCAGGAACGAGGCCAAGGGCCGCGAGATGCGCGTGTGGAACGACGGCCGCGGCACCATCATCGATCTCTGAGACGATCGAGCAAGGGCGCGCGAAAACCGCCCTTGCCGCCTCCAGGCGTACCCGTTTGACCAAGAAAGGCCTTCAAATCCGCGCGATTTTCCTCTAAGGCCTGCACAAACTCCTGAATTGCATTCCGAAGGCAGGGTCTGATGGAAAAGTTCACAAAGCTCACCGGCGTCGCCGCACCCCTTCCGGTCGTCAATATCGACACCGACATGATCATTCCGAAGGACTACCTGAAGACGATCAAGCGCACCGGCCTCGGCAAGGGCCTGTTCGCCGAAGCCCGCTACAAGGAAGACGGTTCGGAAAACGCCGATTTCGTGCTCAACAAGCCGGCCTATCGCAATGCCCAGATCCTGGTCGCCGGTGACAATTTCGGCTGCGGCTCCTCGCGCGAGCATGCCCCCTGGGCGCTGCTCGACTTCGGCATCCGCTGCGTGATCTCCACCTCGTTTGCCGACATCTTCTACAACAACTGCTTCAAGAACGGCATCCTGCCGATCGTCGTCAGCCAGGAAGACCTCGACAAGCTGATGGACGATGCCGGCCGTGGCTCCAATGCCGTGCTGACCGTCGATCTGGAATCGCAGGAAATCACCGGCCCGGACGGCGGCACGATCAAGTTCGACATCGACGCCTTCAAGCGTCATTGCATGCTCAACGGCCTCGATGACATCGGCCTGACGCTCGAAAAGGCCGGCAGCATCGCCGCCTTCGAAAAGACCAACGCCGAGACCCGCCCCTGGGCCTGACGAACACCGGTTGCGGCGCGGATCGGCTTTTGGCCGCCGCGCCGGACCTTGCCGGTACGACCGCCTCCCACCGTACCGTTCTGCCGCCGAGTGTCCTTGAAATGCGGGTTTTTGCCCGATAGAAGGCGGCAATTCTTGTTTAAAAGCCAGGGAGGCTTTCCATGACGCAGCGCAATCTCTTCCTTCTGCCCGGCGACGGCATCGGTCCGGAAGCCATGGGCGAGGTCCGCAAGATCATCGCCTACATGAACGCCGAAATGGGCGCCGGTTTTGCAACCGACGAAGGCCTGGTCGGCGGCTCGGCCTATGATGCCCATGGCGTGGCGATCTCGGAAGAGGACATGGCCAAGGCGATGAGCGCCGACGCCGTTCTGTTCGGCGCCGTCGGCGGTCCGAAGTGGGACGACGTGCCTTACGAGGTTCGCCCGGAAGCCGGCCTGCTGCGACTGCGCAAGGATCTCGAGCTGTTTGCCAACCTGCGTCCGGCGATCTGCTATCCGGCGCTCGCCAGCGCCTCCTCGCTCAAGCCCGAGCTCGTCGAAGGCCTCGACATCCTGATCGTGCGCGAACTGACCGGCGGCGTCTATTTCGGCGAACCGAAGACCATCACCGATCTCGGCAACGGCCAGAAGCGCGCCATCGACACGCAGGTCTATGACACCTACGAGATCGAGCGCATCGCCTCCGTCGCCTTCGAGCTGGCCCGCACCCGCAAGAATGCCGTCTGCTCGATGGAAAAGCGCAACGTCATGAAGTCGGGCGTGTTGTGGAACCAGGTCGTGACCGAGACCCACAAGGCGAAGTTCGCCGATGTGAAGCTCGAGCACATGCTGGCGGATGCCGGCGGCATGCAGCTCGTTCGTGCGCCGAAACAGTTCGACGTCATCGTCACCGACAACCTGTTCGGCGACATGCTGTCCGACGTCGCCGCCATGCTGACCGGCTCGCTCGGCATGCTGCCCTCCGCCTCGCTCGGCGAGACCGATGCGAAGACCGGCAAGCGCAAGGCGCTGTACGAGCCGGTGCACGGCTCGGCGCCGGACATTGCCGGCAAGGGGATCGCCAATCCCGTCGGTCAGATCTGGTCGGCGGCCATGATGCTGGAGCATCTGGGCGAGCCGGATGCGGCGGCCGCCATTGTCCGGGCCATCGAGCGCGTGCTGGCGGACCCCGCCGGCCGCACCGCCGACATTGGCGGGACGGCCAACACGCTCTCCTGCGGCAAGGCCATCGCCGAGGCGCTCTGACAGGACGGAGCTTCCCCTGTTCTTGCGGCCCCCTGTTTGCTCTGCCTGCGTGAACCGGCTGAAGAAAACGGCAAGCGCACGCAGGCGCGGGGGGCCGTGACGCCCGCATACTTGCGGTCGTCATGGACAGGGCGCTGACGCATTCTGGAATGGTCGAGGGGGCCGCTGGAACGAATGGGATGGGGTGGACGACGTCGCCCGTAGCCGCGGAGCTGATATCGTCTTCGGCGTCCCCGTCCGCTGTCTGGCTTAGTCCCGCACGATCCATGCCGCTTGCGGGTCCCAGCTCAGCATCACCGATCGACCGGGACGCAAGTTGCTGTCGTCCGCGGAGATCGGCGTTTCCACGACAAGAATCCCCCCGTGCGGGATCGCGATCCGCCGTCGAATGGAAGCCCCCAGATAGATTTCGTCCAGGATGTCGCCCGCGACCTGGTTCCAG
>DAIMJJ010000287.1:0-4076 GCA_036722275.1 Rhizobium sp. | reverse complement strand
AGCTCGACGAGAGCCTGCGCGACGAGGTCATGCCGAAGAACATCCTGATGATCGGTCCGACCGGCGTCGGCAAGACCGAAATCTCCCGCCGCCTGGCAAAGCTTGCCGGCGCGCCCTTCATCAAGGTGGAGGCCACCAAGTTCACCGAAGTCGGTTATGTCGGCCGCGACGTGGAGCAGATCATCCGTGACCTCGTCGAGGTCGGCATCGGTCTCGTACGGGAAAAGAAGCGCGCCGAGGTTCAGGCCAAGGCCCATGCCGGCGCCGAGGAGCGCGTGCTGGATGCGCTGGTCGGCGCCACCGCCTCGCCGGCCACCCGCGACAGTTTCCGCAAGAAGCTGCGGGCTGGCGAACTGGATGACAAGGAGATCGACATCGAGGTTGCCGATACCGGCAGCGGCATGCCGGGCTTCGAGGTCCCGGGCATGCCCGGTGCCAATGTCGGCATCCTCAACCTGTCCGAAATGTTCGGAAAGGCGATGGGCGGACGCACCAAGAAGGTACGCACCACCGTCAAGGCCTCCTACGGGGACCTGATTCGCGACGAATCCGACAAGCTGATCGACAATGAAGTGATCCAGCGCGAGGCTGTGCGGTCCGTCGAGAACGACGGCATCGTGTTCCTCGACGAGATCGACAAGATCGCAGCCCGCGAAGGCGGGGTGGGGGCCGGTGTCTCGCGCGAAGGCGTGCAGCGCGACCTGCTGCCGCTCGTCGAGGGCACGACAGTCGCGACCAAGTATGGCCCGGTCAAGACCGACCACATCCTGTTCATCGCCTCCGGCGCCTTCCACGTCTCGAAGCCTTCGGACCTGTTGCCCGAGCTGCAGGGCCGCCTGCCGATCCGCGTCGAGTTGAAGCCGCTCACCAAGGAGGACTTCCGCCGCATCCTCACCGAGACCGAGGCCAGCCTGATCCGCCAGTACAAGGCGTTGATGGCGACCGAGGAACTCGATCTCGACTTTACGGAGGATGCGATCGATGCGCTCGCCGATGTCGCCGTCAAGCTCAACACCTCGGTCGAGAACATCGGTGCCCGCCGTCTTCAGACAGTAATGGAACGCGTGCTTGACGAGATCTCGTTCAATGCCCCGGATCGTGGGGGATCCCAGGTGATGATCGATTCGGACTATGTGCGGGAGCATGTCGGGGAGATTGCGGCCGACGCCGACCTGTCGCGCTACATCCTTTAGGGCCAAGCGGGGGCCTCAACCCAAGGAATCCCGCAACACCGATGCAGGGCAAGGTCGACAAACACGGCCTTGCTTCTGTATGGGTGGCGGCCGAAGATCATCGGCATGACCAAATGAACGTGGAGTGAAGGCATCGTGGGTCGACTAACTCGGGCATTCGTTCTGGCGCTGCTGCTCGCTGCGCCGGCAGGTGTTGAGGCGGCAGCGGTCCGCGTCGTTCCCGAGGGCAATCGCCACGCCGAGCAGCCGCCGATCCCCGGTGCCTCCGTTCGCCGGACCCAGGCCGGCAAGACCACCTTCGACCTGAAATACGACAAGGTGCGTGATCTCCTGGCCACTGATGACCGTCTTCGCTCCAAGATCCGCAAGACGGCCGCCGCGTACGGCATCGATCCGATCCACATGGTCGGCGCCATCGTCGGCGAGCACACCTTCAACGTCGACGCCTATGACAGCCTGCAGAGCTATTACGTGAAGGCGGCATCCTATGCCGGCAGCAGCTTCCGTTTCGCCTATGACGGGGAGAGCATTGCCGACTTCGTCGCCCGACCGGAGTTTGCCGTCTGTGCGGAAAAGAAGGACTCCTACACGCTGTGGTCCTGTCGGGAAGATGTCTGGGAAGACAAGTTCCGCGGTCGCAGCGTGGGGGGCAAGTCCTTCCCCAACAACCGCTTCAGCGCCGTCTTCTTCCAGCCCTTCTATGCCGGCCAGACCTTCGGGCTCGGCCAGATCAATCCGCTGACCGCGCTGATGCTGTCGGACCTCGTTTCGGAGAAGTCGGGCATCGCCAAGCTCGACGAGACGGACGCCGCCGGTGTCTACAAGGCCATCATGGACCCCGACATCTCGCTCGCCTTCATGGCTGGCGTGCTGCGCAAGGCCATCGACGACTATCGCACCATCGCCGGCATGGATATCTCCAAGAACCCCGGGGTCACGGCCACCCTGTTCAACGTCGGCAATTCCCTGCAGCGGGCGAGGAGCCTTGCCGCGCGCAATGCCGGCGGCGCGCCGGTCTGGCCGGAGGAGAATTACTACGGTTGGCTGGTCAATGACCGGCTGGCCGATCTGAAAACCCTGTTCTGAGCCTCGATCGGGGCTGGACGGGCCAGCGCAGGAGAGCGCCATGGCAAGCACGGAAAGCCTCGATCTGTTCGAGCCGCCGGCACCGCTGCCGCGCCCGGTCCCGCCGTCGAAGCTCGGCATCATCCGCACGGTCCTGCGCAATCCGCTCGAGCTGTGGGGCGTGCCGTCCTACACCTTGCCGTGGATCGAGACCCGCTTCTTCGGCCGAACCACGATCATCGTCAACGATCCGGGCCTGATTCGGCATGTGCTGGTGGACAATGTCGCCAACTTCGCGATGGACGAGGTGCGCCAGCTGGTTCTGCGACCGATCCTGCGCGACGGCCTGCTGACCGCGGAGGGCGACGTCTGGAAGCGTTCGCGAAAGGCGATGGCCCCTGTCTTTACACCGCGCCATGCCCGCGGCTTCGCCCGGCAGATGTTGTTGAAGAGCGAAGAGTTTGCGGAGCGTTTTGACACCGGTGAAGCTGAGGGCACGGTGCGCGACATCGCTGCCGACATGACGGCGCTCACTTATCTCATTCTGTCTGAGACGCTGTTTTCCGGAGAGATCGCCACGGAGGGCCAGGATGTTGCCGCCGACGTGGACGCCCTCTTGCACCACATGGGCCGGATCGATCCCCTCGACATGCTGGCGGCCCCCGCCTGGCTTCCGCGACTGACACGTATTGGCGGACGGCAGGTTCTTGCCAAGTTCCGTGCGCTCGTACGCTCGACGATGGAAAAGCGGAAGGCCGCGATCTCCCGCGACCCGCAGTCCGCCCCCCGTGATTTCCTCACCTTGCTGCTTGAGGTCGAAGGTCCGCAGGGGCTTTCGACCGAAGAGATCGAGGACAATATCCTGACCTTCATCGGCGCCGGCCACGAGACGACGGCCCGTGCGCTCGCCTGGACGCTCTATTGCGTCGCCAACTCGCCGACCATTCGCACCGCCATGGAGACCGAAGTCGATTCGGTGCTCAAAGATGGCGCCGATCCGGTCGACTGGCTCGAGCGCATGCCGCTGGTGCGCGCCGCCTTCGAGGAGGCGCTTCGGCTCTATCCGCCGGCACCGTCGATCAATCGCCAGGCGCTGAAGCGGGATCGGTTCGAGGCTCCGGACGGGACTGCGATCGATATCCGCAAGGGTGCCACCATCCTGATCATGCCATGGACGCTGCACCGGCACGAACTTTACTGGGAGAACCCGCGCCTCTTCGACCCGCGCCGTTTCCTGCCGGAGAACCGGGAGAAAATCGGGCGCTTCCAGTATCTGCCGTTCGGTGCCGGCCCGCGCGTCTGTATCGGCGCCACCTTCGCGTTGCAGGAGGCGGTGATTGCGCTGGCGGTTCTGATGCGGCGTTTCCGCTTCGACACGGCCGGCGGCGCAAGGCCCTGGCCGGTGCAGAAACTGACGGTCCAGCCGGCCGGTGGCCTGGCCATGCGGGTCACCCGCCGGGCAGCGCATTCGTGAGCGCGAATTGCCGTTTGTCAGCTATTGCCGCGCGCTTTTCCCGTGCGATAACAGCCGGATTCCTTTCCGCCGATCCTCCTGAACAACCGGGGCAGTTCGCGTGACACGACATTACCTGCTGGGCATCGATACCGGTGGCACCTATACGGACGCCGTTCTCTACTGCGAGACGGATGGCATTCTTGCCAAGGCAAAGGCGCTGACCACGCGGCATGACCTGGCGGTCGGCATCGCCGAGGCGCTGGACAAGGTGATCGATGCCTCGGGCGTACCGGTCAGGGAGATCGGTCTCGTTTCGCTTTCCACCACGCTGGCCACCAACGCCCTGGTCGAAGGGCAGGGCG
>DAIMJJ010000286.1:0-4082 GCA_036722275.1 Rhizobium sp. | reverse complement strand
GGGTCGATGGACCGATGACCAGTTTCTTCTATATCGGCACGGTCGGCGCCGTGGCGCTGTCGATTGCCGGACCGTTCTTCTGGACCGAGATTGCACCTTCGGATTGGAAGTGGATGGTCCTGCTGTGCTGTACCGGTGTGACCGGTCACTACCTGCTGATCAGGGCCTATGATAATCTCGATGCCGTTGCCTTGCAGCCGATCACCTATCTCCAGTTGGTTCTAGCGACCGGTATCGCGGTCGTGGTTTTCGGTGAGGTGCTGAAGGTCAACATGGTGATCGGCGCGATCATCGTCGTCGGCGCGGGCTTGTTCACGGTCTGGCGGGAAAACGTTCTCGCCCGGCGAAGTGCAACCGCCGCACGTCGCGAATGAGATGGACCCGGCGGTCCAGAGAGGGTGATCGTTCTCCTCTGCGGCGATGACACCTGTGCTAGGCTTGGCGTGTTCTGTCAGGCGCTCTAAGGAAAGGTGACTTTCAGCCTCCGGTGATCCCTGTCGACCGCCGCTCCGTTGCCCGCGCTTTCCACACCGTGCGCAGGAAGGCGAGGATGAACATCGCCGTCATCAGAAGCACGATGGTCGGGGCCGGGGCGCTGTCGATGAGGAAGCTCAGATAGATGCCGCCGAGCGAGGCGACGACGGCGACGAGGACGGCGGCGACGAGCATGGTCTGGAAGCGGCGGGTGATCAGGAAAGCGATGGCACCGGGGGCAACCAGAAGCGCGACCGACAGGATGATGCCGACGGCCTTGAGCGCGCCGACCACGGTCAGCGACAGCACGGCCAGCAGGCCGTAGTGCAGCAACCTCACCGGCAGGCCGATGGCGCGCGCATGTTGCGGATCGAAGGCATGGGCGAGAAGATCCTTGCGCAGGATCACCAGGAAGGCGGTCGCCGCAAGGGCGATCAACCCGGTCTCCACGAGATCCATGGGCAGGATGCCCAGCATGTCGCCGAACAGGATGTGATCGAGATGCACGTCCGCCTCGACCTTGACGAACAGCACGAGGCCGAGGCCGAACATGCCGGAAAAGACGATGCCGAGCACCGTGTCCTCCTTGATGCGGCTGTTTTCCTTCACATAGCCGGTGGCCAGCGCGCAGATCATGCCGGCGACGAAGGCGCCGACGGCGAGCGGCAGGCCGGCCATGTAGGCGATCACGACGCCGGGCAGCACGGCGTGGGACACCGCGTCGCCCATCAGCGACCAGCCCTTCAGCACGAGGAAGCAGGAAAGCAGCGCCATCGGCACCGCGATCATCAGCGTCACGGCAAAGGCGGACTGCATGAAGGGCAGCTGGAAGGGCAGAAGCAGGAGTTCGAGGGTCTCGCTGTTCATGGCGTCGGCTCCAGGGCTTGTGCCGCGCGCCGGCGGGCGGCCAGCAGGCCGTGCTTCGGTGCAAAGACGAAGGCAGCCAGGAAGAGCAGGGTCTGCAGCACGACGATCACCCCGCCGGTTGCGCCGTCGAGGAAATAGCTCAGATAGGCGCCGACCAGGCTCGTGCCGGCGCCGATCAGGAAGGCGAGCACGATCAGCCGCTGGAAGCGGTCGGTGAGCAGGTAGGCGGTCGCGCCCGGGGTTACCACCATGGCAACGACGAGGAAGGCCCCGACGGTCTGCAATGCTGCGACGGTCGATCCGGCCAGCAGGGTGAAGAAGACGACCTTCAGCAGATCGGGGCGCAGGCCGATCGAGCGGGCGTGGTTCTCGTCGAAGAAGGCGACCATGAAGTCCTTCCACTTGGCGGTCAGCACGACCAGGCTCACGCCGCCGATCAGGACCAGCTGCAGCGTATCGGCCGGGGAGATGGCAAGGATATTGCCGAGAACGATGGTCTGGATGTTCACCGAGACGGGCGACAGCGACACCATGAACAGGCCAAGGCCGAAGAAGGAGGTGAAGATCAGGCCGATGATCGCGTCTTCCTTGAGCCTCGTGCGCTGGTTGAGAAAGAGCATGGCGGCAGCTGCCAGTCCGCCCGACAGAAAGGCGCCGAAGGCAAAGGGAAGGCCGAGCATATAGGCCCCGGCGACGCCCGGCACGATGGCGTGGGACAGGGCGTCACCGATCAGCGACCAGCCCTTGAGCATGAGATAGGCGGAGAGGAAGCCGCACACGCCGCCGACCAGGCCGCTCACCAGGATGGCGTTGCGCATGTAGTCATAGGTGAAGGGTTCAAGCAGAAGGCTTGTCATTGGCGTCTTCCGGGGCTTCTTCGGTCTGCGGCTTGCCGTAGATGACGAAGGGCCGTTCGTCGTCGGTGATGACCTTCAGCTGGCGGGCATCGGCATCGTCGTGGAGATCGGCACCGCCGAGCACGAAGTGGCGAAGTGCGCCGCCAAAGGCCGTTTTCAGGTTCTCTTCGGTGAAGGTGTCTTCGGTCGGGCCCGAGGCGATCACGGTGCCCTTGACGAAGATGGTGCGGTCACAGAAGTCGGGTACGCTGCCGAGATTGTGTGTGGAAACGAGCATCACCCGGCCCTCGGCACGCAGGTCGCGCATCAGGGCGATGATCTGCTCCTCGGTGGTGACGTCGACGCCGGTAAAGGGCTCATCGAGCAGGATCACCTGTCCCTCCTGGGCGAGCGCCCGGGCGAGGAACACCCGCTTGCGCTGGCCGCCCGAGAGTTCGCCGATCTGGCGCTTGCGGAAATCACTCATGCCGACGCGCGCGAGCGCATCGGCCACCATCTCGTGATCCTTACGCGACGGGATGCGCAGGAAGTTCATATGGCCGTAGCGGCCCATCATCACGACGTCCTCGACGAGGACCGGAAAGTTCCAGTCGACTTCCTCGGCCTGGGGGACATAGGCGATGAGGTTTCGTTTCAGTGCCTGGCGGACACTCATGCCGAGCACCGAGATCTCGCCGGCGGCCAGGGGCACGAAGCCCATGATCGCCTTGAACAGGGTCGACTTGCCCGCGCCATTAACGCCGACGAGCGCGGTGATCGTGCCCTTCGGAATGGTGAAGCTTGCGGCTCGCAGCGCGGTCAGCCCGTTGCGGTAGGTGACCGTGACATTGGTTGCGGCCAGGCCTTCGGCTGCGGCCAAGCCTTCGTCTTTCAGTCTGGCGCCTGGCCCCATGATCACTGCGAAAGCCCTCCGGCAATGGTGGATACCGTGACCTTGAGCAGGTCGAGATAGGTGGGGACCGGGCCGCCGTCCTCGCTCAGCGAATCCACGTAAAGCACGCCGCCATAGGCCGCGCCCGTCTCTTCCGCCACCTGGCGCGCCGGTTTGTCGGAGATGGTGCTCTCGGAGAAGATGACGTGAATCTTGTTCTGTCGCATCGCGTCGATCACGGCGCGCACCTGCTGCGGCGTGCCCTGCGCATCGGCATTGACCGGCCACAGGAACAGCTCCTTCAGACCAAGGTCACGGGCAAGGTAGGAAAAGGCGCCCTCGCTGGTGACCAGCCAGCGCTTTTCTTCCGGCAGGGCGGCGATCTTGTCCTTCATCGGCCCGATCTCGGCGCGGATGCGGTCGGAATAGGCCTTGGCATTGGCGGCATAGGCCTCGGCATTCTGCGGATCAACCTGTGTCAGCGCCTTGCGGATGTTCTCGACATAGATCAGCGCATTGTCCGGCGACATCCAGGCATGCGGGTTGGGCTTACCGTCATAACCGCCGCCGGAAATGCCGATCGGCTGAACGCCGTCGCTGATCACCGCGCTCGGCACTGAGCCGAGATTGGCGAGGAATTTCTCGAACCAGCGTTCGAGGTTCAACCCGTTCCAGAGCACGAGGTCGGCGTCGCGGGCTTTGAGAATGTCACGCGGCGTCGGTTGGTAATTGTGAATCTCGGCCCCCGGCTTGGTGATGCTGTCGACTTCGGCCATGTCGCCCGCGACGTTGCGGGCGATATCGGCGATGACGGTGAAGGTGGTGATGACTTTCGGCTTCTCGGCGGCCGCCACAGGAAGCGGAAGCAAGGCGAGAGCGGCAACGATCAATCCGGCAATACGGGGCAGCATAAAAACTCCTGGGCTACTTGCGAGTAATTCTCATTCAAAGCTAGGGGCGGATTTTCCGTTGTCAATCATTTTTGCGAGTGATTCGCAAAAAGAGCGATTCCT
>DAIMJJ010000285.1:2188-4100 GCA_036722275.1 Rhizobium sp. | reverse complement strand
GCGCGCGTCAAAGGCCCGCCTTGACCTTCTCCGCGATATCCGGGGCCATCCAGGTCGTCCACAGCTCGGGATAGGTTTCAAGGAAGTGCTTTGCCGCCTCCTCGTTGGTCGCCTGGTTTTCGTCCATCCAGGCCAGCACCTTGCCGACGGTGTGGTTGTCCCATTTGCGGGTCTTCAAATAGTCGAGCGCCACCGGGTTCTTGTCGGCAAAGCTCTTCGTCACAATCGTGTAGACATCGGAGACGGGGTAGGAATTGACCTTGGGCGAGGCGCAGTCGGCAACCGCCGTGCAGCTGTCCCATTCGGTCTTGTCGTGACCGACGCCGAAGGACAGTTTCACCATCTCATACTTGCCGAGAATGGCCGTCGGTGCCCAGTAATAGCCGAGCCAGCCGGTCTTCTTCTCGAAGGCGCTGGCGATCGAGCCGTCGAGGCCGGCTGCCGAACCGGTGTCGATCAGTTCGAACCCCTTTTCCTTGGCACCGAGCGCCTTGTAGAGATTGGCGGTCGAGATCTGGCAGCTCCAGCCGGCGGGACAGTTGATGACGGCGCCCTTGGAGGGATCCTCCGGTGCCGGGAAGAGTTCCGGGTGCTCCAGCGCCTGCTGAACGGTCTTGATCTCGGGATTGGCGTCGGCGATGAATTTCGGGATCCACCAGCCTTCGACGCCGCCGTCGCTGAGGATCGGCGCAAGCTGCAGCAGGCGGCCTTCGGCGACCGCCTTTTCCAGCACCTCGCGGGCGGTGTTCACCCACATTTCCGGCGCGATGTCCGGTTCGCCCTTCTCGTTCATCGAGGTGAAGGTGGGCATGGTGTCGCCGGTGACCAGCGTCGCCTTGCAGCCATAGCCGGCCTCGAGAATCATCTTGTCGACCTGGGCGGCGACGCCGGCCGAGGCCCAGTTCATCTCGGCAATGGTCACCTCGCCACACTCGGCGGCCTGCGCAGAACCCGCAGCGAGATAAAGACCGGTGGCAAGAACGGTGGATGCAAAGAGCTTCTTCATCGGCCTGTAGACCTCCCAGTCTTAATTTTGGGCGGCGCTTGCGAAAGTGCCGCGACGGGTGTGTGGTGCTGTGCGCAAGCACCTAGGGCGTAATCGGCGTGAGGCAAGCCGTGTCACGCGTTCTGAGCCGAAAAGCGGGCGCGGTCACGAAGGTGGGTTCTCGCTGAGACGATTGGCCAAGGCCCACGCGCCACCGGCCACCAGACTAAGGATTCTGCGCGAGAAATCAATCGCGCGAGGCCGGCCCACCGACTGGCTGGACGTCCGGACAATTAGCGACGGAGCCGTGGCGGATACCGCATGTGAGGATTCTCGCAATTTCATAATCGCGAGCTAACCATCCGGTAACAACTGTCGGGCTAATAAAGCTCTCAACGGCGCGTTTCTGCCGCCAGCGTCTCCGGAGTGGGTATAGCGTCCCGGAGCGCGCTTGTTCTTTCAGGCGTTGGAAGCCTCACAGTGCGTCACCAATGGCAGAGCCTTTGTCTGTGGCGTCCACCGCCGCCCTGCCTGTACGTCGCTCTTGTCATTTCCCCTCAAGTGAAGCAGTGAAACCGTCATGCACTCGTGCCTGGTGATCGGCGATCCGTCCCTGCTGCGCGACGTGCGGGGGCCAGACGGCGGCGTGGTCGGGCGGGCCCGGGTGCCGGTTCTCGCTCAGGATCGGCCTGGCGATGGGCGAAAGCGGTGAGGGGCTTCGATGACTAAGGCGATCATGCTGCAGGGCACCGGTTCGGATGTCGGCAAGACGGTTCTCGTCGCCGGGCTGTGCCGGCTTGCCGCCAATCGTGGCCTGAAGGTCCGGCCGTTCAAGCCGCAGAACATGTCCAACAATGCCGCGGTCGCCGATGACGGCGGCGAAATCGGTCGGGCGCAATGGCTGCAGGCGCTCGCCTGCCGGGTACC
>DAIMJJ010000285.1:0-2088 GCA_036722275.1 Rhizobium sp. | reverse complement strand
ACGGCGGCGAAATCGGTCGGGCGCAATGGCTGCAGGCGCTCGCCTGCCGGGTACCGTCCTCGGTGCACATGAACCCGGTGCTGCTGAAACCCCAGTCGGAGGTAGGCAGCCAGATCATCCTGCAGGGCAAGGTCTTCGGTCAGGCCCGGGGCCGCGACTATCAGCGGCTGAAGCCGCAGCTGCTGTCGGCCGTGCTCGACAGCTTCGACAAGGTCAAGGACGGCGCCGATCTGGTGATTGTCGAGGGGGCAGGCTCCCCGGCGGAGATCAACCTGCGCGCCGGCGACATCGCCAATATGGGCTTTGCGACGCACGCCGGGGTGCCGGTGGTGCTGGTGGGCGACATCGACCGGGGCGGGGTCATTGCCTCCCTGGTCGGCACGCACACGATCTTGCCCGACGAGGACCGGCGGCAGATCGTCGGCTACATCATCAACAAGTTTCGCGGCGATGTCAGTCTGTTCGACGACGGGATCGAGGCGATCGGCCGCTTTACCGGCTGGCCCTGCTTCGGCGTCGTGCCGTGGCTGAAGGCCGCAGGCCGGCTGCGGGCCGAGGATGCGGTCGTGCTCGAGCGGCTGGGCGGCGGGCGTCGCGGTGCCCTCAAGATCGCCATCCCGGTCCTGTCGCGGATTGCCAATTTCGACGATTTCGATCCGCTGGCCGCCGAACCGGACATCGAACTCGTCTATGTTCGGGGCGGCGATCGCCTGCCGAGCGACGCCGGGCTGGTGATCCTGCCGGGATCGAAATCGACGATCGGCGATCTTCAGGATTTTCGCGCTCAGGGCTGGGACAAGGACCTGCTCGCCCATGTGCGGCGAGGAGGGCGGGTCATCGGCATTTGCGGCGGCTACCAGATGCTCGGACGCAGCGTTGCCGATCCGCTCGGACTGGAGGGTGAGAGCCGGACGGTCGAGGGTCTCGGCCTGCTCGACGTCGACACGGTCATGGCGCCGGAAAAGACGGTGCGCAACAGCCGGGCGCATTCGCTGGAGTTCGACACGCCCTTGTCGGGCTATGAGATTCACCTCGGCGTCACCGACGGTCCGGACTGCGCGCGCGCCGCCGTCATGATCGAGGGGCGACCGGACGGAGCACTCTCCAAGGACGGCCGGGTGATGGGCAGTTATCTGCACGGGCTTTTTGCCAGCGACAGCTATCGGGCACGACTTCTGGAGAGCTTTGGAATCAGCGGGGGGGGAAGCGATTACCGGGCGATGGTGGATGCGGCGCTGGACGAACTGGCTAAAGAGCTGGAAGCGCGCTTGTCGCCCGCCTGGCTTCAGTCGTGGCTGGCGCGATAGGGCGCCACGCCGCCGCTCGCGACCGGCGAAAGAGTGTTATTCCGCGGCAACGTCGACCGGCGAGGCCATCAGCTGGTTCTGGCCAAGGGAGTTGTCGTTGTACTTGAATGCCAGGATGCTCAGCACCGAGGCGATGATGACTAAGAATATGGCGCGCATGTCTTTGCTCCTGATGCTCGCTCTTATAATTACATTGCGGCAAAACTGGTTCCATTCCGCCTAAACCCATCGATAAAATACGAATGGTCGGCGAATTTGGTTTGTCAGGTCATTGACGGGATGGCGGAGGAGGCTCGACGAACGCATCTAGGGCCAGGACCCATTGATTTGAATTGACGGCTCTGATTCAGACGGGGGTATAGGGGCCTGACTGATGAGTCATTTGCTTCGGCTGACGGACGAGCAAATAACTCGCTTCAGCCGGATTTCCCCAAGAGCCATGGTCGCCAGCGCGTTGATGATCGACGCGTTCTGAGCGGCATCGTTTTCGTCAAACGCAACGACCTCAGGCGGTGCGAGGCGCCAAAGGAATATGGCCCCTCCAAGACGCGTTATAACCGCTGGAAACATTGGGGTAACAAGGGCACCTTTCTCCAGATGATGGAAGACTTGGCTGTGCCTGAGGCTGCAGAGCGCAAGATCATCATGATCGACGCGACGTATCTCAAGGCCGACCGGACGGCTTCCAGCCCGCGGGTAAAAGAGAGGCTCGGGGCCCTGATTGGGCGCACGAAAGGCGGCATGAACACCAAGCTTCATGCCGTAACGGATGCGAATGGTC
>DAIMJJ010000284.1:0-4106 GCA_036722275.1 Rhizobium sp. | reverse complement strand
GCGCATGATGCGGCGCAGCACGTACCCGCGGCCCTCGTTCGACGGCAGCACGCCGTCAGCGATCAGGAAGGCGGAGGAGCGCAGATGGTCGGCGATGACCCGGTGGCTGGCGCGGCGCTCGCCCTCGGCCGGAACCCCGGTCAGGTCGACGGAGGCCTCGATCAGGGCGCGGAACAGGTCGATGTCATAATTGTCGTGGCGGCCCTGGAGAACGGCGGCGACGCGCTCAAGACCCATGCCGGTGTCGATCGACGGACGCGGCAGGTTGACGCGCTCTTCCTTCGTCACCTGCTCATACTGCATGAAGACGAGGTTCCAGATCTCGATGAAGCGGTCGCCGTCTTCCTCGGGCGAGCCGGGCGGGCCGCCCCAGATATGATCGCCATGGTCATAGAAGATTTCCGAGCACGGGCCGCACGGGCCGGTATCGCCCATGGCCCAGAAATTGTCGCTGGTCGGAATGCGGATGATGCGGTCGTCGGTGAGCCCGGCGATCTTCTTCCACAGATCGAAGGCCTCGTCGTCGGTGTGATAGACCGTCACCAGCAGACGCTTGCGGTCGAGGCCGAATTCCTTGGTGATCAGGTTCCAGGCGAGCTCGATGGCGCGTTCCTTGAAATAGTCGCCAAAGGAAAAATTGCCGAGCATTTCGAAGAAGGTATGGTGGCGCGCGGTATAGCCGACATTGTCGAGGTCGTTGTGCTTGCCGCCGGCGCGTACGCATTTCTGGGCGGTTGCCGCCGTCGAATAGGGCCGCTGCTCGAGACCGGTGAAGACGTTCTTGAACTGCACCATGCCGGCATTGGTGAACATCAAGGTCGGGTCGTTGCGCGGCACCAGCGGGCTCGACGACACGACCTCGTGGCCCTCGGACTTGTAGTAATCAAGAAAAGTCGACCGGATGTCGTTCACGCCGCTCATGTCACGCCCTTCATTCAGGCCGGAAACCGGCCAGTCCGCGAAAATCAATGGCTTTTATCGCCCGCCATTCCCCCTGTCCAGCCGCCCGACGCAAAACCGGCCACACCTCTTTCGATATGTGGCCGGTCATGACGTTTGAAGGAAGGATCCGTTGGATCAGGGCTCGACGACATCGGCGTCGTCGCCGTCCGGTCCGCCATTCTGCAGGAAGCGCTCGGCGATCAGGCCGGCATTCTGGCGCAGCGCCATTTCGATCTCCTGGGCCAGCGCCGGATTGTCGCGCAGGAACATCTTGGCGTTCTCGCGACCCTGGCCGAGCCGCTGGCTGTTGTAGGAGAACCAGGCGCCCGACTTCTCGACGATGCCGGCCTTGACGCCGAGATCGACCAGCTCACCGGTCTTCGACACGCCTTCGCCATACATGATGTCGAATTCGACCTGCTTGAAGGGCGGCGCCATCTTGTTCTTGACGACCTTGACCCGGGTCTGGTTGCCCACGACCTCTTCGCGGTCCTTGACCTGGCCGATGCGGCGGATGTCGAGGCGCACCGAGGCATAGAATTTCAGCGCATTGCCGCCGGTCGTCGTTTCGGGAGAGCCGAACATGACGCCGATCTTCATGCGGATCTGGTTGATGAAGATCACCATGCAGTTCGACTTGGAGATCGAGGCCGTCAGCTTGCGCAGCGCCTGGCTCATCAGGCGGGCCTGAAGACCCGGCAGGCTGTCGCCCATCTCGCCTTCGATTTCCGCCCGCGGCGTCAGCGCCGCAACCGAATCGACGACCAGCACGTCGATCGCGCCGGAGCGAACCAGCGTGTCGGTGATTTCGAGCGCCTGTTCGCCGGTGTCCGGCTGCGAGATCAGAAGGTTCTGCAGGTCGACCCCGAGCTTGCGGGCATAGACCGGATCGAGCGCATGCTCGGCGTCGACGAAGGCGCAGATGCCGCCCTTCTTCTGCGCCTCTGCAATCGTCTGCAGAGCGAGCGTCGTCTTGCCCGAGCTTTCCGGGCCATAAATCTCGATGATGCGGCCCTTGGGCAGGCCGCCAATGCCGAGCGCGATATCGAGGCTGAGCGAACCCGTCGAGACCGTCTCGATTTCGACCACGCTCTCGTTTGCCCCGAGCTTCATGATCGAGCCCTTGCCGAACGACCGTTCGATCTGCGAGAGCGCCGCTTCCAATGCCTTGCTTTTATCCACCGATTTGTCCTCTACGAGCCGCAAAGAATTTTGTGCCATCTGGTCCACCTTTAGGTTATTGAAGCCGCATAGGCAATGAAGCAGCCGATGGCGGATATGTACATGTTTTGTTCTCATTTGGCAAGAGCCAGACAACCCGTTGGCGCAAAAAGCCTTTCGGCCATCCGTTCGCGTTATGTCCGCACGGCGCGCGACGATGGCTTTGAGCCGTCGTCCGCGGCGCGCCGGGCCGTCGGACGGGGCGCCGATTCGCCGCGTTCGGCCGATTGCGAGGTGCACCCGTGAGCCCCGATATCCTCGTCGTCGGCGGCGCCCATATCGACCGCCGCGGCCGCCTGTTCGGCCCGACCCGCATGGGCGCGAGCAATCCCGGCGACTGGCTGGAAGAGCCGGGTGGCGGTGCCTTCAACGCCGCCTCGAACCTTGCGCGACTTGAACGCCGCGTGCGCCTGATCGCCCCGCGCGGGGGCGATCCGAACGGCGAGCGCGTGGCGGCTGCGGCCGAACGGGCGGGCATCGAGGACTGCCCGATCGTCTTTCTCGACCGCACCACGCCGAGTTATACCGCCATCCTGGAGACCGACGGCAATCTGGTGATCGCGCTGGCCGACATGGCGCTCTACGACCTGTTTTCGCCGCGCCGGATCAGGGCGCGGTCGATGCGTGAGAGCCTGGCCGCGGCCGGCCGCGTGCTGTGCGACGCCAACCTTCCGGCCGAGACCATCGCCGCACTGGCCACCGCGACGCGCGCGCTCGGCAAGCCCTTGGCGGCGATCGCCATCTCGCCGGCCAAGGCCGTGCGGCTGAAACCCAGCCTTTCGCTGCTCGACCATGTGTTCATGAACGTCGCGGAGGCCGAGGTGGTGGCCGGCGCGCCCGCGAGAGAAGCCGCAGAGTGGCCGGATCTCCTGCGCCGGGTGGGCCTTCGCGCCGGAACGGTCACCATGGGCGGCAGTCTGACCGTCGCCTTCGATGAAACGGGTGCCGCCTGCCTCGCCCCGCCGCCCGTCGCCTCGATCGCCGATGTCACCGGTGCCGGTGATGCCTTTGCCGCCGGCTACCTGTCTGCCCACATGGACGGCGAAGCGATGGCCGAGGCGCTGCGCCACGGCACAGCCTGCGCCGCCATCACCCTCAGATCGCCCCATGCCACGGCGGAAAACCTGAGGCCCGATCTCCTAAAGTCGGGGCTGGCCCTTGTGCCGGCTGCGACTATCCTGTCATGACAGCTTTGACGAGAATCCCGGACACGACCATGAGCAAATCCATTTCGCCCCTTCTGCCGATCGTCTATTCCAGCGAGGTCGTGGCCGCAAAGGCGCGCGGCGCCCCGATCGTGGCGCTCGAATCGACGATCATCACCCATGGCATGCCCTATCCAGGCAATCTGGACATGGCCCGCAGCGTCGAGCAGATCGTGCGCGACAATGGCGCGGTTCCCGCAACCATCGCGGTGATCGAGGGCGTGCTGCATATCGGCCTCGATGCCGACCAGATCGCCGCGCTCGCCCAGACGAGCGGCGTCATGAAGCTGTCGCGCGCCGATCTCGCCTTCGCACTGGCCGAGCGCCGCACCGGCGCCACCACGGTTGCTGCGACCATGATCGCCGCCGCCCGTGCCGGCATCACGGTCTTTGCCACCGGCGGCATCGGCGGCGTGCATCGCGGCGTTGAGGAGAGCTTCGACATTTCCGCCGACCTCGAGGAACTGGCCCGCACCCGGGTGATTGTCGTCTGCGCCGGCCCGAAGGCCATCCTCGACATCCCCAAGACGCTGGAAGTGCTCGAAACCCGCGGCGTTCCGGTTGTCACCTATGACAGCGAGGAATTCCCGGCCTTCTGGTCGCGCAGTTCGGGCCTGAAGAGCCCGCTCACCCTGCCGAGCCCCGCCGCGATCGCCAACTTCCAGCGCATGCGCGATCAACTCGGCATCGATGGCGGCATGCTGGTCGCCAATCCGGTGCCGGTCGAGGACGAAATCG
>DAIMJJ010000283.1:0-4111 GCA_036722275.1 Rhizobium sp. | reverse complement strand
CCCCCGCCGCCAACTATGTTCCTTACGTGATCAGCGTCAACCTCCTCTACCTGTCGGGCCAGCTGCCGATCGAAGCCGGCAAGGTCGCCGTCACCGGCCTCGTCGGCTCGGATGCGGCGCTGGCCGACGCCCAGCGCGCCGCCGAACTGTGCGCGATCAACATTCTCGCCCAGGCGAAATCGGCCCTTGCCGGCGATCTTTCGCGCATCGTGCGGGTGATCAAGCTCAACGGTTTCGTCGCCTCGGCCCCGGGCTTCACCGAGCAGCACCTCGTCATCAACGGTGCCTCCAACCTGATCGCCGGCGTGCTCGGCGAAGCGGGCAAGCACGCCCGCGCCGCCGTCGGCATGGCCGCCCTTCCGCTCAATGCCGCGGTCGAGATCGACGCAATCCTGGAGATTGCCCTGTGACCGATGTCAGCTGGATCAAGGATGTGCCGGTCGCGCATCGCGGCTATCACGACCAGAACAAGCAGGTCTGGGAGAACACGCTCTCGGCGTTCCAGCGCGCCATCGATGCCGGTTTCGCCATCGAGTGCGACATTCAGCTGTCGTCCGACAGCGTGCCGATGGTGTTCCACGACCACGACCTGCAGCGGCTCTGCGGCCTTGCCGGTGACGTGCGCGAACGCACCGCCGGCGAACTCGGCCTTCTGTCGATCGGCGGGACTGCCGACAAGATCCCGACGCTGAAGAAGATGCTGGCACTGGTCAAAGGCCAGGTGCCGCTGGTGATCGAGCTCAAGGGCATCGACGCCGAGCAGGACGACGGGCTGGCCGAAGCCGTGCTGGAAGTGCTCGAAGGCTATGAGGGCAAGGTCGCCCTGATGAGCTTCGACTACTGGCTGCTGCGCGACCTGAAGAAGCTCGACTGCCCCTACCCCGTCGGCCTGACGGCGGAAGGTGTCAAGCCGGAACAGTTCGCCGAGCACGAAAAGGCAATGGCGCTCGGCCTCGACTTCATCTCCTACTGCGTGCCGCACCTGCCCAACAGCTTCGTCACCGCACAGCGCGAACGCGGCATTCCGGTGATTACCTGGACGGTCAGGGATGAAACCATGCGCGCGCATACCTATACTCATGCGGATCAGATGACGTTCGAGGGGTTTGACCCTCGGGAAAGCGCCATCGCCAGCGCATGACGGGAGACCGATGGCAGGAGACGTGACGATCCGGATCGAAAGATCCCTGGCGGCAATCGCTCCTGAGCGCTGGGCGCTGCTTGGCGGTGCAAGACGCGGCGCGGACGGATACAATCCGTTCGCCTCGCATGCCTTCCTCTCGGCGCTCGAGGACTCGGGATCGGCCGCGGCTGAAACCGGCTGGCTCGGTCAACACCTGGTGATGGAAGGCGCGGACGGCACCCTTCTCGGCGCCATCCCCTGCTACCTCAAAAGCCACAGCCGCGGCGAATATGTCTTCGACCAGGGCTGGGCCGACGCCTTCGAGCGCGCCGGTGGCCGCTATTATCCCAAACTGCAGAGCGCCTTTCCGTTTACGCCGGCGACCGGTCCGCGGCTGATGGTGGCGGAACGCGGCGATGCGGGCGAAGTCCGGCCGCTCCTTGCCGGCGCGCTGAGACAGGTTACAGACCAGCTCGGCGTCTCCTCCGCGCATGCCACCTTTCTGCCGCCGGACGAGCTGACGGCCTTTGTCGATGCCGGCTACCTGCACCGCACCGACCAGCAGTTCCACTTCATCAATCCCGGCTACCGTGACCACGAGGATTTTCTCGACACGCTCGCGTCTCGCAAGCGCAAGGCTTTGAAGAAGGAGCGCCGGGCCGCTCTCGAGAACGGCATCACCATCCACAGACTGACCGGATCCGACCTCACCGAAGAGATCTGGGACCAGTTCTTTGCTTTCTACATGGACACCGGCAGCCGCAAATGGGGCAAACCCTACCTGACGCGGTCCTTCTATTCGCTGATCGGCGAACGCATGGCCGACGACATTCTGCTGGTCATGGCGAAGCGGGAGGGTCGCTATGTCGCGGGCGCCATCAACTTCATCGGCGCGGACGCGCTCTACGGCCGCCATTGGGGCTGCATCGAGGACCATCCCTTCCTGCATTTCGAGGTCTGCTATCACCAGGCGATCGACTTTGCCCTGGAGAAGGGGCTGAGCCGAGTCGAAGCCGGGGCGCAAGGGGAACACAAGCTCGCGCGCGGCTACCAGCCCGTGACCACCCATTCGGCCCATTACATCGCCCATCCGGGCTTGAGGCGCGCGGTGGCCGACTATCTCGCGCACGAGCGGCGCGAGGTGGAAGAGATGGCCGAGATCCTCGGCGAGCATACGCCGTTCCGCCGCGGCGAACGCCAGCCGCGGGACAGCGACGAAGAGGGCGCTTGATCCGTCTCGGCCGGCTGCCTTAACTACGGTCGAACCCTCAGGAGATTCCCGATGACCAGTCCCGCCTATGACCCGAACAACATCTTCGCCAAGATCCTCAAGGGCGAAATCCCCTCGGTGAAGCTCTACGAAGACGACGACACGCTCGCCTTCATGGACGTCATGCCGCAGGCGACCGGTCATCTTCTGGTCATCCCCAAAGCCGGCTCGCGCAATTTGCTCGATGCCGATCCGGCGGTGCTTTCCAAGCTGATCCCGGTCGTGCAGAAACTCGCGGTCGCCGCCAAGGAAGCCTTCGACGCCGACGGCGTGTTCATCGCCCAGTTCAACGAACCGGCTGCCGGCCAGACCGTCTACCACCTGCATTTCCACGTCATCCCGCGCCACGATGGCGTGCCGCTGAAACCCCATTCGGGCAAGATGGAAGACATCGAAGTGCTGAAGGCCAATGCCGAGAAGATCAAGGCGGTGCTGTGACACCTTCTCCTCGCGGGGATGGTTATCGCATAGGGGATACGATTGCGGCTCCGGCCTCCCACTTCTCCCCAGCGGGGAGAAGTGCCGAGCGTATGCGAGGCGATGAGGGGGGCTGCCCCGTACAGCGTTTGCGCTTCGCGCCCCCCTCATCCGACCCTGCGGGCCACCTTCTCCCCGCTGGGGAGAAGAGAGAGTCTCCGCCTATTCCGGATTGCGATAGCCGTTCCGCTCCGGAAAAGGCCAGCTTTTCAGCAGATCCATGTCGGGCCGAAAGATCTCGACCTTGAGCGGATAGCAGGCAGCGACGTCGCTCGAATGCTTGGCGCTGCAATCGCCGCCCGGGCAGGCCGACAGACCGCCGAGCAGGTCGATCTCGGCGAAGAATTCGATATAGTCGCCGGGCCGCACCGGGCTCGCCTTCATGAAGTACTGGTGCGTGTCGGCGGTAAAGCCGGTGCACATGAAGACGTTCAGCACGTCATGCACGAAGGGTTCGGCCTCCGTGAAGGACAGGCCCTTGGCGCCGGCCAGTGCGCGCGTCAGGTTCGAATGGCAGCAGTGGTGATAGTCGCCGCCCGACAGCAGCCGGTTGGTGTAAGGGTCGCAGCGCGTGCCGATCACGTCATGGACGCTGCCGCCGAATTCGTCGAAGCCGTACCAGCCGAGCGTGTCATGGGTGATCGTCGCCATGGGCCGCAGATTGGGAAGCGTGCTCCACAGCCGGTTGCCGGTCGTCACATGGGTGGCGTGCAGCGCGCGGGTCTTGCCGGAGAAGAAGCGCTCGGTCAGATCATGGGCATTCCACAGGTTGAGGTCGCCGACCTGCGGACCGTCGACGCTCAGAATGCGGAAGAAATGGCCCTTGGGCACGGAGAAGGTCGCGCCTTCGCGCGGCGGAACCACAACCTCGTCGATCTTGGTCAGGGTCTCGCGCGCCTGCCGCAGCAGGGCCATGTCCGGCACCGGCAGCGTCTCGACGGGATAGCAGACGACGGGCTTAATGGCGCGACGGGCCTCGGCGTCGGCGGGAGCGGTAACGGAAGACATGGACGACATGGCGGTTCCTGTGGATGCGGTTCGACGGATGAAGAAGCTATAGACCGGATGGGACGTCGACGCCTGCGCAAATGCGTCGCGGACGTCCATCATCCCGCAAGGGCCCTCAAAGGAGTGCGAGCCCGAGCGACAGAAGGACGAGCGAAACGACGACGCCGACGATGACACGCTGCCCGCTCACGAGGAAGGCGGCAAAGCCGAGCCCGGCGGCCGCGAGCCTGAGC
>DAIMJJ010000282.1:0-4228 GCA_036722275.1 Rhizobium sp. | reverse complement strand
CCGCGCCGGAATTCCTCTCGCGCTTTCCCAAACTGGCCGATTGGCTCGGCCGATGCGGCGCCCGCCCCGCCTTCAGGGCGATGGCGGCGAAACGCGGCTGACGCGGCGGCGCCGCCGCCCGTGCGGGGGAGGCGGCGTCACCCCCGCGCTTTCCGGCGGCGGCGATGGCCGTGCAGGAGCGGCTCGGTGTAACCGGAGGGCTGTTCGCGCCCCTTGAACACCAGATCGCAGGCGGCTTCGAACGCGACGCCGTCGAAGGCCGGCGCCATCGGCTGATAGGCGGGATCATCGGCGTTCTGGGAATCCACCACCGCCGCCATTTTCTTCAGGGTCGCCATCACCTGGTCCTCCGTGCAGACGCCATGGCGCAGCCAGTTGGCGATATGCTGCGAGGAGATGCGCAGGGTGGCGCGGTCCTCCATCAGGCCGATATCGTGGATGTCCGGCACTTTCGAACAGCCGACGCCCTGATCGATCCAGCGCACGACATAGCCGAGAATGCCCTGGGCGTTGTTGTCGAGCTCGCGCTGGATTTCCTCCGGCGTCCAGTTGGGGCGAACCGCGACCGGAACTGAGAGGATGTCGCGGAGCTTGGCGCGGCCGCGCGACTTCAGGCCCGACTGTACTGCGGCAACATTGACGCGATGATAGTGGGTGGCGTGCAGAGTCGCCGCCGTCGGCGACGGCACCCAGGCGGTGTTGGCACCGGCCTTCGGATGGGCGATCTTCTGCTCCAGCATGGCTGCCATCAGGTCCGGCATGGCCCACATGCCCTTGCCGATCTGGGCATGGCCCGACAGCCCGCATTCGAGGCCGATGTCGACGTTCCAGTTCTCATAGGCGCCGATCCAGGCCGCCTGCTTCATGTCGCCCTTGCGAATCATCGGGCCCGCTTCCATCGAAGTGTGAATCTCGTCACCGGTGCGGTCGAGGAAGCCGGTATTGATGAAGACGACGCGCTCGCGGGCGGCGCGGATGCATTCCTTGAGGTTGACCGTGGTGCGGCGCTCCTCGTCCATGATGCCCATCTTGATGGTGTTGGGCGCCATGCCGACCAGAGCCTCGGCGCGGGCGAAGATCTCGCAGGCGAAGGCAACCTCTTCCGGGCCGTGCATCTTCGGCTTGACGACATACATGGATCCGGTGCGCGAATTGGCCCGGCGGCCGTTCGGGCCGATGTCGTGCAGGGCGATCAGCGCGGTGACGGCGGCGTCCATGATCCCTTCCGGCACCTCATTGCCGTCGCGGTCGAGGATCGCCGGATTGGTCATCAGGTGTCCGACATTGCGCACCAGCATCAGCGAGCGACCGTGCAGCGTCAGCGTGGAGCCATCCGGCTTCGTGTAGGCGCGGTCTGCATTGAGCGCGCGGGTGAAGGTCTTGCCGCCCTTGGAGACTTCCTCCGTCAGGTCGCCCTTCATCAGGCCGAGCCAGTTACCATAGACGACAACCTTGTCTTCGGCATCGACGGCGGCGACCGAATCTTCGCAGTCCATGATCGTGGTGATGGCCGATTCCAGCCAGATGTCGTTGATGTGGGCCGGGTCGTCCTTGCCGATCATGCCGTTCGCATCGAGGACGATCTCGGTGTGAAGATTGTTCTTCACCAGCAGCACAGCTTCCGGCTTTTCGGCCGCGCCGCGATAGCCGGAGAACTGCGCGGGATCCGACAGGCCGGTCAGGCTGCCATCGGACATCCTCGCGAACAGCGCACCCTTGTCGATCGAGAGAGCGGCGACATCGCGCCAGCTACCGCCGGCCAGCGGCGCCGAATCGTCGAGCAGCTGACGGCCCCAGGCGATGACCTTGGCGCCGCGAACGGGATTGTAGCCCTTGCCCTTGTCGGCACCATCGGTTTCGGCAATCGCGTCGGTGCCGTAAAGCGCGTCATAAAGCGATCCCCAACGGGCATTGGCCGCATTCAGCGCATAGCGGGCGTTCATGACCGGCACGACGAGCTGCGGACCGGCGATGGTCGTGATCTCGGCGTCGACATTGGAGGTCGAGACCTGGAAGGCCTCTCCTTCGGGCAGCAGGTAGCCGATCTCGCGCAGGAACGCCTCATAGGCTTCCATGTCGACCGGCGCGCCGTTCTCCTTGTACCAGGCGTCGATCTTCGCCTGCATCTCGTCACGCTTGGCCAGAAGCGCCCGGTTCTTCGGTGCAAGCTCGTGCACCATGGCCGCGAGACCCTTCAAATAGGCATCCGGATCCACTCCGGTTCCCGGCAATGCCTGTTCGATCAGGAACTGATGCAGCTCCTTGTCGATGGAAAGTCCGTGGCTTTCGATCCGGCTCATCTCGCTCACTCCTCAATTTCTCGTGCTGCGGCCTTGGTGATGCGACTTTGATCCGTTCTCATTCCTTGTCAATCGGGCACAAATTAGAAGGATTTGTTCCAGATCGGAAAGTATCAACCCTGCGCCAGCCGGGGCCGGCCGCTGGCAGTGGCGATAAAGCGCGCCTCGATGAGCTTGCGCCGGCCATCGATCTCAGGTGCATCGATCTCCTCGATGCTGGAGGCGACGGCATCCGCCGCTCCATTGGCAAGCGCCTGCACCAGCGCCGCTTGCTCCGCGCGTTCCCGCGCCGCCATAAAGGCGGTCTCCTCGTCGGCAAAGCGGCGACCGTCGCCGGCGCCGGACAAGATGAAGATGCCGTCCTCCGGCGCGGTCACGAAAACGGTGACGGTTGCGCGGACACGGCCGACCACGGCGCCGATGGCATTGGCGACGTCCGCGTCTTCGGGCACCTCGCAGGCGACGGCCAGCATGTCGCCGATTGCCGGGTAATAAACCGGAGCCGAGGCGCCCAGCCCCACCAACGGGCGATCGAGCGACAAGGCGAAACGCACAATGCCCGGTTCACGGCGCAGCGCCCGGTCGATCAGCACCGAGCGCGCCGGCTCGACGTCGGCAAGCCCGTCCTGCGACAGCGTCGCCGACAGGATGACCTCCGCCGACTGGCGGGTCAGCCGCTCGACGATCCGCTCGGCCAGTTCTTCCGCCGAGGCGGCGATCGGCTGGCCCGCGCCGTTCTTGCGCCGCATCACAAGCCGCAGGCCGAGCTCGGCCGCCGCCCGGTTCCACTGGCCCTGACGCCCGAGGACATGCATGGCATCCGAAGGGGTGATGCCGCAGATATGCACGAGCCCGCGGGCGACGAGCCTATCGAGGTTCGCCAGCTGGGCGGTTGCCGTCAGCAGCTGATCGAGCGCGATCGGTGACGGGCCGATGCGGGCGAACAGGGCCGCCTCCTGGGCCGCAAGCCCGGCTGCCAGCGCATCGGGGACGCCGGTGCGCACGGCGAGCCGCCCGTCATGGCGGCCCATATGTGTCGCGCGCAGCTGCCGCTCGAGGATCGCGATGACGGCCGGACCATGAAGCGCCGCCGCGAGGCTCAGCGGCACGAGACGGCGCGGACCTAGATCCAGCCGAAGCGACAGGCTGCGATCGTCGATCCTGACCTCCGAATCCCCGCCCAGACCATAGGTGCGCATTGCCACCGCCTCGACCATGGTGCGATAGCCACCGACCACGGCACCGTCTGCATCCAGCGCGGGCCGGCCGTCATTGAGGATCGCGACATCCGTCGTCGTGCCGCCGATGTCGGAAACGACGGCCTGCGCAAGCCCGGTCAGGTGACGGGCTCCGACCAGGCTCGCCGCCGGGCCGGAGAGAATGGTTTCGATCGGCCGCAGCCGCGCTTCCGCGGCCGCGATCAGGGCACCGTCGCCGCGCACGACCATCAGCGGCGCTTCGATGCCGCGTTTGTTGAGGAAACCTTCGCAGGCGCCGATCAGCCGGTCGATCATCGAGACCAGCCGCGCATTGAGGAGCGTGGTGAGCGCCCGCCGCGGACCGCCGAGCTTCGAGGAAAGCTCGTGGCTGCAGGTGACCGGCAAGGAACAGTGGCTTCGGATGAAGTCTCGCACCCGCGTTTCATGCGAGGGATTGCGAACCGCGAAGTAACCGGCGACGGCAAAGGACGAGACGTTTTGGGCAAGCTCAGGCAGCGCCGCCGCAAGCGGGGCCAGATCGAGCGGCGTCTCGGTGCCGTGGACGTCATGGCCACCCGTCAGATAGAGGACCGGATCCTGTCCGAGCGCCTCGGACAAACCGTCGCGCTTCAGATCATCGGGGCCGAAGCCGATCATGATGAGGCCAGCCCGACCGCCCTGCCCTTCGACCAGGGCGTTGGTGGCCAGCGTGGTGGAAAGCGAAACGAG
>DAIMJJ010000281.1:0-4281 GCA_036722275.1 Rhizobium sp. | reverse complement strand
ACAGCGGTAAAGGTCAACCCGGCGTTTTCCATCAGCGCGCGGCGGGACGAACTTGCCGAAGCGAGCACGAGCGTATCGGCCATGACGTCAGCAATCTCCGAAGCAGTTGAAACCCTGGAATCGGCTTAACGCAGCTTCACGCGGAGGGCAACGATCGCCGCTGCGGTTTCCTCGATCGAGCGTCGGGTGACGTCGATGATCGGCCAATTGTTGCGGGCACAGAGCGCGCGGGCATATTTCAGCTCCTACGCGATCGTGGCGCGGTCGGTATATTCGCTGCGGGCATAGCCCGGGGTCGCGCCCAGTTCCCGATTTTCGCGCACCTGGGAAATGCGGTCGGTGGTCGCGATCAAACCGACGATCAAGGGTTTGTTGGCCTTGAACAGGCTCTCGGGCAATGGCACGCCGACGACAATCGGAATGTTTGCGGTCTTGATCCCGCGATTGGCGAGATAGATGCTGGTCGGGGTCTTAGACGTCCGACTGATGCCGATGATGACGACGTCAGCATCGTCATAGCCGTCCGGCGCCTGACCATCGTCGTGATCCATGGTAAAGTTCAGGGCCTCGATGCGGGCGAAGTATTCCGCATTGAGCACATGCTGGGCACCGACCCGGCCGCGCGACGGCGCGCCGAGATAGGACTGGAACTTCTCGATGACGGGCGCCAGCACGTTGACGCTCGGCACGCCCATTTCGCGGCAGGTGGTTTCCAGAAGATTACCAAGATCCGGATCGACGATGGTGTAGAGCACGATGCCCGGTTCGTCATCGATCGCCTGAAGCACCGGCAACAGCTGCCGCTTCGAGCGGATCAGCGGATAGACGTGTTCGATGGCGTTCGAGAACTTGAACTGGGCGGCCGCGGCCCGCCCCGCGGAAATGAGAGTCTCTCCCGTCGAGTCAGAAATCAGATGGAGATGGAAGAAGTTTCTGCGGTTCTCCACGTTCTTCTCAGCCGCCTGTTGATAAATCGGGAGAACGAGAGGTAGCGGCCGGAGCGCTCCAAGTGCAAGGGGAAAAGTGCCGATTTATCCACATCGCCAGTTCGCGCAGGTCGTTTCGAGCCGGGTTGTGGATTGTGGTAAGAAGCCGCAGCTTCTGCTGCATAATCCACATATTGTCCACAGCTTGGGGACATCCAGCCGATTTCATAGCCCTTTGATTCCAATCGCCTAAATTGGCTTTTCCCCAATCGGAGAGTTAGAAGGGCCAGCTTTTGTCCCCTCACCGAGCTGATTGCCCGATGACGACTGTTGATCTGTGGACGGGGTTTAATGCTTGATAGTCACAGACTCTTAGAAATAGAAGAAGATTCAATTATCTTTTCTTTTTTTAAGAGGGTTGGCGCCTTGAGCGGTACCGCACGGAAAGTTCTCGAAGTCCTGAGTGGCAAGACCGTCACTCCTCCGCCGATCTGGCTCATGCGGCAGGCCGGTCGCTATCTCCCCGAATATCGCGAGACACGCGCCAAGGCCGGCAGCTTCCTCGACCTCTGTTATACGCCGGACTTCGCCGTCGAAGTCACGCTTCAGCCGATCCGTCGTTACGGCTTTGATGCAGCGATCCTGTTCTCCGACATCCTGGTGATCCCGGATGCCCTGAAGCGCAATGTGCGATTCACCGAGGGCCATGGTCCGCAGATGGATCCGATTGACGCGGACGGGATTCGTGCGCTGAAGACCGACGGCTTCATGACGCATCTGGCGCCGGTGATCGAAACGGTACGTCACCTGCGGCTCGAGCTTCCGGCCGAGACGACGCTGCTCGGCTTCTGCGGCGCGCCGTGGACCGTGGCGACCTATATGATTGCTGGACATGGCACACCGGATCAAGCCCCTGCCCGGCTCTTTGCCTATCGCGACCCGGAGGCCTTTGACCACCTGCTTGACGTGCTGTCCGACATGTCGGCCGTCTATCTCGTCGCGCAGATCGACGCGGGCGCCGATGCGGTGCAGATCTTCGATTCCTGGGCCGGTGTTCTGGGCGAGGAAGAGTTCGAGCGCTTCTGCGTGCGACCGATGGCCCGCATCATCGCCTCGGTGAAGGCGCAGAGGCCTTCGGCCAAGGTCATCGCCTTTGCCAAGGGCGCAGGCTATCTGCTGCGTGACTATCGTCAGAAGACCGGCGCCGATGCGATCGGGCTCGACTGGACGGTGCCGCTGCACTTTGCAGCTGAACTGCAGAAGGATGGGCCGGTGCAGGGCAATCTCGATCCGATGCGCGTGGTCGCCGGAGGCCGGGCTCTCGAAGAGGGCATTGACCGCATTCTCGATGCGCTCGGCCATGGTCCGCTGATCTTCAATCTCGGCCACGGCATCACGCCGCAGGCCAATCCTGACACGGTGACGGCGCTGGTCAACCGCGTGCGAAGCCGGGGAGCATGAGCATGGAGCGGCAGACGGGAGCTTCGGTGGGCAGACGCGCCGCGGCGAAGGCCGCAACCGCGGTTGCCTTCTTCGGTGCAATCGCGCTTGCCATCGTCGTCTTTGGCGCCGATGCCGCCTATCCCTGGATAAAGGCGCTGCATGTCATCGCCGTCATCTCGTGGATGGCCGGCATGCTCTACATGCCGCGGCTTTTCATCTACCATAGCGATTGTCAGCCGGATTCCGATCAGGCGCGCACCTTCAGCATCATGGAGGAGCGGCTGATGAAGGTGATCATGAACCCGGCCATGATCGTATCCTGGCTACTTGGCCTCTACATCGCCTGGACGGTCTTCGAATTCCAGGGTGGCTGGCTACATGCCAAGCTCGCCGCCGTCATCGGTCTTTCGGCCGTTCACGGCTATTATGCCAAGGCTGTCAGGTCTTTCGGGCACGGCGACTACCTGCGCACCCCGCGTTTCTGGCGGATGATGAACGAGGTACCGACACTCCTGATGATCGCCATCGTCATCCTGGTGATCGTCAAGCCGTTCTGAGGGGTACAATCCCGGCCCTGCTGTCATTATTTTCCGGCAATTCCGCTTTTTCCTTGCGGTTCACGGGGTGAATCGCTATTTTCGCGCCATCTCATCTTATCGGCGTGCGTAACGTTCTGTCATTTGCGACATCCGCGATCGTACCGAATTCCACCGGCACGCCTCTCCCAAAAAAATAAAGAAAACATGGTCCTTCTTCATGGCTGAAATGAAGCTACAAGAACTCAAAAGCAAATCGCCGACCGATCTCCTGACGTTCGCCGAATCGCTGGAAGTGGAAAACGCCAGCACGATGCGCAAGCAGGAGCTGATGTTTGCGATCCTCAAAATGCTCGCCAGCCAGGACGTCGAAATCATAGGTGAAGGCGTGGTGGAGGTTCTGCAGGACGGCTTCGGTTTCTTGCGCTCGGCCAATGCCAATTATCTGCCGGGTCCGGACGACATCTACATCTCGCCCTCCCAACTGCGCCGTTTTTCGCTGAAGACCGGCGACACGGTCGAAGGGCCGATCCGCGGACCGAAGGAAGGCGAACGTTATTTCGCCCTGCTGAAGGTCAACACGATCAATTTCGAGGATCCGGAGAAGATCCGTCACAAGGTTCACTTCGACAATCTGACGCCGCTCTATCCGAACGAGCGCTTCAAGATGGAGCTCGATGTCCCGACCTCCAAAGATCTGTCGGCCCGCGTCATCGATCTCGTCGCTCCGCTTGGCAAGGGCCAGCGCGGGCTGATCGTCGCGCCGCCGCGCACGGGTAAGACGGTTCTGCTGCAGAACATCGCCCATTCGATCACTGCGAACCACCCCGAATGTTATTTGATTGTTCTGCTGATCGATGAACGTCCGGAAGAAGTAACGGACATGCAGCGCTCGGTGCGCGGCGAAGTCGTCTCCTCGACCTTCGACGAACCGGCCGTGCGCCACGTACAGGTCGCGGAAATGGTCATCGAGAAGGCCAAGCGCCTGGTCGAACACGGCCGCGACGTCGTCATCCTGCTCGATTCGATCACCCGCCTTGGCCGCGCTTACAACACGGTCGTGCCCTCCTCCGGCAAGGTTTTGACCGGTGGTGTGGATGCCAACGCCCTGCAGCGCCCGAAGCGCTTCTTCGGTGCCGCGCGTAACATCGAGGAGGGCGGCTCGCTGACGATCATCGCCACCGCCCTCATCGACACCGGCAGCCGTATGGACGAAGTCATCTTCGAAGAGTTCAAGGGGACCGGCAACTCGGAAATCGTGCTCGACCGCAAGGTCGCCGACAAGCGCATTTTCCCGGCCATGGATATCCTCAAGTCCGGCACCCGCAAGGAAGACCTTCTGGTGCCACGTCAGGATCTGCAGAAGATCTTCGTCC
>DAIMJJ010000280.1:0-4337 GCA_036722275.1 Rhizobium sp. | reverse complement strand
CACACTTTCGTAGACGAAGCCGTGCCCGCGCACGTCCGCCGGCGTGTAGATGTTGCGCAGGTCGATCAGCACCGGCTGTTTCATCCGCGCCTTCAGCCGCGGCAGATCGAGCGAACGGAACTGTTTCCACTCGGTGATGATCACCAGCGCATCAGCGTCATCGGCGACCGCATCCGCGTCCTGCTCGTAGGAGAGTTCGGGCATAGCCTGGCGCGCGGCGGGCATGCCTTCCGGATCGAAGGCCTTGAGGATCGCCCCCTTGTCGAGAAGAGCCTGCACGATTGACAGGGCCGGAGATTCGCGGATGTCGTCGGTGTCCGGCTTGAAGGTCAGCCCGAGAATTCCGATCGTCTTGCCGCGCAGATCACCGCCAAGCGCACGTTCGACTTTGCGCGCCATCGCGCGTTTGCGGGTCTCATTGATGCCGACGATCGTCTCGATCAGGCGGATCGGCGCATTGTGGTCCTGCGCCGTCTTGACCAGCGCCAACGTGTCTTTCGGGAAGCAGGAGCCGCCATAGCCCGGGCCGGCATTGAGGAACTTGAGGCCGATGCGGCTGTCGAGGCCCATCCCGCGCGACACGTCCTGCACATTGGCACCGACCTGCTCACACAGGTCGGCGATCTCGTTGATGTAGGCGAGCTTCAGCGCCAGGAAGGCGTTGGCCGCGTACTTGGTGAGTTCCGCGGTCCGGCGCGAGGTGAACAGAACGGGATGCCGAACCGGATCGAGCGCCCCGTAGACGTCTGCCATGATGGTTCGCGCCCGGTCGTCATTCATGCCGACCACGACACGATCCGGCGCCATGAAGTCATCGATGGCCGCCCCTTCGCGCAGGAACTCCGGGTTGGAAACAACGGCCACGTCGGCATCTGGATTGGCCTCGCGAATGATGCGTTCCAGCTGATCGCCGGTTCCGACCGGTACGGTGGACTTGGTGACGATCACCGTGAAGCCCCGGACCGCGGCTGCCACTTCGCGGGCGGCGGCGAAGACATAGGTGAGGTCGGCGTGACCGTCGCTCTTGCGCGACGGCGTTCCGACGGCCAGGAAGACGACGTCCGCCGCCGCGACCGGCGTCTCGATCTCCGTCGTGAAGTGCAGACGACCGGCGGCGACATTCTTCTGGATCAGTTCGGACAGACCAGGCTCGAAGATCGGCACCTCGCCGCGATTAAGTTGCGCGATCTTATCGACCGCCTTGTCGATGCAGGTCACATCGTGACCAAAATCCGACAGGCAAACGCCGGACACCAGACCGACATACCCTGTTCCAATGATTGCAATGCGCACGCCCGAACTCCACTTGGCAAGATCAACCGACAGCGCCGGCTCTCAGCCGAGCCGAAATCCGGAACGAGGCCGAGAGTTAACGAAAAACAATAAGATACGAATCGAGAGCCTCGAACGAGGTTCGACTGATCGGTAAAACGCTTATCGCATGGCACGGGTAAAACCAAGCTTATCCGCCGACCGGAGGACGGCAAAAACCCCGCCGAAGCGGGGTTTCCGGGACCAGAACCTGACGGGTCAGATCCAGTAAGGCGGAACACCGTAGAAGTCATAGACCGAACGGCCGTTGTCGCGATACCAGTCACGGTCGTCGTCGGAGAAGCGGGGCGCACGCTCGATCTGCTCACGGGTCAGATCGATGCGGTAACCGTCCACGGATTCGTCATAGGTCAGCTTCTCCCACGGCAGCGGATAGTAATCGTCCCCGATCCCGAGAAAGCCGCCGAAGCTCAGCACCGCATAGGCCACGCGTCCGCCGCGTTTTTCCAGAATGATGCGCTTGATCGAGCCAATCCGCTCACCATCAACACCGAAGACGGCGGTGCCGTCCACCTTGTCGCTGGCGATCAAGGACGCGGTATCCTTCACGTAGGGGTCACGATCTGTCGCTTGGGTATTGTGATGCATGGCGCACCTCCTTCTTGGGTTTGGCGATGGAAGCGAAACGGCTGCGGGCTGCGGAAAGTTCCGTGTCGAACCGTGTACGCTTTCGCCGCCACCAAATTGCGGTTGAAGACGGCCTGACGCGCAGCGGGAGCGACGCGGCAGTGGATTATTGACGCTTACGTCAAGGTTATATAGAGCTAGGGACTTGAACCGGACGGCCAAACGCATAAGCTCGCTGAAGCATCTGGGAGGATCGCCGACCTGTCGCATGCGATAGGGATTGGCACATAAAGACGTTGGGAGGGGTATACATGACGGACGCAACGAGCCGCCTGAGTGGCCGGGCAGCGGAGAAGATTTGGCTGAACTCCTATCCGCCCGCCGTGGCCGCGGAGATTGCGCCGTTTGCCCATTCCTCGCTCGGTAGTCTTTTCCAAAGCAGCTGCGCAACCTATGGCGATCGGCTCGCGTTCTCCAGCATGGGTCGGGGAATGACGTTCCGCGAGCTGGAGGCTCAGTCACGCAAGGTCGGCGCCTGGCTGCAGGCCAAGGGGCTGGTGAAGGGCGACCGTGTCGCCGTGATGACCCCGAACATTCTGCAGAACCCGGTCGCGGTCTATGGCATCCTCCGGGCCGGCTTTACCGTCGTCAACGTCAATCCGCTCTACACCCCGCGCGAGCTCCAGCATCAGCTGGTGGATGCCGGAGCCAAGGCGATCATCGTTCTTGAGAACTTTGCCGGAACAGTCCAGCAGGTGCTGCCCAACACGCCGGTGAAGCACGTCATTGTCGCAACCATGGGCGACATGCTCGGCCTCAAGGGCCACATCGTCAACTTCGTCGTGCGCAAGGTGAAGAAGCTCGTTCCGGCCTGGTCGATCCCTGGCCACACCAGTTTCAAGAAAGTCCTTGCCGAAGGCGCGCGGCAGGCGCTGAAGCCGGTCGACGTCACGGCATCGGACATTGCCTTCCTGCAATATACCGGCGGCACCACCGGGGTTTCCAAGGGCGCCACGCTCACCCATGCCAATCTTCTGGCCAACAAGCAGCAGATCGCCATGTGGCTGGAGGCGGCCTTCGAACTCAAGGGCCGACCGGAGGTCATGACCTTCATCTGCGCCCTGCCCCTCTATCACATCTTCGCGCTCACCGTGAATTCGCTGATGGGCATCGCCACCGGCAGCCATAACGTGCTGATCGCCAATCCGCGCGACATCCCGGCCTTCGTGAAGGAACTGCAGAACCACAAGGCACACATTTTCCCGGGCCTCAACACGCTGTTCAACGCGCTGATGAACAATCCCGACTTCAAGAACCTCGACTTCTCGTCGCTTCTCCTGGTGCTCGGCGGCGGCATGGCGGTGCAGCGGCCGGTCGCGGAACGCTGGTACCAGATGACCGGCTGCCCGATCACCGAAGGCTACGGCCTGTCGGAAACCTCGCCGGTCGCGACCGTCAACCGTCTCGACAGTACGGAATTCAGCGGCATGATCGGTCTGCCGCTGCCCTCGACCGATATCGAAATCCGCGACGAGGACGGCGCAACGCTGCCGATCGGCGAAGTCGGCGAGATCTGCATTCGCGGCCCGCAGGTCATGGCCGGCTATTGGCAGCGCCCAGAGGAAACCGCCAAGGTGATGACCCCGGACGGCTTCTTCCGCTCGGGCGACATGGGCATGATGAACGAGGCTGGCTACGTCAAGATCGTCGACCGCAAGAAGGATATGATCCTGGTCTCCGGCTTCAATGTCTATCCGAACGAAATCGAGGAAGTGGCAGCGATGCATCCGGGCGTTCTCGAATGCGCCGCGATCGGCGTTCCGGACGCGCACTCGGGCGAGGCGGTGAAGATCTTCGTCGTCAAGAAGGACCCGGCGCTGACCGAAGCAGACCTCAAGGCCCATTGCGCCGCCAATCTCACCAACTACAAGCGCCCGCGCTACATCGAATTCCGCACCGAGCTGCCAAAGTCGAATGTCGGCAAGATCCTCAGGCGCGAACTGCGCGACAGCGAGCCGGCGAAGTAGGAACGCCACTAAGACGTGTATTTTTGCCACCCGGATCCTCCGAGAGGGTCCGGGTGTTTTCGTGTGCTTGATCGCCGGGACGGGCCAGAATAGGGTCGCCTGCATCTGCGACAAATCAGGGACATCAAGATGCAGGCCATCATCGACAAGCTGACGACCACCGCCGCGGCCACGCGAGCCGAGGATCTGCGCGCCGCCTTTGCCGCTGATCCCCAGCGCTTCTCCCGCTTCAGCGCATCCAGCGGCGACCTGCTGATAGATTATTCCAAATGCGCGGTGAACGACGAGATCATGACCCTGCTCGAGACGCTGTGCGCCACCGGCGGGGTCGCGGAGAAACGCGACGCCATGTTCTCCGGCGAGCCGATCAATTTCACCGAGGGGCGCGCGGTGCTGCACACCGCCCTGCGC
>DAIMJJ010000279.1:0-4339 GCA_036722275.1 Rhizobium sp. | reverse complement strand
ATCACCACCTGCAGCCAGCGCCACAGCCGCTCGCGCTCGGCCGCCACAATGCCGATCGGGATGCCGATCAGGCTGGCGATCACGACGGCAATGCCGCAGAGATAGACGGTGACCATGGCCTTTTCCCACTGGCCGGTGGCGGCGATCAGGAAAGACAGCGCGCCACACATAAGAGCCAGACGCAGGCCGCCGAGCCGGTATCCGGCCAGCGCCAGCATAACCACGACGCCGATCCAGGGCAGTTCACCGAGGAAGCGTTTCAGCGGCACGAGGAGATGGATGAGGATCGTGGTGCGCGCCGCTTCGAGGACATCGAAGAAGTTCACGTTGATCCATTTGACGACTTCGTTCCAGAACGTGCCGGTCGAGAGAGTGAGCGCCTCCGGATAGGCCGCGAGCTGTGGCGAGAGCAGACTTGCGACAAGGCCGATCCCGATCATGCCGACGGATGCGATGAGATAGGGATGGCGCTGCAAGATGTTTCCGGAGAGGCCGGCCGGTGCCGAGGTTCCCGCCTTCTTCGCATAGGCCTGGCTCACCCGATCAAGCGCAACCGCCAGCGCAACGATGGCGAAACCGGCCTGGAGGCCGGCACCGATGTCGAGGCGCCGCAGCGCCGCGAGCACATCGAAGCCGAGGCCGCCAGCCCCGATCATGGAGGCGATGATGACCATGTTGAGCGAGAGCATGATGACCTGGTTGACGCCGACCATTAGGGCATCGGATGCCGACGGCACCATGACCTTCCACGTCATTTGGCGGCGCGAGCAGCCGACCATGTGGCCGAGATCGCGGATCTCGGAGGGAACGGCGCGCAGTCCGACAACCGTGATGCGGACCATGGGCGGCATGGCGTAGATCAGGGTGCCGACAATCGCCGCCGTTGGCCCGAAGCCGAAGAAGAACAGGATCGGCACGAGATAGGCAAAGATCGGGATGGTCTGCATCAGGTCAAGCAGGGGCGTGATCGCCCGCTCGAAAAGCGGCAAGCGATAGGCGAGCAGGCCGAGCAACAGACCGAAGGCGACGCCGATCGGCACGGCGACCAGGATCGAGGCCAGCGTCACCATGGCGCTGGTCCATTGGCCGAACACGGCCAGGAAGCCGAAGCAGAACACCATCAGCGCCGACAACCGGCGGCCACCGGCATGATAGCCCATAAGGCCGACCAGGGCGATGACACCGAGAAAGGACAGCGGCGGCACGATCTGGACGGCGGCCGACCCCTGTCCCGACAGGAAGCCGGTCGACAAGAGGCTGAGCGCCAGCGTGTAGGGGATGTCGATCAACGCCGCCAGGAAGCGGGTGAAATCGGTAAACGAGAAAAGGCCGAAGCTCGCCTCGTTGACCAGCCATTTCATCCAGCCGCCGATATGCCGAGCCGCCGGGATCTGCCATGCGCGGGGATAGTCGAAGGCCCATTTTCCGATCGCCGGACCGGCCCACCAGGCAACAAGCGAGGCGGCGGCCGTCAGGGCGAGAAGGAGGCTCGACAGCCGTCGTGCCGGGACCGTCCCGGTCTCGGACGATGGGGCAAGCGGCTCGATGGATGGCAGGATGGTGCTCATACGCTCACCCCTGCATCATCAGTTCGACGACGTCGTCGCGGTGGACGGCGCCGATCAGCGTACCGCCTTGATCGACCACGCCGATCATTGCGCCGGCGGCGGCAAACCTCGGCGCTATTTCGGCGACCGTCGTCCGCTCACCCACCGTGACGGACGGGGTTTCGCCGGCAAGAGGGCGCAGGATTGCCCCGACCTTCACCACCTTGGCACGGGCGACGGCACGGGTGAATTCGGCGACGTAGTCGGTTGCCGGGTTCAGCACCAGCTCTTCCGGCGTGCCTGCCTGGACGATCTCGCCGTCCTTCATGATCGCAATGCGGTCGGCCAACCGGATCGCCTCGTCGAAATCATGGGTGATGAAGACGATCGTCTTGTGCAGCACCGATTGCAGGCGCATGAATTCGTCCTGCATCTCGCGGCGGATGAGAGGGTCGAGCGCCGAAAACGGCTCGTCGAGAAACCAGAGCTCCGGCTCTACGGCGAGCGACCGGGCGATCCCGACACGTTGCTGCTGGCCGCCGGAGAGCTGCCGAGGATAGACCGCCTCCTTGCCGGCGAGGCCGACCAGCTCGATCATGCGCCGGGCGCGTTCTTCGCGTTTGTCCCGCTCGACGCCCTGGACCTCAAGGGGAAAGGCGACATTGTCGAGCACCGTCAGATGCGGTAGCAGCGCAAAGTGCTGGAAGACCATGCCCATCTGGTGCCGACGGATCTCGATCATCCGCGCTTCGCTCGCGGACAGTAGGTTTTCGCCGTTGAACAGGATCTCGCCCGCCGTCGGCTCGATGAGACGCGAAAGGCAACGAACGAGCGTCGACTTGCCCGAACCCGAAAGCCCCATGATGACGAAGATCTCGCCGGTGCGGACCTCCATGTTGACGTCGCGAACGGCCCCGACCAGGCCGGCGGCGGCGAGATCCTCCGTCTTCGGCCTTCCGCCGGCGGCGCGCACGGCGTCCTGCGCGCCCGCGCCGAATATCTTCCAGACATTGCGGCAGACGAGTTTGGCTTCGGTGGGCATGGTGGTTCCACTCATCGCTGGACGATGGGATGTCGTGACGGGCGAAGAAAAAGCGCGGTCATCCATACCGAGGGAAGCGATGGATGACCGCGACGGGCCGGGTTACTTCTTGATCCAGCCAGACCAACGGGACTCATTGGCCCCGATCCATTCGGCAACGACATCCTCGACCTTCTTGCCGTCGATATCGACCTTGGTGATCATCGCGCCCATTTCGTCATTGTCGAGCGTGAGGGCCTTGATGGCCGCGTAGGCGCCCGGCCATTTGTCCTTGATGCCGGACCAGCCGACCTTCCAGATCGGGCCGAAGGGCTTGCCGCAATCATGCGTCATGTCGGGGTTGGAGCCCCAGGCGGCGTCTTCGTAGCATTCCTTGGAGTAGGTCGGGAATTCGACCCACTCGCCCTTGTACTTGGCCGGCGCCCAATGCGGAGCGTAGATCCACAGCATGATCGGCGCCTGGCGCTGATAGGCGCTTTCGAGCTCGGCAAACAGGGCGGCATCGGTTCCGGCATGGACGATTTCGAAGGGCAGATCGAGAGCCTCGATGCGCTCCTCGTCAAAGCCGCCCCAGGTAACCGGCCCGCCGAGATAGCGACCCTTGGGCGCGGTTTCGGCGGTCGAGAAAGCTTCGGCGCAGGCCTCGTCCTTCAGCGCTTCCCAGTTCGGCAGACCCGGGCACTTTTCCTTCATATATTCCGGGAACCACCATTCCTCCTTGGCCTGCATCCCGGTTTCGCCAAGATTCTCGACCTTGCCGGTGGCGGTTGCAGCATCCAGGGCCTCGCGACCCGTCGTTTCCCAGATTTCCATGGCGACGTGCAGGTCGCCGGATTCGAGGCCTGCGAACTGCGCGAGATAGTCGGCCTGGACATATTCGACGGAATAGCCGGCCTTCTTGAGGACCTCGCCCATGATCTGCGTGGTGATCAACTGGCCGGTCCAGTCGTGCAGGGTGAGCTTGATCGGATCGGTGGATTCCTGAGCCGAAGCCGGTGCGGTCAGGAAGGATGCGGAGATCATCAGCGCCGCGGCGGCAAGCCTTGGCATGCGGTCAAGGTGGAGCATTCGAGTTCTCCCAGTAGAGCCCGTTGAAATTCTTCAGAACTGGCAAGACACCCGGTCGTCGTTCCCCGTACTTTTCGTATCTGATGACGAGCGTGTGTTGCAGCAATCTCAGGGCATCCGGGGCGGCTTGTCAATCTTGTTTTGTGGCATTTTGTGATTTTATGACCGATTGTGTGGCGATCGATTGAAGCGCGCCCGACGGCAAGCTATGAGTTGACCGCAACCTTTCTGGAGAGCGCCATGCCCCCTTCGAAGCGACAACGGGAGATCCTGCGGCTGCTGGAGCGCGAGGGAACCGTCGCGTTGTCGGATCTGGCGCGCAAGCTCAATGTGTCGCTTGAGACAATCCGGCGCGACATCAAGCCGCTTGCCGGCAGCGGCAGCCTGGTCAAGATGCACGGCGCCGTCAGCTTGCTATCCACCGTGGGCGAAGCACCGTTCGAGCGGCGCATGCGCGAAAACAGCGAGGCCAAGCGGGCGATCGCGGCGGCCGTTGCCGCTACGATCCGCGACGGCGATTCGATCATGATGGATACCGGCACCACGACGAGCTTCCTGGCGCGCGAACTGCTCGGCCACCGCCGCCTGACGGTGGTGACGAATTCCTCCGATATTGCACGCACCCTGGCCACGCTGAACGACAACAAGGTCTACATGGCCGGCGGCGAACTGCGCAGCGACA
>DAIMJJ010000278.1:0-4358 GCA_036722275.1 Rhizobium sp. | reverse complement strand
GTGTCGTTGATCGGAGAAGGCAGATGAATTTCGAAGCGATCAAGGCGATTTATTACTACGAAATGGCCCGCACCCGCCGCACGATGCTGCAGAGCGTGGTGTCGCCGGTCATCACCACGGCGCTCTACTTCATCGTCTTCGGCGCCGCCGTCGGGCCGCGCATGGAGGCGGTTGGCGGGGTCAGCTATGGCGGCTTCATCACGCCCGGGCTGATCATGCTGACGCTGATCACCCAGTGCGTGTCGAACGGGTCGAGCGGCATCTATTTCCCGAAATTCACCGGCACGATCTACGAGATCCTGTCGGCGCCGATCGCCATGGCCGAGATCCTGATCGGCTATGTCGGGGCCGCGGCAACCAAGGGCATGATCATCGGCCTCATCATCCTGGCAACGGCAGCCTTCTTCGTCGACCTGCGCATCGACCATCCGGTGCTGATGGTCTGCTTCATGCTTTTGACCGCGGTCGCCTTCAGCCTCGCCGGTTTCATCATCGGCATCTGGGCGAAGAATTTCGAGCAACTGAGCATGGTGCCCATGCTGGTCGTGCCGCCCTTGACCTTCCTCGGCGGCACCTTCTACTCGATCGACGTATTGCCGCCGTTCTGGCAGACGGTCAGTCACTTCAATCCGGTGCTGTATCTGGTCAGCGGCTTCCGCTGGAGCTTCTTCGATGTCTCGGACGTGCATCCGCTGGTAAGCCTGGCGATGATTGGCCTGTTTCTGGCGCTGTGCCTGGGCTTCCTCGCCTGGGTCTTCCGCACTGGCTACAAGCTTCGCGCCTGACCGTCACCCGACCGGGCGTCCCGACGTCCGGTCAGTCGCGCAGCCGCAGCTCGTCGCTCTGCATCTGCAGCGAACCGAGGGTCGACAGGAAGCTCATGCCGAGCAGGCTCTGGTCGAGCTTGCCGTCCTCGATTACCGAACCCTGGATATTCTCGCGCAGGATTGGACCGACGCCGACCTGGCGCAAGCGCACCGGCGCCGCCATGGCGCGACCATTGGCGGTCATGATCGTCTGGGTGAAGGCGAGATCGGCCGGATCGATGCCGATGCGCACGGCGTCGCGGAAGCTCAATGCCACCGTGCTGGCGCCGGTGTCGATCAATGCGGGCACGGCCACGCCGTTGATGTCGACGGTGGTCTCGAAATGGCCGCCAAGCGACTTGTGCAGGATCACCTCAGGGCGGCCCTCGCTGGTTGTCACCACCACCGCCCGGCCGGGGATCAGGCCGGCCAGCAGCCGGTTGCCGATCGCTTGCAGCTCCAGGCGGTAGAGATAGCCGGTGACGAGCGCCAGCGTGATCAGCATCCAGACGGCGAGCTGGCGGGCGCTCTCGCCGATCGAGCGACGCGTGGCAATGAGGCCGACCGACAGCATGGCGGCGAAGGGCAGCAGGCGGATGAAATCGCCGAAATCGTCGTTGGCCATGCCGAAGCTCTGTCCGGCGTCGTGGTTGACGACGAGGACGGCGAGACCGAAGCCCAGGATTGCGAGGACGATGAGGAGCCGCATCAGCCGGTTTCCCGCTCGCGCGCCATGCGGGTCCGGCGGGTTTCCCGGCGCGGCTTGCGCTCGACGGTTTCAAGGCGCGCGGGCAGGGTGGTCATGATCGAACGCCGCTCGGCGTCGGTATAGCCGATCCAGCCGGCGATCTCGTCGCGGGTGCGGCCACAGCCGAAGCAGTAGCCGGTCTTGTCATCGATTGAACAGACGAGAATGCAGGGTGATTCCATCGGGCGGCCTTGATGATTCTCAAGTCTATATCGGGTGCTCAGCCGGCCATGGCAAGGGCGGCGAGGGCGGCGGTTTCCGTCACCTGCTGGGTGGCGCCGATCGTGTCGCCGGTATGGCCGGCAATCGCGCGGCGCACCCGGGCGGAAAAGGCGGCGGCGGCGACGGCAGCAGCGAGAACGGCGATGAAAAAGGCGAACAGCGAGGCTGTCGGGATGATCAGGGCGGCGGCAAGCAGCAGGCCGGCGATGAGCGCGCCGTTGAGCGCGGATGTCATCGGCGCTCCGGAGGAGGCCGCCAGTCCATTGGCGCGCGCCGGCGGCAGCGCCGACCAGTGCCAGACCATCAGCGCGCGGCTGATCGCGGCTGCGGCAAGCAGGCAAAGGGCGGCCCCGAGCGCGCCAAGATGGCCGGCGATCTCGGCGATCGCCGATGCACGAAGGCCATAGCCGATGACCAGCGCCACGGCGCCATAGGAACCGATGCGGCTGTCCTTCATGATCGTCAGCGCATGGTCGCGGTCGCGCCCACCGCCCAGCCCGTCGACGGCGTCCGACAGTCCGTCCTCGTGCAGCGCGCCGGTGACCACGGCCTGGACCGCCAGGGCGGCGAAGGCGGCAAGTAGCGGGCTCGCGTTCAGGGTGAGCAGCAGCGCCAGCGTGGCCGCTGCGGGCAGGGTGATCAGCAGGCCGGCAAGCGGGAAGGCGCGAACGCCGCGCGACAAGCGGCCGTCGTGACCCTCGAAGACGGAGGCGGGCATCGGGATGCGGCTCAAAAAGGACACGGCACGGCCGGTGTCGGTCAGATAGTCGCGCCAATCCATGGGATCGCGTCACTCCATTTCAAAGACGACGGTGCGCACCGCTTTTTGGCTTGTTGCGGCAAGGCGCGGTCCGTATTAGAGGAGCCAACAAAGCCCGATTTCGACGCAGATTACAAGGAAGCCTTGCTCATGACCGTGACCGGCCTGCCATTCGACGATTTCCGCGCCCTCCTGCGCGACCTGCCGGGTCCGGACACCGCGGCGCTGGTGGCGGCGCGCGAACGCGACCGGCAGCTGACCAAGCCGGCCGGGGCGCTCGGCCGGCTCGAGGAGATCGCATTCTGGCTGGCCGCCTGGACCGGCCGCGCGCCGGCGGTCACGCGTCCGCTGGTTGCGATCTTTGCCGGCAATCACGGCGTCACCCGTCACGGCATCACGCCCTATCCGTCGTCGGTGACGCAGCAGATGGTGGAGAATTTCGCCGCCGGCGGCGCGGCCATCAATCAGATCTGCGCGACCTATGACCTCGGCCTGAAGATCTTCGACCTGGCGCTCGACTACCCGACCGGCGACATTACCTGCGAGGCTGCCCTTTCCGAGCGTGACTGCGCCGCCACCATGGCCTTTGGCATGGAGGCGATTGCCGGCGGCACGGACCTGCTGTGCATCGGCGAGATGGGTATCGGTAACACCACGATCGCGGCCGCGATCAATCTGGCGCTCTATGGCGGCACCGCCGAGGAATGGGTCGGTCCCGGCACCGGATCGGAAGGCGAGGTGCTGAAGCGCAAGATCGACGCGGTCAAGATCGCCGTCGAGTTCCACAAGGACCATCTCGATGATCCGCTGGAAATCCTGCGGCGCCTCGGCGGCCGCGAGATCGCCGCCATGGCCGGCGCCATCCTCGCCTGCCGCATGCAGAAGATCCCTGTGCTGATCGACGGCTATGTCGCCACTTCGGCCGCCGCCATCCTCAAGGCCGCCAATCCCTCGGCGCTCGACCACTGCCTGATCGGCCACGTCTCCGGCGAGCCGGGCCATCTGAAGGCGATCGAGAAGCTCGGCAAGACGCCGCTTCTCGCGCTCGGCATGCGCCTCGGCGAGGGCACCGGTGCGGCACTCGCTGCCGGCATCGTCAAGGCGGCAGCGGCCTGCCATTCCGGCATGGCGACCTTCGAAGCGGCGGGAGTTTCGAACAAGGATGGCTGACGGCGGAAAGAACAAGACAGCGGCGGATGCCGCCGCCACGGTGATCGAGAAGAAGACCGGGATTGCGCATTTCTTTGCGGCCGGACGTTATTCCTTCCAGGGCTTCCGGCGGTTGATCGGCGAGTCCGCCTTTCGCCATGAACTGCTGGCGCTCGCCGTCGGCCTCGGTCTGTTTGCCGCCGTTGGCGCCACGCTCGGGGAGTACGTGACCTTCGTCATCCTGATGCTGGTGCTGTTCTGCGTCGAGGCGATCAACACCGCGATCGAGGAACTGGTCGACCGGATTTCGCCGGAGATCTCGACCGTTGGCCGCAATGCGAAGGACCTCGGCTCGTTTGCCGTCTTCTGCCTGCTGGTCGCCAACGGTCTCTACGCCGCCTATGTGGTGTTCCTTTAGGCCTTAGAACTGAACCTTGGCCACGACGGCGCGGTGGTCGGCCGGCCAAGGGGTGACAACGATGTCGGCCTCCGGCTTCTTCTCGCCGACGATCGAGACACTGAGCGTCTTGAGCGTCGCGCCGCGACCGAAGACATAGTCGATACGGTCGTGATGGTCGTCCTTGGCGGTCGGCTCCGAGGTCGGGGTCCAGGTGAAGGCGGGCTTGGCCACTTCGTCGGGATGGACTGCGCGCAGGAGGTCGGTCATGCCGGC
>DAIMJJ010000277.1:3323-4442 GCA_036722275.1 Rhizobium sp. | reverse complement strand
ACCGCGCCAACATCAGGAGACCCATCATGACCGATCCCATCTACACCGGCGGCTGCCAGTGCGGCGCGGTCCGGTTTCGCGTCGAGGGCGCCCTGAAGGACTCTTCGATCTGTCATTGCCGCATGTGCCAGAAGGCGTTCGGCGCCTATTATGCGCCGCTGGTCTCGACGCGGGGGGCCAAGCTCGAATGGACACGTGGTCAGCCGAAAAAATTCCGCTCGTCCAATTTTGCCCTTCGCGGCTTCTGCGACAACTGCGGTACACCGCTGACCTATGAGGCGCCCGACGGCGTTGCGATTGCCGCCGGCGCCTTCGACGATCCGTCGCGCCTGCCGCCGACGGTGCAGTTCGGCACCGAGGGCAAGATCGGCTTCGTCGACCATCTGCACGAACTGCCGGGCCACCGCACCGAAGAGGATGCCGAAGCGGCGCCCTTCGTGCTGGAGGTCGTCTCCTATCAGCATCCCGACCACGACACCGACGGCAGCTGGCCGAAGGAGAATGCGCCATGAGCGAGAAGAACCCCAATACGCAGATCCCCAAATGGCTGCTCTACGGCCTGATCGCCAAGGGCGCGCTGGTGGTCCTGGTGACGGCCGGTGTCGTCGCCTATGTGATGCTGCGCTGAGGAGCACAGGATGGACGGCATATTCACCGGCGGCTGCCAATGCGGGGCGGTACGTTTCAGAGCGGACAAGCTCGGCCGGCCGTCGATCTGCCATTGCCGCATGTGCCAAAAGGCCTTCGGCTCGTTCTTCGGCGCGCTGGTCACGGCCGATCATGCGCATCTCACCTGGACCCGCGGCCAGCCGACGCTGTTTCGCTCCTCGGCCAAGGTCAAGCGCGGCTTCTGCAACAAGTGCGGCACGCCCCTCACCTACCATGTCGGCGAACATATCGAGCTGGCGATCGGCGCCTTCGACCATCCCGAGCTGCTCGAGCCGCAGGTGCAGGTCAACCACGACAAGCGGCTGCCCTGGATCGACCACCTGTTCGAGAAGCCGGCGGCGACTTCGCCGGAGATGGAAGCGTTCTTCGCCTCCGTGGTGTCGAACCAGCATCCCGACCATGACACGGCCGTCTGGCCGCCCGAGGAGGAGTGAGCATGGACCGGATCCG
>DAIMJJ010000277.1:0-3313 GCA_036722275.1 Rhizobium sp. | reverse complement strand
GCGCTGAGCCATAGCGGCGGATGTCAGTGCGGTGCGGTGCGCTACCGCATTGCCGGTGCGCTCGGCTATCCGCATCTCTGCCACTGCCGCATGTGCCAGAAGGCCGGCGGCAATTTCTTCATGGCGCTTGCCGGAACGCGCGACAAAAATTTCGAAATCACCCGCGGCGAGGCGCGCTGGTTTTCCTCCTCCGATCCCTGCCGCCGCGGCTTCTGCGAGAAATGCGGCACGCCGCTTTTCTTCAAGACCGTCGATTCGCCCTACCTCGGCGTGACGATCGGCAGCCTCGACGATCCGGAAGCCACCACGCCCGTGTCGCAGGACGGGGTGGAGGCGCGGATTTCCTATTTCGACAAGCTCTTCTCGCTGCCGCAGAAAGCGACCGACCGTTCGGACCTGCCGGACGGCAATGCCCGGATCGCGCAGAGCAACCACCAGCATCCCGACCATGACACGGCGCTATGGCCGCCGGAAGAGGATTGATCATGACCCAGGAACTGCGCGGCTTCTATCCCGAGATCGAACCGTTCGAGACCGGATTCCTCGATGTCGGCGACGGCCATACGATCTACTGGGAGCGGGTCGGCACCAAAGGCGCAAAGCCGGCCGTCTTCCTGCATGGCGGGCCCGGCGGAGGATCGAGCCCGCTGCAGCGTCGGCTGTTCGATCCCAGGCTCTACGACGTGCTGCTGTTCGACCAGCGCGGTTGCGGCAAGTCCACACCGCATGCCGGACTGGAGGCCAACACCACCTGGCACCTCGTCGCCGACACCGAACGGCTGCGCGAGATGATGGGCGTCGACAAATGGCTCGTCTTCGGCGGCTCCTGGGGCTCGACGCTGGCGCTCGCCTATGCGGAGACGCATCCGGAACACGTGTCGGAACTGGTCCTGCGCGGCATCTATACGCTGACCAAGGCGGAGCTCGACTGGTACTACCAGTTCGGTGTGTCGGAGATGTTCCCCGACCGCTGGGAAATGTTCCAGGCGCCGATTCCGGAGAACGAACGTCACGACATGATGGGCGCCTATCGCCGCTATCTCACAGGCACCGACCGGAAGAAGCAATTGGAATGCGCGATTGCCTGGAGCACCTGGGAAGGCGCAACGATCACGCTTCTGCCCAATCCGGACTACGCCGCCCATTTCGGCGAGGACGACTATGCGATCGCCTTTGCCCGCATCGAGAACCATTTCTTCGTCCATGCCGGCTGGCTGGAGGAAGGGCAGTTGCTGCGTGACGCGGGGAAGCTCAAGGACATACCGGGCGTCATCGTCCACGGGCGCTACGACATGCCCTGCCCGGCCAAGTATGCATGGCAGCTGCACAAGGCCTGGCCGAAGGCGGACTTCCACCTGATCGAGGGCGCCGGACACGCTTTTCTGGAGCCCGGCATCCTCGACCAGCTGATCAGGGCGACGGACCGGTTTGCCGGCAAGGAAATGAAATGATTGTGGTTCTGGCCACCCCCCTCTGCCCTGCCGGGCATCTCCCCCTCAAGGGGGGAGATCGGCATGCGGCACTGCCCTGCACTTCTCGACAGCCGCTCTTCTCAGGCAGCAAAGCGAGGATGGACTGGGCAGTTCTGGCCGGCAGCGGCAACCAATCTCCCCCCTTGAGGGGGAGATGTCGCGAAGCGACAGAGGGGGGTGAGCGTCCACGGACGAATACGGCAATGCCTGGGGAGGCAAACACATGACACGCGAAAAGATCTACCTCTTCGACACAACGCTGCGCGACGGTCAGCAGACGCCGGGCATTGATTTTTCGGTCGAGGACAAGATTTCCATCGCCGCCATGCTCGACGATTTCGGCCTCGACTATGTCGAAGGCGGCTATCCGGGCGCCAACCCCACCGACACGGCCTTCTTCTCGAAGAAGCGTACACAGAAGGCGGCCTTTGTCGCCTTCGGCATGACCAAGCGCGCCGGCGTCTCGGCATCGAACGATCCCGGCCTCACGCAACTGCTGCAGGCCGAAAGTGACGCTGTCTGTCTGGTCGCCAAAACCTGGGACTATCACGTCGAAGTGGCGCTCAGCTGCACCAACGAAGAGAACCTCGTCAGCATCCGCGAAAGCGTCGAGGCGGTGGCCGCCGCCGGCAAGCAGCCGATGGTCGATTGCGAGCATTTCTTCGACGGCTACAAGGCCAATCCCGACTATGCGCTCGCCTGCGCGAAGACCGCCCATGCGGCCGGCGCGTGCTGGGTGGTGCTGTGCGACACCAATGGCGGCACGCAGCCGGCCGAGATCCGCGCGATCGTCGAGGCGGTGATCGCGGCCGGCGTGCCCGGGGCCTCGCTCGGCATCCACGCCCACAACGACACCGGACAGGCGGTCGCCAATTCGCTTGCCGCCATCGAGGCCGGCGCCCGGCAGATCCAGGGCACGCTGAACGGCATCGGCGAACGCTGCGGCAATGCCAATCTGGTGACGATCATCCCGACGCTCTGCCTGAAAGAGACCTATGCGTCGCGCTTCGAAACCTCGATCGACACGGAGAAGCTGGTGGAACTCACCCGGCTGTCCCATGCCTTCGACGAGCTCTTGAACCGCTCGCCCGATCATCAGGCGCCCTATGTCGGCGCATCGGCCTTTGCCACCAAGGCCGGCATCCACGCCTCGGCGCTCTTGAAGGATCCGCGCACCTACGAGCATGTCGTGCCGGAAAGCGTCGGCAATTTCCGCAAGGTCATGGTCTCCGACCAGGGCGGCAAGGCCAATTTCATCAACGCGCTGAAGCGGCGCGGCATCGAGGTCGACAAGCAAGACCCGCGGCTCGACAAGCTGATCGCCATCGTCAAGGAGCGCGAGGCTTCGGGCTATGCCTATGAAGGCGCGGATGCGAGCTTCGAACTTCTCGCGCGCCGGACGCTCGGCACGGTTCCGGACTTCTTCGCGGTCGAAAGCTTCCGTGTGATGGTCGAACGCCGTTTCGACAGCCATGGCCGGCTGAAGACGGTGTCGGAGGCCGTGGTGAAAATGGTGATCGACGGCAAGACCGTGATGTCGGTCGCCGAAGGCGACGGGCCGGTCAATGCACTCGACCTTGCGTTGCGCAAGGATATCGGCAAGTTCCAGGCCGAGATCGCCGATCTCGAGCTTGCGGACTACAAGGTGCGTATCCTCAACGGCGGCACGGAGGCCATCACCCGGGTTCTGATCGAGTCGACCGACGATACCGGCGTGCGCTGGTGGACGGTCGGGGTCTCGGAGAACATCATCGACGCGTCGTTCCAGGCGCTGATGGATTCGATCGTCTACAAGCTGATGAAGAACCGCGAACTGGCCGGCAAGATCGCAGCGGAGTGAG
>DAIMJJ010000276.1:0-4499 GCA_036722275.1 Rhizobium sp. | reverse complement strand
TTACCGACTTTGCTCATTGTCGCCGACCCCAAGGCCGTCAAAATGCTACGCTTTTGATTTCATTGAAAAAACTGCCAGAAAAATATTTTTTGTGGTTTCGGAATCTATCGGCGTCATTTGCCGTCGGATTGCACTTCCAAGTGTCCCTGAGAGCGCTAAAACCGCGTACAAAAAGTACCGTCGCATTTGGTCAGTATCAGATTTGCACTGCCCGCGCGAGGCCCGGACTCATGCCTTGACCTCCGCTAGGCTCCCTCGTCGCGATCGATTGCCCCTGGCCAAACCCGTACCCTCGGCAGTTGAGTTCAACTGGTGCGTAGGCATGCTACCTGACCTCCCATGCTGTCGATACGAAGTTCGACATGGCTAGACTGAGAAAGAAGATAGGAAATAGATCCGCCAAGAACGAAGGGAAACATCACAGGGCTCGACTCCAGCCCTGAAGTTGAGATTTGGCGGCCCGCATACCTCAAAGATGCTTCTGCGAGCCAGGTGGCCACTTGCGAGCCATGGAGGTTCATCGCCTTCTGACGCAGGATCCTCTGACCATTTTCCAGGCGTTCAATAGCTCCCCAACTGGCCTGAGACTGCAGTACCATGTTCGTCATACGGCGAGTGCCTTCACGTTCTCCATAGATCTCGGCCATCCGCCGATGAACCTCTGCGGATGTTCGTTCCCACCGACGCGACCGGCGTGGCCGTCCTTGCCAAGGTGATGGAGCGCTATCCGGTCATGCGGATTTCTGAACGGGAGGCCGCGTGATGGCCAGCTTGGACGCATCCGATCTTGCGGCCCGCCTCGCCGGCCAAGCCGAAGCCGTGTGCCGGCACTATCTGTCCAACGGCACAAGGCAGGGAGGCTATTGGCTGGTCGGCGACGTTCGCAACACGCCGGGCCGCTCAATGTTCGTGCGGCTCAAGGGGCCGCAGACCGGCAAGGGTGCCGCCGGCAAGTGGACCGATGCCGCCACCGGCGAGCATGGCGATCTGCTCGATGTCATTCGCGAAACCTGCGACCTTCCCGACTTCAAGCAGGTCGCCGAGGAAGCGCGGCGCTTCTTGAGCCTCCCGCATCCAGAGCCCACACGAGAGTCGCGGCGGGCTAGGACGTTCGCGGCGCCAATGGGCTCGCCAGACGCCGCGAGGCGTCTCTTCGCGATGGCACAGCCGATCAGCCGTACACTCGCCGAGACGTATCTGCGCGCACGCGGCATCCTGTCTCCGACCCTCGGCGACTTCAATGAAGACCTCCGGCTGCTGGGACTCGCAGCGCTCCGGGCGGCCATCCGTGTCCAGATCGCGCCCCAGGACGTCGCACGCTTCATGGAGCACGCAGCCTAACCGGGATGGAGGCAGGCGGCTGCCGGTCGAGCGCTTCGATCAACGCCCGCATCTGGGATGACCGTTCGCCAGAGGACCGCGCCCCGGCCTTCCAGCGGGCGATCGGCCATCAGACGGTCCGCCCGGGCAACCTTGTGGCCGACTATTTTCCGGCGGCCCGCTCCACCCCACGCGGTCAAGCCGCGCGGGGACCCCGGCTCGGGCCTTTCCATCGCGAGACAAAATAGCCGGCCCCTGCGGTCCTTCGCTCACGCTGCGGCCCCTCGCTTCGCTCCGGGTGCCAGTCCAGCCCGTCCGACGGCTTCGTCGCCATGAAGGCCGCGGCGGTCGCGGTCCAGCGAACGGAGCTTACCATGAGCGAACATGACGAATTTGAGCCCGACCACATCTCCTCTCCAACCGATCATGTCCTGACTGAGCTTCAGCTTTATGGCTTCCACCCTCGCGAGGATGAACCCGATCCCCGGCCTATCCCAGAAGATCGCATGATCGCCGGCGCCGTCGCCGACATCTTCGACGCGCTGATAGCCACCATGGCCGATACCGGCCTCGACGCAGATCTCGACGACCTGCTGTGGTCAACGGTCAACACCTTCCACCGCGCCGTCGAACGGGTCGAACGCACACTCGACGACAACGAGCAGGCGCAGAAGCAGGGGCAGCGCGAACAGGATGGCTCCGAGGTGAAGGCCGTGCAGCTCGAAGCGCTGATCTCCACAGGACAGCGGCTCATCGAACGCCGCGACGCCCTCGAACTCTTTCGTGACACCGGCGCCGACCTTTACCGGAAAACGACCGGCTCGAACTGGTCTCCCCGCCACGGCTCACGCGTCAACCATCGCCAGCTCACCTCTGCGATGATCGACAGCCGCGACTTCATCGCCGCGCGCAAACGCGCCGATCGCGAGGTGCTGCTGCCCGCCGGACCGAAAATCGCGCTGACCGGCGGGCTCGACTTCAACGACCATCAACTGATCTGGGCCAAGCTCGACCAGGTCCGCATGAAGCATCCCAACATGGTCCTGATGCACGGCAAATCTCCGAAAGGGGCCGAGAAAATCGCCGCCCGCTGGGCCGACCACCGCGGCGTCGCGCAGATCGGTTTTGCCCCCGACTGGACCAGGCACGGCCGTTCAGCCCCGTTCAAGCGCAACGATCAGATGCTGGACGTGCTGCCGATCGGAGTCATCGTCTTCCCCGGCACCGGCATCCAGGACAACCTGGCCGACAAGGCGAAGAAGCTCGGAATCCCTGTCTGGAGATTCGGCGGCGCGTGAGCGCCGCTGCCCTCATCCCGTGGCGACGGTTAGACCAAACGCATGCTTGACCAGTTGCGCGGCATCGAGATGCGCAAAGCCAGCCTGCCCTGAACGCAAACCATCCCGCATGCGCTCATACCCCTCCATCTTGTCACCCCAGACAGGTCGGTCATAGGCATCCGACAAACTGACGGACTTCACATCCCTGAAGGGCTCAAAGCGCTTGCTCTCGATCCCGATGAGGGTCGTCGGCGTCTGCACGACCGCATCGAGCCAAGGATGGCGCCCACCGGACCAAGGAAATCGTGCACAGAACTCGACGTCTACCAGTTCTGGAATTCCGGCGGTTTCGACGCCTTTCAAAGGGGGAAGCTGTTCAGGCCGCTCGATGAACCACCCAAAGCAATTCACCGCGAGGGCTGCAGAGCTTTCGGGGCTCAAGAGCTTCCCGGACTCAACTTCCTTCCCGCCGGCCTGCGCGAGGCGGGCGAGCACGTGGCTAGCAGGAATGCCGGGCAGGAATGGCGGGCCGCTCACACATCGTTCTCCATCGGAATAGGAAAGTGCCAATCTACAGAGCGCATCACAATTGCAATCTCGCACGGCCGCCGCCTAATCCAGCTCAATGCCCCAGAATTTCAAGACGCTGAGCACGTCATCCCTAGGATAGTGAAGAAAATCCCCGTTCAGAAGGTCGGCTTTCATCTTTTGTTTGCGCTTGGCAATTTCACGTTCGATGCGCGCGCTGAATGGTGCGACACCCGGAGGCAGCACGCCGGGGCGGTCGGGGCTGGGCCAACTCTTGGGATAGCCGTCAGGAATCCAACCCAACCTGACTTGGGTGGCCTGTTCGGCAACCGATGGATGCTCACAGGCCCATCCATAGAGATGAAATGCGCAGACACGTAGCATGGCCTTGATCTCGGGAAGCGTGTCGGTGAAGCCTTTGAGCGGTGTCGGCAGCCACACCATGTTGGCGACGCACGAGAAATAGCGACGGTCCTGAACCACGCTGCTCTGCAGCGCGAAGGACGGATCGTCGTAACCCCAGATGTGGCAGACGGTCCAATTCTTCGGCTTGAACGTTTATTTCCCGCCCGAGATGCTCCGCCAGATCGCCGATCTCGCCGACCGCAAGAAGCTCTCCCGCTCCGCGATCGTCGAGGCAGCGGTTGCGTCGTTCCTGTCACCCGATGGCGCCGACAAGCGCGAGGCCGCGTTCGCCCGCCGCCTCGACCGCCTGTCACGCCAGGTCCAGCGCCTTGAGCGCGATCTCGGCGTCACTGCAGAGACACTCGCCCTGTTCGTCCGCTTCTGGCTGACCATCACGCCGCCTTTGCCACACGATGCGCAGGCGTCGGCACAGGCCAAAGGGCGGGAGCGCTACGAGGGCTTCATCGAAACTCTGGGTAGGCGTCTGCAAAAGGGGCAAAGCTTCTTGAAGGAGATTCCACAGGACATCTCAGGTGAGGACACACTCGATGGCTAGGAACCCCTTTCACGACAACTTCTATTGTTGCGCTCTTGCACCCGGGTCTCGATCGTTCAAACCGCAGCGGTGATGTCGTGACCGATGCCGCCCGGCTCAAGTGGTGGATTCACGCCTGCTGTTTATCCGGAAGTTGGCCGCTTCCTACCTGTGATTTTAATTGTTCCAACTCCAATCGCTGGCCAATGAGCCAGCGTCTCGACCGAGCGGCACTTTCGAAATTGAGATTCGTTACGTCATGGTCAGCTGCCGGTGGTCTGCCTTGAGAAAATTGGTCCAATTCTGAAGAGAGCCCGTTTGGGCATGAGAATTGGAGAAATGTATGGGACGTCAGCGATTTACGCCGGAGCAGATTATCGCGAAGCTGCGTGAGGTGGATGTGATTGTTGGGCGCGGCGGGACCGCCGTCG
>DAIMJJ010000275.1:0-4514 GCA_036722275.1 Rhizobium sp. | reverse complement strand
AACCAATTAAGCCAGGAAATCCATCAGCATCTCAGCCAATTTCTTGAGGTTTTCTTTTCTGAACCAGAGTGCCGCTCGCCTCGTTGGCGCCGCCCTCTCGTTCGGTGAAGCGGCTTATACGGCTACTCCTTTTTGCCGTCAACAGCCTTTTGTCAAAAAACTGTCTTTTTTCCTAAGTCACTGAGAAGAAAGAGAAAATTCTGAACCCGCCGCGAACGACCTACCCAGCCCCTGCAAATCCGGCTTCCGTCTTCCCGCCCAGCTGGCAATCCCCATATGGGCAGGACAATCTGCAATTTCAAGTCCTGGGCCCTAGGCGCCAACGGTGCTGGTCGATCCACCGCTGGCGCCATTCTGCTGTGGTCAGAACGGATAGTGCTGTTGGGCGTCCTCAATCGTTACCCAGCGCAGCGTGGTGAATTCGGCAATCGCCGCCTTGCCACCGAAGCGGCCGTAACCGCTGCCCTTCACACCGCCGAACGGCATCTGCGCCTCATCGTGGAGTGTCGGGCCGTTGATATGGCAAATCCCAGTCTCCAACTGTTCAGCAAGCCGCATGGCCCGCTGGATATCGCGGCTGAAGATGGCAGAGGACAGACCATACTCGCTGTCATTGGCAATCCGGATCGCCTCTTCCTCGCCCTTGACCCGGATCACCGGCTTCACCGGACCGAAGGACTCCTCGTCGAACAGCCGCATGCCTTTCTGGACGCCATCAACCACCGTCGCTTCGAAGACCGAACCATGGCGTACGCCGCCAGCGACCACCTTCCCGCCCTTGGCCACGGCATCCGCAACCATGGCTTCCATCTTGGCGGCCGCCTCCGGGCTGACCAGCGAACCGAGAACGACATGTCCGCGCGGATCGCCTGCCGGAAGCTTTGCCGCGCGCTCGGCAAGCCTGGAGACGAACGCATCGGCAATCGTCTCGTCAACAATGAAGCGCTCGGTGGACATGCAGATCTGTCCCTGGTTCATGAAGGCACCGAACACGGCGGCATTGACCGCCCCCTCCAGGTCGGCGTCATCGAGCACGATCAAAGGCGCCTTGCCGCCGAGTTCCAGCAGAGCGGGCTTGAGATGCCGGCCGCACAGTTCGCCGATGATGCGTCCGACCCGCGTCGAGCCGGTGAAGTTGACCCGCTTGACCTCAGGCGCAGCGATCAGGGCCTCGACCACCTCGGCCGCATCCTCCGGCGCATTGGTGATGACGTTGACGACGCCGTCGGGCAAGCCCGCCTCGACCATGACCTGTCCGATCAGCACGTGCAGCCCCGGGCATTGCTCGGATGCTTTCAGGATCACCGTATTGCCGCAGGCGAGCGCCATGGCGGTCGCCCGCGTACCGAGGATCACCGGGGCGTTCCACGGCGCAATCCCGACGCAGACGCCGGCCGGCTGCCTCACCCCCATCGACAGGGAGCCGGGCTTGTCCGACGGAATGATCTCGCCATGGATCTGCGTGGTCATCGCGGCGGCCTCGCGCAACATGTTGGCAGCCAGCATCACGTTGAAACCGGCCCAGGGCGCCGTTCCCCCGGTTTCCGCGGTCAGCAGCGCAATGAAATCGGGGGCCTTGGCATCCATGACATCGGCGGCGCGGGCGAGAAGCTTGCGTCGTGCACCGGGTCCGATCTTCGCCCAGGCCGGAAAGGCGCCGGCCGCTGCGGCAACGGCCGCCTTGACGTCGTCTATGCCAGAAGCCGGCGCCGTGCTTGCGACCGCACCGGTGAAAGGGTCATGGCGGACGAAGGTCCGGCCCGAAATCGCGTCGACCGCCTGGCCGTTGATGATCTGCTTGATGTCCATGGTATGCGTCCTCTTCCTTTTGGAGAAAAAATGCCTGAATGAAAGCGCCTACAATCTGGAGTGAAATACGTTCCCCCGCGCACTGATAATGTTTACCGCCGTTAGGGGAAGGCCTTGCCCGTCTGGCCGCCGCCGAACCAGCCGCAAGCGCACATGCGGCGCCTTAACCTCCGTCGCACCTTTGGTAAGGCAAATGGCGCCTGACGGCGCCGTCTTCAAGCCGCAGACAGGTCGCATCGCGCGCTCTTTAGAGACGTGACGTGGGACACGCCGAAGCGCGGCGCCCGACTTTCGAGTCACCAGAGCCGCCTGGCTCTGACCCGTCCGCGCAGATATATCAGCCTTGCCAAACGTCCGCCGTGCTGACAATTTGCACGCCGAACCCCTGTCATCCGGACAAGGACCGGCGACCTAGCGCCGACCTCATCCATCGGAAGGAACATCCCCATGACGTTCAACAATCTCATCGCCGGCGAATGGGTCGGCGGCAACGCCACCGAAAACCGCAATCCGTCCGACACGAACGATGTGGTCGGGCTCTACGCCCAGGGCACACCGGACGACATGCGGGCTGCCATTGCCGCCGCCAAAGCCGCCTTCCCCGCCTGGTCCCGCTCGGGCATCCTCGAGCGTCACGCCATCCTGAAGAAGGCCGGCGACGAGATCCTCGCCCGCAAGGAAGAGCTCGGCACGCTTCTCGCGCGCGAAGAGGGAAAGACCCTGCCGGAAGCGATCGGCGAGACCATTCGCGCCGCCCAGATCTTCGACTTCTTCGCCGGCGAATGCCTGCGACTTGCCGGCGAAAGCCTGCCCTCGGTGCGTCCGGGCATCGGCGTCGAGGTCACCCGCGAGCCGGTCGGCGTGGTCGGCATCATCACGCCCTGGAACTTCCCGATCGCGATCCCCGCGTGGAAGGTCGCGCCGGCGCTGGCCGCCGGCAACTGCGTCGTCCTGAAGCCGGCCGACCTGGTGCCGGGCTGCTCCTGGGCCATCGCCGAGATCATCTCGCGCTCGGGCATCCCGGCCGGCGTGTTCAACCTGGTCATGGGCCGCGGCAGCGTGGTGGGCGAGCGCCTGATCAACCACCCCGGCATCGACGCGATCAGCTTCACCGGCTCGCAGAGCGTGGGCGCGCGCGTGGCGCAGGCCTGCGCGCAGAACCTCAAGAAGGTGCAGCTCGAGATGGGCGGCAAGAACCCGCAGGTGGTGCTCGACGACGCCGACCTCAAGCAGGCGGTCGAGATCTGCGTGCAGAGCGCCTTCTTCCAGACGGGGCAGCGCTGCACCGCGTCGAGCCGGCTGATCGTGACCGACGGCATCTACGCGAAGTTCATCGAGGCGATGAAGGAGCGGATGGCCGCGCTGAAGGTCGACGACGCGCTGAAGGCCGGCACCGACATCGGCCCGGTCTCCAGCCAGTCGCAGCTCGAGCAGGACATGAGCTACATCGAGATCGGCCAGTCCGAGGGCGCCACGCTGGTGATCGGCGGCGACCGCCTGAAGCGCGAGACCGAGGGCTTCTACATGGCGCCGGCGCTGTTCACCGACACCACCGCCGCGATGCGGATCAACCGCGAGGAGATCTTCGGCCCGGTGGCGAGCGTCATCCGGGTGAAGGACTACGAAGCCGCCCTGGCGGCGGCGAACGACACCACCTTCGGCCTGTCGGCCGGCATCGCCACCACCTCGCTGAAGCACGCCGCGCACTTCAAGCGCCACTGCCAGTCGGGCATGGTGATGGTCAACCTGCCGACCGCCGGCGTGGACTACCACGTGCCCTTCGGCGGCCGCAAGGGCTCGAGCTACGGCCCGCGCGAGCAGGGCCGCTACGCGCAGGAGTTCTTCACCACGGTGAAGACCGCCTACACGCTCGCCTGACGGGAGGCCCGGTCATGACGATGTCGCGCGCGGTACGCATCCGCGAGTTCGGCGGTCCCGAGGCGATGAGGATCGAGCAGGTCGAGCTGCCCGATCCCGGCGTCGGCGAGGTCACGGTGCGCCAGACCGCCATCGGCTTCAACTTCATCGACGTGTACCAGCGGCGCGGCGCCTATCCGCTGCCGCTGCCCACCGGTCTCGGTCACGAGGCCGCGGGTGTCGTCGAGGCCGTGGGACCGGGCGTGGCGGACTTGCGCGCCGGCGATCGCGTGGTCTACATGAACGCCGGCATCGGCGCCTATGCCGATCGTCGCAACCTGCCCGCGGACCGGCTGGCCACCTTGCCGGCGTCGGTCTCCGACGAAGACGCGGCCGCGATCTTCTTCAAGGCGATGACCGCGCAGTACCTGCTGCGCAGGACCCATCGCGTGGAGCCCGGCGACCTGCTGCTGGTGCATGCGGCGGCCGGCGGCGTGGGCCAGATCCTGTGCCGCTGGGCCAAGGCGCTCGGCGCCGAGGTCGTCGGCACCGCCGGATCGGCAGCCAAGTGCGAGATCGCGCGTGCCGCCGGCGCCGATCACGCGATCGACTACTCGAAGCCGGGCTGGCCCGAGGCGATGCTGAAGGCCACCGGCGGCCGCAAGGCGCGCGTGGTCTACGACTCGGTCGGCAAGGACACCTTCCTGCATTCGCTCGACTGCGCCGCGCCCTTCGGCCTGGTGGTGCTCTACGGCGCGGCCTCGGGCCCGGCGCCCGCGATCGAGCCGGAGTTGCTGAACAAGAAGGGCTGCCTCTTCCTGACGCGGCCCTCGGTGTTTCCGCACAAT
>DAIMJJ010000274.1:0-4596 GCA_036722275.1 Rhizobium sp. | reverse complement strand
CGCACAGCGAGACCGGCTCACCGAGATTCTCGGCGATCCTACAATCGTGGCGCTCTCTCGAGCAAATGAAGCTGGGCGATCCACTCATCTGACGACGACGCACGTCTACGAGTTGATCGAGCGAGCCACCAAAACGGTGGATCGTGAAGCCATCCAAGCTTCCATGACCATCCAGTCTCTCGATCTCAATCGCCGGATTTTCGTCACCACTGGATTGACGCATGCGGCTGTTTGCCAAGCAATCCACCGTGCCCTCGCGAAGACCGGGTCAAGACCGCTACTCGTCGGAAGGACGAAGTCCGACTACGACACCATGCGGCACACAATGTTGCTGGCGGAGCCGCCGGTCGTTACCACGATCAAGTCGCTGCTCTCGCCGGAAATCATGGAATGCAAATTCGGTCGTACGAAGCCCTCGGTCGAGCAAAACGCTCTGGTCATCGTGCCGCATTCAGAGACGATCGATGATCAAGCGTTGGCCAAGGTCATCTTAATGGCCGATGAAAAGGACGCGACGCTGATCCTCGGGTACGACGAGAGCCGTCCCACGACGAAATCGCTCGCCACATACATCGCTGACCGACTGGCGGTTCGTCCGGAGAACAGCGAACCCATCGAGTGGATCGTTCGTCACCTGAAATCAGGCCGTCTACAGCATGCTATTCCAGCGATCGCCGATGCCGGGTTACTGCATTTTGAGACCGGACAAGATTCCCCAAGTCCTCGGGTGAATTTCATTGTGACCGATGACCCAAGGCGCGTCAGCGCGCTGGACGATGCTGTTCGCAAGAAGCGTAGGTCTGATAATCATCAAGCACAAAGCCGTCGCTTCGATCTCCCGACCGGGTCGCTTTCCCTGACGGAACGCCAATGGGTGGTCTTTACTCGGACGAAATATAGCAATCGCTCTGACCAATATCGGCTACCGACAATTTTGGCCGGGCAGACGGCTCGCGTGATCAGACTATCGAACGAGCGCAACGAACTGGACGTCGACCTCAATGGTGAACGCGTCACAATCGACCTCGACGAATTTCCTCACGTTCGCTCCGGCTACGCCCTGCATATTCGGGACGCTTACAATCTGCCTTCCGGCAGCAAGATCTTTGTGGAGACCACAAAACCGCGCCATGCGTGGGCAAGCCTTGTATTGGCCGCAACCTTCGGCGCGCCCATCCGAATTGCAGCGTCCGTCGCTTCCGACTTGAACTCATTGATCGATGTTGTTCGGACCGCCCTGCCCGCCAATCTGCCGACCCAATTCGAAAAGCGATTTGATTTCAAAACCGAGGCTGAACTCGATCGAGACCTAAGAGAGTTGGTCGTGCTGCAGCAAGAGGGATCACCGCCATCGAACAAACCACTGATAGACATCGACGAGATTTCGGTGGTTCCAAAACATATCGAAAGGGACCGTCGACAGTCGACCTCAGAGAACTCAAGATCTGAGAAATTTTGTAATGCGCTGCCAATTCCAGACATTGCAGGCGTCAGAGTTCATCTTCATGAGAACCTCCGCGAAATCCTGGCAACTGATCGCCTTGCGATGCATGGCCTCGCTGTTTTGCAAGAGGCTATCTCGCCAGAAAAGCCTGACCGTCAGACGGTCGCTGATCAACTCATGCACGCTTGTTCGACAACAAGCCCGACAAGGTTCCTAATCAGCCGACTGCTTGATGCAGATGGCGGGTCGTACGATTTGCCGATGGGCTGGGGAGCGTGGCAGTTGTTTGAATTCAGGACAGACCTACGAACCCTCGGCATCCGCAGCAGCAAATGGCATGAGATTTTAAACCAAGCGCATGTCGTTCTCGGGCCTTAGCGTCTTGATCAATGCCAGATCAGCTTTACTCCATCGGCCTATAGTTCCAATGCGATCAAACGGGCTTTGTCCGGGATATAGACTTATGCGGATCAACATTGATTGCGTGTAAGCGCTGTTCTCAGGCCACGTGCCTGAGGTCTTGCGCGGCGGGATAGGCCCAGGGCAGCAGGTCGTCGATCTGACCGTTCGGGTGTCCGTTGACGATCCTGGTGATGACGTCGGCGAGATAGGCGTGCGGCTCGACGCCGATGAGCTTGCAGGTCTCGATCAGCGAGACGATGACGGCCCAGTGTTCGCCGCCGCCGTCCGAGCCGGCGAACAGAGCATTCTTGCGGTTCAGCACGATCGGGCGGATGGCGCGTTCGATGACGTTGGAATCGATCTCGATGCGGCCGTCGACAATGAAGCGCGTCAGCCCTTCCCAGCGCGACAGTGCATACCGGATGTCTTCCGCGAGCTTGGTCTTCTGGCTGATCAGGCCAAGCTTGGCACGCAGCCACGGTTCGAGTTCGTCGACGATCGGTCGGCTCTTCTCCTGACGGATGGCGCGACGCTCGTCGGCAGTGCGGCCGCGGATCTCAGCTTCGATGACATAGAGCTGGGCAATGCGTTCGAGCGCCTCGCTGGCGATCGGCGCGGGACCGGCCGCGGCGAGTTCGTAGAAGCGCCTGCGGACGTAAGACCAGCAGAAGGCAAGCTGCACGTCGCCGCGCTCGGCGAGCACCCGATAGCCGGCATAGCCATCGACCTGAAGGATGCCGGCAAAACCGGCGAGATGGGCGATCGGCCGCTCGGCCTTGCGATCGGGCGCGTAGACATAGGCGACGGCGGGCGGATCGGTGCCGCCCCAGGGCCGGTCGTCGCGAGCATAGGCCCAGAGCTGGCCGGTCTTGGTGCGGCCACGGCCGGGATCGAGCACCGGGGCGGTCGTTTCGTCGGCAAACAGTTTGGGCGACTGCTTCAGGGAGGCGAGCAGCCGCTCGTGCACCGGCCGCAGCAGGAAGGCGGCGCGTCCGACCCAATCGGCCAGGGTGGAGCGATCCAGATCGAGGCCCTGACGGGCGTAAATTTGTGCCTGCCGGTACAGCGGCAGATGGTCGGCGTATTTGGCGACGAGCACCTGCTCCACGGTGGCTTCGGTCGGCAGCCCGCCCTCGATCAGCCGCACCGGCGCCTCGGCCTGCACCATGGTCTCGCAGGCCCGGCAGGCATACTTCGGCCGGCCGCGCAACTTCGTCCTTAAGGTGATCGCATGTGCAATCTTCATTCGATCACCAAGGGGCGGGCCGCGATCCCCGCCTGGGTTCCGCGCGGTGCGCGACGCCTCGGCCAACCTGCCGCCGATTTCGGGCGTCTTCCGGATTATTTCGCGGCTATCCGCTGCGCTCGATGGCGTCCGCGAGCTCGCCCTCGCGCGCTGGGATGCCGGGACCGCCAGCATTCGGCGCGGTCGATGACGTCCATCAGCTCTTCGGATTCCTGACGACCGAGGCGAATGCCGAGTTTCGCATGATCCACCCCCAAAGGCCATGCCAGTCATTCTGACAAATCAGGACGAGATCAAGACCTGGATGGTCGCGCCCGCACAGGAAGCGCTTCGGTTGCAGCGCCCGCTACCGACGGCGAGCTCCGGGTTGTCGCAACGGGCCGGCGTGAGGATAGCCCATTGAGGCAGTGCTCGAATAAAGGTTGTGACCTTCAACATCAACAACGTCTTCGACGTCCGGTGTGTAAGCATCCGGTGAAGCTTTCAATTACCCACATCTCGTGCTGACGATTTGCGCCTGTTGAATCTTCTGTGATTCTGTCTGTGACGCCGATTCGCGGAGGCGTCACAGATGAGCGGAGACACTGGAGCCAGTGCTGTCGGCTGGCATGATGATGAAGTGGTTTCGGCCGGGTTGCCGGACAAGCGACTCGCGCGCCGATTTGGCCGTCTGCTTGATCAGATGTCGGCGGCACCTGGCCAACCCGTCCCGGCCGCGTGTGGCGATTGGGCGGCGACGAAGGCGGCCTATCGCTTCTTCGACAACCCGCGCGTGACCGAGCATGGGATGCTGGCCGGCCATTTTGCTGCGACCGCGATGCGTTGCGCAGCGAGCGAAACGCTTCGGATACCGGTGAGCGCGGATGATAGGCAACATAATTGCCAAGCTTTTCGTTCTTGGATTTTTTGTTTAGTTCGCCAATCAGACCGATAACCGGCAGATGCAGGATTTCCTTGACTTCGTCCGGGGTCTTGATGGTGTCATCCAAAAATTCGACCAGGAAAGCAATCCCGGCAGTGACCAAAAACCCGATGCCGCCGGCAAGCAGCGCGCTTTGCATTGGTTTGGGGGAGATTGGACTGGATGGAACGACGGCGGATTCAACCTGGACAACGTTGGGCGTATTCTGCGCGCGGGTGAGGCGCAAAGTTTCAAGGCTGCTGATGCTGCTGATGTAGATTTGCTGGTAAAGTTCCAGCGTGGTCCGCAGTTGGTCCAGTTGGGTGGTGGTGTTGGCGTCACTCTGGGCAGGGGTCTTCAGGACGACCAGGTTGGTGTATATCTGCTGGTAAAGTGAAAGGACAGGAGTGAGCTGGTCTAACTGGGCCTGATAATCTGCCAGGAGAGTAATTTCTGCGTCCGTGGCTTGCTCCGGGTCAATTTTCGCGATTTCCGTGTTCAACCCGGTAATCTGGTTTTGCAGGTCGTCAATCTGAGCCTGCACGCTTTGCAGTTGGGTCTCAACGGTAGCAGAGGAAATTTCATTAATCTGAGCCTGGAGAA
>DAIMJJ010000273.1:0-4601 GCA_036722275.1 Rhizobium sp. | reverse complement strand
CTCGACGAGCCGTTTGCCGCGCTCGATCCGGGCCTGAGGGCGAGCATGGCGGATCTGCTGCTCGAACTGCATCGCGAGACGGGCCCGACCATCGTCATCGTCACCCACGATCCGCAGGAGGTGGCGCGGCTGGCTAACGACGTGCTCTTCCTCGACCGCGGGCAGATCCTGCTGGCGTCGGACCGTGAGGGCTTCCTTCAGCGCCGGGACCTGCCGGCGGTCGCCGATTTCCTCGGCAAGGCCGGCACGGCTTGAGGCCAGGGTGGCCGGCTTCGCCTTATTTTGGACGTTCGCCGATGTCATTCGCTGGGCGGGGCTTCACGGAGCCCGGTTTTATGTCCTTATCCTCGCACTTATCCGGCACCACCTCTTTTTCCTCATGCAATTTTATCCATATCTAACCCATGATGTTAAAAGGGCCACACCGGGGCAAGGTCTCGTTTGCCGGATCGGATTCCGGTTGCATGGTGGCTTCGGTCACTCCAAAAGGAGGCTTGGAAACGCGTTGTCGGTGCAGGATGAAGGTCATGGGCGGTAAGGGCGTGGCGCTTGTCGATCGCGGGCTTGAAAGCCGCCGCCTCGGCCCCAAGCCGGGCGTGGCCGTTCTGCTGGCCGCGTCGCTGGTGCTGAGCTCCTGCCAGAGCCTGTTCGAGCAGGCCTATGTGCCGAGCGTCGGCCCGTCCGACAATCCGCAGATCGTCGACCAGGTGCAGAAGGACGACCCGCGGGCGCAGATGGGCGCACGCGAGCATCCGCGCATCGTGGCCAGCTATGGCGGCGAATATCACGACGAAAAGACCGAAAAGCTGGTGGCGCGCATTGCCGGCGCGCTGACCGCAGTGTCGGAAAACCCGACCCAGTCCTATCGCATCACCATTCTCAATTCCCCGGCAATCAATGCCTTTGCGCTGCCCGGCGGCTATCTCTACGTGACGCGCGGTCTTCTGGCGCTCGCCAACGATGCCTCGGAAGTGGCCGCCGTGCTCTCCCACGAGATGGCGCACGTGACGGCCAATCACGGCATCGAGCGGCAGCGGCGCGAAGAGGCGGAAGTGATCGCCAGCCGCGTCGTGGCCGAAGTGCTGTCGAGCGATCTCGCCGGCAAGCAGGCGCTGGCGCGCGGCAAGCTGAGGCTTGCCGCCTTCTCCCGCCAGCAAGAGCTTCAGGCCGATGTGATCGGCGTGCGCACGCTCGGCGAAGCCGGCTACGATCCCTATGCGGCGGCCCGCTTCCTCGATTCGATGGCGAGCTACAGCCATTTCACCTCGGTCGATCCCGATGCCGACCAGAGCCTCGACTTCCTGTCGAGCCATCCCAACGCGCCGCAGCGCGTCGAGCTGGCGCGCCGCCATGCCCGCGCCTTCGGGCCGGAGGGTTCGCACGGCGAATCGGGCCGCGACTATTATCTGAAGGGCATTGACGGCCTGCTCTACGGCGACAGCCCGCAGGAGGGCTATGTCCGCGGGCAGACCTTCCTGCATGGCAGTCTCGGCATCCGTTTCGAGGTGCCGGACGGTTTTCAGATCGACAACAAGGTGGAAGCGGTGCTCGCCACCGGCCCCGGCGATGTGGCGATCCGTTTCGACGGCGTGGCCGATGCCGAGCGTCGCAGCCTGTCCAACTATATTTCCAGCGGCTGGGTGACCGGTCTGCTGCCGGATACGATCCGCGCAATCACCGTCAACGGGCTGGAGGCGGCGACCGCGCGCGCCTCGGCGGAGCGCTGGGATTTCGACATCACCGTGATCCGCATCGGTCCGCAGATCTTCCGTTTCCTGACCGCCGTTCCGAAGGGAAGCCCGGTGCTCGAGGCGACGGCGGAGAAGCTGCGCGCGAGCTTCCGCCGCATCACGCCGCAGGAAGCCGCCTCGTTGAAGCCACTGAGGGTGCGCGTCATCACCGTCGGACCCGGCGACACGATCGGCACGCTGTCGGCGCGCATGATGGGCACCGACCGCAAGCTGGAGCTCTTCCGGCTGATCAATGCGCTCGGACCGACCTCGACGGTGGCTCCGGGCGCCAAGGTCAAGATCATTTCGGAATAGAATAGAGCCGGTTCACGTCGGTCCTCGGATGCTGCAGGGCTATCGACCCTGCTGCCTCATGCCCGGCCTGTCACCGAGTGCCTCCACCTGGTGATGTTCTTTATGCCGTAGATCCTCGGCACAAGGCCGAGGATGACGTCGAGAGCGCAGCGCTGATCATACAGAAAGGGCCGGCATGAACCGGCCCTGTCCAGATTGGGTCATCTGCCTCAGAAGACCAGTTCGCGCATATGGTCCGCCTTCGGACCGTAATGGGTGAGCGCGGCTTTCAGCTTTTCCAGCGCCCGCGTCTCGATCTGGCGTACCCGTTCCTTGGAAATGCCGAGCTCGGCTCCCAGTTCTTCCAGGGTTGCGCCGTCTTCGCTGAGGCGGCGGGCCTTGATGATGCGATTTTCCCGCTCATTGAGTTCGGTCAGCGCGTTGCTCAGCCAGCCGCGCCAGCGCTCGCCGTCGATGATGCCGCTCACCTGTTCGTCCGGCGGCAGTTCGTCGCTTTCCAGCATTTCCATCTGTTCGCTGCCGTCGCCGTCGCGGCCCTTCAGCGGCGCCTGCAGCGAGGCGTCGGCGCCGGAGAGGCGGGCGTCCATGGACTGCACGTCGGCGAGGCTGACGCCGAGCGCAGAGGCGATCTCCTGGTGGATGGCCTGGTCGCTCAGGCGGTTGTCGCCCTGGGCGAGCTTGGCGCGCAGCCGGCGCAGGTTGAAGAACAGCGCCTTCTGAGACGAGCTCGTGCCGCCGCGCACGATCGACCAGTTGCGCAGGATGTAGTCCTGCATCGAGGCGCGGATCCACCAGCCGGCATAGGTCGAGAAGCGCACTTCCCGGGCCGGCTCGAAGCGGGCTGCGGCTTCGAGGAGACCGATATAGCCTTCCTGGATCAGATCGTTGAGCGGCAGGCCGAAACCGCGGAACTTCGAGGCCATGGCGATGACGAGCCGCATATGGGCATGGGCAATGCGATTGCGGGCGTCCTGATCGTTGTTGTCTTTCCAGCGGGTGGCGAGGTCGAGCTCTTCCTCCCGCTCCAGATAGGGCTGGGCCATTGCAAATCGGATGATATGTCTGTCGGCGGACATGGCTTTCATCGGGTTCTCCATGGGCGGTACGATCGGATCGGGCGTCGTGTTCGGCACTCATGCATGAACGGGTAAGGGCCATGGCGGTTCCATCGCGCGTAGGACGAATCTTGCAAAAGGCAAGCGTCGCGGCCGCTCTTCCCGTTCAACAAAGATTACGATGGAGATGGGGATTCGGTTTGGGGGCGTAAGGCCGCCTGGGCGAATGATCGGCCATTTCACGCAGTTGTGAAGGCAATGGCCGGCCGAAGCCTAGCGGTGACCGTCGAGAAGCGCCAGCCGCGGCACCGGCCAGCCCTTGGCGTCCGGCATGAAGACGAGCCGGTAGCGGGCGAAAATGTTGGCGAGCAGAAGCGTGAACCAGGCGCCGAAGGAAAGGCCGGCGATCACGTCGCTCGGATAATGGGCGCCGACCATGACGCGGCTGAAGCCCATCCACAGCGCCAGCAGCATGAAGGCAAGCCGGTAGCGCGGCAGGAGGAGGATCAGCGCCATGAAGACTGCCCCGACCGTCGTGGCATGGCCCGAGGGGAAGCTTTCGAACTTCGAGCCGCTGAAGGCGGAGAAGCCGAAGGAGCCCCAGTCCTCGAACTGGCCGGGACGGGCGCGACCGATGATCCGCTTCAGAAGATTGGCGAGCAGACCCGACAGGGCCACGGAGAGAAAGCTATAGGCGCCGATCTGCGCCATGTAGAGCGCCCGGAAGCCCAGCTTGCGGCTGCGCGCCAGGCGCCAGGAGGCAAGCCCGGAGAAGAACAGCATGGCGGTTGCAAGCAGGATCCAGCCGGAGCTGCCGAACTCGGTGATCATCCGGCCGAGCGAGCGGGTGAAGATGTCGCGCTGGCGGGCAGCACCGACCGCCTGGTCGAAGACGAGGAAGGACAGAACCACGAGATTGGCGGCGACGACGGCAAAGATCTGCCAGTAATGCGGCGCCGGCGGATGCCGGTTGAGATCGCGGCGCTTCTTCAGCCAGGTCCTGATCTTGTCGATGCCGCTCACGTTCGTCTTCCGCTTCCCTGCCGCCGCCTCTTTCCCTCGAAGTCGGGGCTTCGATCAACGGCAGTCGCCGCGGCAAGATGGTTGCCGCGGCGCTCAAATGCAAGAGCCCGTCAGGCCGACAGCGCCTTGAACTCGGCAAGGATGGCATCGCCCATTTCGGTGGTGCCGACGCGGGTCGCGCCTTCGCTCATGATGTCGCCGGTGCGGATGCCCTTGTCGAGCACGTTGGCGATCGCCTTCTCCAGGTTGTCGGCTTCCTTGACCATGTTGAAGGAGTAGCGCAGGCACATGGCAAAGGAGGCGATCATGGCGATCGGGTTGGCAATGCCCTTGCCGGCGATGTCGGGGGCCGAGCCGTGCACCGGCTCGTAGAGCGCCTTGCGCTTGCCGGTCTTGGCATCCGGTGCGCCGAGCGAGGCCGACGGCAGCATGCCGAGCGAGCCGGTCAGCATGGCGGCGCAGTCGGACAGGATGTCGC
>DAIMJJ010000272.1:0-4618 GCA_036722275.1 Rhizobium sp. | reverse complement strand
CACAACGACCATTCGCGGCCCGAGAAGCCGGTGATACGCACGCTCGAGGAAGAGATCGGCCGCGTCGTGCGCGCCCGCGTCGTCAATCCCAAATGGATCGAGGGCGTGATGCGCCACGGCTACAAGGGCGCCTTCGAGATCGCCGCGACCGTCGACTACATGTTCGCCTTTGCCGCCACGACGGGTGCGGTGCGCGATCACCATTTCGAGGCGGTCTACCAAGCCTTCCTTGTGGATGAGCGGGTGCGCGACTTCCTGGCGGAGAAGAACGCGCCGGCCCTGAGGGAACTGGCGGAGCGTCTGGTCGAGGCGGTCGACCGTGGGTTGTGGACGCCCCGCAGCAATTCAGCGATGTTCGATCTGACGCGGCTCTCCGGCGGGGAGCTCCAGGCTTGATGAGCAAGGTCGAGAAATGTACATTAGTTCGTACATTGTCTGTTGCAGGAGGTGTATCGTGGCGCATGTGAATGTCAGCGAGTTTCGCCAAAACCTGGCGTCGCATCTCGATGCGGTCGCCGATAGCCGGGCGCCGCTCGTCGTTACCCGAGGCAAGGGCAAGTCCGTCGTCGTGCTGTCGGAAGAGGAGTACGAAAGCATGGTCGAGACCCTGCATCTGCTTGCGAGCCCGATCAATGCGGATCATCTGCGCGCATCGATCGCCGAACTCGACGCGGGGCGAGGTAGTGAGCGGGCCCTTGCCGGGGACGGGCCGTGAGGCTCGTCTGGTCGGAGCGGTCCTGGTCGGACTATCTCCACTGGCAGGAGGCGGATCGGGCTATGCTTGATAAGATCAATATCCTGATCCGCGAATGTATGCGCACTCCGTTTTCCGGCACTGGTAAACCCGAGCCGCTGAAGGGAGAGCTTCAGGGCATCTGGTCCCGCCGCATTACCGGCGAGCACCGGTTGGTCTATCGCGTCACCGGCTCGGGCGACGCACAAGAGTTACAGATCGCGGCATGCCGCTATCACTACCGTTGAAATTGGGAGACATGCGATGAGCGACGAACACGAAGGCAGCGAAGCCGATCTCGCCCGCCACGCGGAGAAGATGGCGAAGAAGAAGGCGGCGCGTGAGAAGATCATGGCCACCAAGACCGGCGAGAAGGGCCTGATCATCGTCCATACCGGCAAGGGCAAGGGCAAGTCGTCCGCCGCCTTCGGCATGATCTTCCGCCATATCGCCCATGGCAAGAAATGCGCGGTGGTCCAGTTCATCAAGGGCGCCATGTCGACCGGCGAGCGTGACCTGATCCTCAGGCATTTCTCCGATCTATGCGAATTCCACACCATGGGCGAAGGATTTACCTGGGAGACACAGGACAAGGCGCGCGACATCGCCATGGCCAAGGCCGCCTGGGAGAAGGCCAAGGAACTGATCCGCGATCCGGAGAATTCCATGGTCCTGCTCGACGAGATCAACATTGCCATCCGCTACGACTATATCGACATTGCCGAAGTCGTTGAGTTCCTGGAAAGCGAGAAGCCGGAGATGACGCATGTGGTGCTGACCGGCCGCAACGCCAAGGACGAGCTGATCGAGATCGCCGACCTCGTCACCGAGATGGAGCTGGTCAAGCATCCTTTCCGCTCGGGCATCAAGGCACAGATCGGCGTGGAGTTCTGACATGGTTCAGGGCTGGCAGTTCTGGGCGTTTCTCTCGGCTGTCTTTGCGGCGCTCACAGCGATCTTCGGCAAGGTCGGGGTCGCAGGCGTCAACTCCGATCTCGCCACCCTGATCCGGACCGTGGTCATCATCGTCGTGCTTGCCGGTATCGTCGCGGCAACGGGGCAGTGGCAGTCGCCTTCGACGATATCGGCAAAGACCTGGATCTTTCTCGGCCTCTCGGGGCTTGCAACCGGGGCGTCGTGGATCTGCTACTATCGGGCGCTGAAACTCGGCGAGGCCTCCCGTGTTGCGCCGATCGACAAGCTTTCGATCGTTATGGTCGCCATCTTCGCAGCGCTTTTCCTCGGCGAAAAGCTCAGTCTGATCGCCTGGGCCGGCGTCGGACTGATCGGCGCGGGCGCGATCCTGGTGGCGGTGTTCTAGACCCCGAGCCAGACCCGCACCGGATTGGCGGGGTCCGTCAGCAGCTTGGCGGCGAGCGCCACGCAGGTGACGATCAGAAGCGGCTTGATCAGGCGCGCGCCGTTTTTCATCGCCAGGCGGGAGCCGGCCTGCGCGCCGAGAAACTGGCCAAGCCCCATCACCAGGCCGACCTTCCACAGCACGACGCCGCTGACCACGAAGACGAGGAAGGCGCCGACATTGGAGGCGAGGTTCAGCAGCTTGGTGTGCGCGGTCGCCTTCAGCATGCCGAAGCCGGCGAGCGAGACGAAGGCGAGCATGAAGAAGGAGCCGGTGCCGGGGCCGAACACGCCGTCGTAGAAGCCGATCAGCGGCACCAGGGTCAGGCCGAACAGAAACGGTGTCATGCGCTGGTGGCGGTCCACGTCCGACAGATTGGGCTTCAGCGCGAAATAGGCGGCGATCGCCACGAGCAGAAAGGGCATGAGCGCGCGCAGGACGTTGCCGGGCACCACGGTCGCCAGCATGGCACCCAAGGCCCCGCCAAGGGCGGACAAGGCTGCCATCGGCAGCTGGCGCTTCAGCTCGACATGGCCTTTGCGGGCATAGGCGATCGTTGCCGATGCCGCGCCGAACATCGACTGCAGCTTGTTGGTGCCGAGCGTTTGCAGCGGCGGCAGGCCGGCGATCAGCATGGCCGGAATGGTGATCAATCCGCCACCGCCGGCGATCGAATCGATGAAGCCGGCGATGAAGGCGGCGATGAACAGGAATAGCAGGCCCTGATAGGCAAGTTCGACCACGGTGACCCCGGACTGGCGGATACGAAGGGAGCGGCACTCTTGCACCATGTGTTCGCCTTCGGCAACACGGCGGCGCCATTGTCGGCGCCGATCAGCCCTTCGGCGCATCCCACACATAATCCGGCGCAAACGGATTTGACCGGTCGGATCGCCTTCGCTAAAGCTCTTGTCCATGTGCGACGGCGCCTGTTCGACAGGCTGGAAATAGTCCGGTGCGGCCGACCCAAACAGGGGGCCAAGTCCGGAGCTGTCCGTAAAGGCCATGGAGACCGCGCCCAGGGTGGCGGCTCCGGCGCTTCGTACATGAGGAAAACGAAGCAGGAGGCCCTTCATGTCGGAAAAACTTGGAATCATGGTCTGTGGCCATGGCAGCCGTAACCAGAATGCGGCGAAGGAATTCGCGGTCATTGCCGAGGCCTTGCGCGCGCGCAATCCCGATATGCCGGTCGAGTACGGCTATCTCGAATTCTGCAATCCGGTCATCTCCGCCGGGCTGGACAAGCTGCGCGCCGAAGGCGTGACGCGGGTGCTGGCCGTGCCGGGCATGCTGTTTGCCGCCGGCCATGCCAAGAACGACATCCCGTCGGTGCTCAACACCTACCAGGCGCAGAACCCGGGCATGGTCATCAATTACGGCCGCGAACTCGGCATCGATCTCAAGATGATCCGCGCTGCCGGCGACCGCATCCAGGAGGCGATCGACAAGGCCAATGCCGAGCTCGGTTTCGTCGACAAACACGATACGCTGCTGATGGTGGTCGGTCGCGGCTCTTCCGATCCGGACGCCAATTCCAACGCCACCAAGGTGATGCGCATGCTCTGGGAAGGCATGGGTTTCGGCTGGGGCGAAACCTGCTATTCGGGCGTGACCTTCCCGCTGGTCGAGCCGGGCCTCACCCACGCCGCCAAGCTCGGCTACAAACGCATCATCGTCTTCCCGTATTTCCTGTTCACCGGCGTGCTGGTCAAGCGCATCTATTCCTACACCGACGAGGTTGCCGCGCGGCATCCGGAGATCCAGTTCGTCAAGGCGAGCTATCTGAACGACCATCCGCTGGTGCTCGACGCCTTCCAGGACCGGGTGAAAGAGATCCTCGAGGGTGCAGCGGTGATGAACTGCCAGATGTGCAAATACCGCGAACAGGTGCTGGGCTTCGAGGCCGATATCGGCCAGCCGCAGGAAAGCCATCACCATCACGTTGAAGGTATCGGCGGCGGGCTGGAGAACTGTCCGTGCAAGGGCGACTGCGATGCTTCCTGCCGTGATCCTGATTTCTGCCGCGAGCACGGCCTGCCGTGGACGCCGGTGCACAGCCATGCCGAGCCCGCGCCGCTCGACCCGGTGCCGCTCGAACCCGCCTTCGACTATGCCGCCTCCTTCACGCTCGGCGGCAAATATGCCGCCCTCAAGGACAAGGCTCCGGATGCCGCCCTTCAGGCGGTGATGGATGCACCGTCGTCGGGCAAGCCCGCCCGTCACGAGCACGGACCGAACTGCGGCTGCGGCCATCATCACGACCATGACCATGGCCATGGCCATGGCCATCACCATCACCACCATCGCGATCATGACCATCATCACGGGCATGACCACGGTCACGATCATGACCACGGGCATGACCATGCCCACGGGCATCACCATCATCATCATGCGCCTTATCCCCATGCGGACCATCCGCTGGGTCCAAAATCGATGCAAAAGAAGAAATGATGGATTTCGGGGCCGGCATACCCCCCTCTGCCCTGCCGGGCATCTCCCCCTCAAGGGGGGAGATCGATCCG
>DAIMJJ010000271.1:0-4621 GCA_036722275.1 Rhizobium sp. | reverse complement strand
AGTGCGACCGGTTCTGACCCGCTAGACCGGGAACCACCGGGGCGGCAGCGCCCCACCGGCCCCTCCGCCTCGCGCCGCCGTCGGACAAGTCGCAATACGGCGGGTGGTCGGATTTTTTCTTCGCCCGATCGGTCGGAAATACCCCTGACATTTTACGGATGCACTCCTTGGCAATCGGACCTAGTCTCGACCGCGAGACCGCCTTTCCAAGGAGCCCCCCATGTCGTCCCTGATCGATCTCCACCCGATGTCCCGTCGCAGCTTTCTCGGCGGCTTTGCCGCGACGACGGCGCTCATCACGCTCCATCCCTTTGCCGTGCGCGCCAACGGCAATGCGACCCAGGCGCATCTGCGGCTGATGGAAACGACCGACATCCACGTCAACGTGATGCCGTACGACTATTATGCCGACAAGCCGAACGACACGATGGGGCTCGCCCGCACCGCATCGATCATCGACCAAATCCGCGCCGAGGCCGGGAATTCGATGCTGATCGACAATGGCGATCTCCTGCAGGGCAATCCCATGGGCGACTACATGGCCTACAAGAAGGGCATGAAGGCCGGCGACCTGCATCCGGTGATCAAGGCCATGAACGTGCTCGGCTATGATTGCGGCACGGTCGGCAATCACGAGTTCAACTATGGCCTCGACTTCATGTTCAACACGCTGTCCGGCGCGAACTTTCCGATCGTCTGCGCCAATCTGACCAAGGGCCAGCTCGGCAGCGACCCGACCAAGGACGAGCTGCACTTCAAGCCCTATGTCATCATCGAGAAGATGATCCGCGACGGCAGCGGCGGTGAAAACCCGATCAAGGTTGGCTTCATCGGCTTCGTGCCGCCGCAGATCATGCTGTGGGATGCCAAGAACCTCGAGGGCAAGGGCCAGACCCGCGACATCGTCGAGGCCGCCCGCGCCTGGGTGCCGGTGATGAAGGAGGAAGGCGCCGATCTGGTGATTGCCCTCTCCCACTCCGGCATCGACGGCAAGGGCCTGAGCGAGCGCATGGAAAATGCCTCGCTCTATCTGGCCGGCGTCGAGGGCATTGACGCGATCTTCACCGGCCACCAGCATCTCGTCTTCCCCGGTCCGAAGGATTTCGTCGGCTTCGAAGGCGTCGACGCGGAGAAAGGCACGCTGCTCGGCAAGCCAGCCGTCATGGCCGGCTTCTGGGGCTCGCATATGGGCCTCATCGACCTGTTGCTGGAGAAAGACGGCAATGGCTGGAAGATCGTCGACTTCACCTGCGAGGCCCGGCCGATCTATCACCGGGACGACAACCGCAAGATCGTCGCCGATGTCGGCGACAAGACGGAGGTCGTGGCCGCAGTCGCCGACGAACATGCCGCAACGCTCGACTATGTGCGCACCCCGGTCGGCAAGACCGCGGCGCCGCTCTACTCCTATTTTGCCCTCGTCGCCGACGATCCGTCGGTGCAGATCGTCTCCAACGCGCAGACCTGGTACATCAAGGACATGCTGAAGGACGGCCAGCACAAGGATCTGCCGGTGCTGTCGGCGGCCGCTCCCTTCAAGGCGGGCGGGCGCGGCGGTGCGGACTACTATACCGACGTTGCCGCCGGCGACATCGCCATCAAGAACGTCGCCGACCTCTACCTCTATCCCAACACGGTGCAGGCGGTCGTCATCACCGGCGCGCAGGTCAAGAACTGGCTGGAAATGTCGGCCGGCATGTTCAACCAGCTGAAGCCCGGGGAAAAGGACCAGCCGCTCCTCAATCCCGATTTCCCGTCCTACAATTTCGACGTCATCGACGGCGTCACCTACCAGATCGATCTCTCCCAACCGGCGAAGTTCGACAAGGAGGGCAAGGCGGTGAATCCGGACGCCAACCGCATCATCAACCTCTCGTTCGGCGGCAAGCCGATCGATCCGGCACAGAAATTCGTCGTCGCGACCAACAATTACCGCGCCGGCGGCGGTGGCAAGTTCCCCGAGATCGCCGCCGACAAGGTGGTCTTCGTGGCCCCCGACACCAATCGCGACGTGATCGTGCGCTACATCGTCGAGCAGGGCGAGATCAATCCGACGGCCGACGACAACTGGTCGTTCGCGCCCATGCCCGGCACGACGGCGCTCTTCGAAAGCGGCCCGAAGGGCCGGCAATATGCCGCTGCCGTCAAGGGCGTGAAGATCGAGGAGGCCGGCGACGGTGCGGAGGGCTTTGCCCGCTTCCGCCTCGTGCTGTAAGGACGCGCGGACGTCACCGCCTAAAGCGGGGCGCTTCGCGTCCCGTTCAGCCGGCCTCGGCCAGCGCCGGCGCGGCCGGCTCATGCAGCATCTGCAAGGCATCGGTGATCGAGCTCGGGCAGGTGCCGAGCATGCCGCGGAAACGCTCGACCAGCCACTTGGCCGCCGGTCCGGGCGGGCTCGCCGCCGGCCACGCCGCATAGATCGGGTAGTCGAGCGTCTCGTAGCCGTCGACCTCGAGCCGCACCACCTCGCCGCGCGCGAGCTCGTCGTGCAGCATGGCCAGCGGTACGCCACCCCAGCCGAGACCGCCGGCGATCAGCTGCTTCTTCGTCAGCATATCGCTCACCCGCCAGGTCCGGCGCGACAGCACGTTGAAATCCTTGCCGTCGCTGGGCGCGGTCGAATCGGAGACGACGATCTGGATCTCCTCGCGCACATCCGCCACGGTGAGCCGCCGCGACAGGCGCGCCAGCCGGTGGTCGCGGGCGGCGATCGGCGTCAGGAAGGACACACCGATCCGTTCGCTCGTCGTGGCGTCGACCGGGATCTCGCGAGAGCCACCGATCCCGATATCGACCGCCTTCTGGTCGAGGAGACGGCTGACGAGAAAGGGGCTGCCGACCGTCAGCCGTAGCCGGACCGTCTCGAAACTGTCCTGGAAGTCGCGCAGGACAGCGACGATCAGCCGGTCGGGCACCATGGCGCTCACCGCCAGCTTCACCTCGCCCTCCAGCCCTTGTGTCAGGGCCTTGCTGCGCGCCCGCAGGCTGTTGAGGTCGGCAATCATCCGCCGCGCATCTTCGAGAACGGCGCGGCCGGCATCGGTCAACACCGGCTGGCGCGAGCCGCTGCGCTCCAGCAGCGTCAGCTGCAGCTGCGCCTCGAGATTGCCGATCGTATAGCTGATGACCGACTGGGCGCGGTTGAGCTGGCGGGCCGCGGCCGAGAAGCTGCCGGTTTCGGCGACGGTGACGAAGACCTGCAACTGGTCCAGGGTGGGATTGGGAAGCATGGCGCCATCCATTTCATCGATATATTTCATCCATATTATCACAGTTTCATCGATGAGAAACGCGGAATATCTGTCACGAACCGTCGACGGGCCTGCTCCCAAGGGCCTCGGGCGACGGATCAACCCATTGCCATTCAGAGGTATTTCCATGTCCTCCATTCTTCTCGTAACCGGCAGCACGCGCGGCGACGATTCGCTCTCCAACAAGATCGCCCGCCAGCTTGCCGATGACCTGTCGGCCAAGGCGAACGGTGCGGCGATCGTGACGCGCGACCTCGCCCGCGATCCCCTGCCCCATATCGGCGTCGACTTCTCCGCCGCCATCCGGCTTCAGCCGGAGGAACGCACGCCGGCCCAGGCTGCGGCGATTGCCGTCTCTGACGCCGCCGTCGACGAGCTGCTTGCCGCCGACACGATCATCATCTCGTCGGGCTTCATCAATTTCGGCATTTCCTCGATCCTGAAGTCCTGGATCGACCACGTCGCGCGTGCCGGCCGCACCTTCCGCTACAGCGAAAACGGTCCGGTCGGCCTTGCCACCGGCAAGAAGGCTTATCTGGTGATCGCCTCGGGCGGCATCTATTCGTCGGGCCCGGGCGCGACGCTCGACTTTGCCGAGCCCTATCTGCGCTCGGTTCTCGGCTTCCTCGGCATCACCGACATTGAGACTGTGCGCATCGAAGGCGTTGCCTACGGTCCGGAAGCCGCCGAAAAGGCGGTCTCCGCGGCGGAAGAAAAGGCTCGCGAACTGGCGCGCGCCGCCTAATCCGCAGAACTGTCCGGCCGCCCCACCACCCGGTTGCGGCCGGCATTCTTGGCCTGATAGAGCCGTTCGTCGGCTTCGGCCAGAAGTGCGTTGAAACTGCCGCCGTCCTCCGGGGCGGTGGCCACACCGAGGCTGATCGTCACCGCCTCGCCATCGATATTGCGGATTCGGTCTGCGATCTCCGCACAGATGCTGCGAGCCTGCTCGAGCGCCTCGCCGTGTCCGGCACCGGTCAGCAGAATGACGAATTCCTCCCCGCCATAGCGGAACAGATGATCCTCGCTGCCGATGCCCGCCTGCAGGGCGTGCGCGATCTCGCGCAAGAGATCGTCGCCGCTCAGATGCCCGAAGCGATCATTGATCGACTTGAAATGGTCGACGTCGACGATGGCAAGGCTCACCGGCATGCCGGCGCGCAGCGATTCGCGCACCAGACGCGGCACCTCGATCTCCATGCGGCTGCGGTCGTAGACGCCGGTCAGCACGTCGCGGCCGGTGCGCGCCAGCAGGTCCTCGTAGCGCTCGCGAAATGTCAGGTCGCTGAAGACGTCGGCGATCGGGCGGCGCGAATGCAGGGCGCCATTGCCGCGGAAGACCAGCTGATAGAGGGCGAACAACCCCGAAT
>DAIMJJ010000270.1:0-4642 GCA_036722275.1 Rhizobium sp. | reverse complement strand
TCGGCGCATTCATCCTCACCTTCGGCGGCGTCGGCTACATGCGCTACCTGAACGGCGGCTCCTTCGAGATGTTCGGTCTCGAACTGGCCAATCCCTGGCTGTTCTATATCGGCCTTGCCATCGTGCTCTACACGATGATCGGCTGGTGGTCGGACACGATCAAGGAAGCCCACGAGGGCGCCCATACCCGCGTCGTGTGCCTGCACCTGCGCTACGGCATGATCATGTTCATCGCCTCCGAAGTGATGTTCTTCGTCGCCTGGTTCTGGGCCTTCTTCGACGCCAGCCTGTTTGCCAACGAGGCGATCCAGGCGAGCCGCGTCGAGTTCACCGGCGGCCAGTGGCCGCCGCAGGGCATCGAGGTTCTCGATCCGTGGCATCTGCCGCTCTACAACACCATCATCCTGCTGCTGTCGGGCACGACGCTGACCTGGGCGCACCACGCCATGCTGCACGACGACCGCAAGGGCCTCGTCTACGGCCTGGCCGCCACCGTCGCGCTCGGCATCCTGTTCTCGGGCGTTCAGGCCTATGAGTATGTCCACGCCCCGTTCGGCTTCAAGGAAAGCATCTACGGCGCCACCTTCTTCATGGCGACCGGCTTCCACGGCTTCCACGTGCTTGTCGGCACGATCTTCCTGATCGTCTGCCTGCTGCGCGCCATGAAGGGCGATTTCACCTCCAAGCAGCACTTCGGCCTCGAAGCCGCCGCCTGGTACTGGCACTTCGTCGACGTGGTCTGGCTGTTCCTGTTCTTCACCATCTATGTCTGGGGTGGTTGGGGCGCGCCGCTCGCCCACGGCTGATCCGCACGACGCGGAATAACTCCAAGGCGGCACTTGCGAGTGCCGCCTTTTTCATGAGCGCCGGGCGCGATGGCGAGCAGCGGACGAAGGCACCATCTTTGCGGTTTGCCCTTGCGCGGCGTATAAGCCGGATAGGCCGTGCCCGAACGGTGATCGCCAGACCGGCCGGCGGCGAGAGAGAAGGACGACGATGAACGAGGACCACGCCCACTACGCACCTGTCGATCCGGTCAAGGCCGGGCTTACCGCTTCGTGCCCGCGCTGCGGCCAGGGCCGGCTCTTTGATGGCTATTCCAAGATCAAGCCGCGCTGCAGCAATTGCGGCCTCGATTATTCCTTCGCCGATTCCGGAGACGGCCCGGCGATCTTCGTCATTCTGCTCGCTGACCTTCTGGTGGTCGGTCTCGCGGTCTGGACCGAGCTCACCTACCAGCCGCCGGTCTGGCTGCATTTCGTGCTGTTCGGGCCGATGGCGATCATCGTCTCGCTTTGGCTGCTGCGCACCATCAAGGCCATGCTGATCGCCCTGCAATACCGCAACAAGGCGTCCCAGGGGACAATCGACCGTGGCTGAGAACGCCAGCCGCCGTCCGCTCCGCCTGATCGTCACCGGCCTTGCGGTCACGCTGGCCATGGCGGTCTTGCTGTCGCTCGGCACCTGGCAGGTGAAGCGGCTCCATTGGAAGGAGGCGCTGATCGCCGATATCGAGGAGCGCCGCAACGCCGCGCCGCTCGATCTGGCCGGTATCGAGGCGATCCTCGCCAAGGGCGGCGATGTCGACTATCGCGCCGCGGCGGCCGAGGGGCGCTACCTCTACGACAAGGAGCGGCATTTCCTCGCCACCTTCCGCGGGCAGGCCGGCTTCTATGTCTATACCCCGCTCTTGCTCGCCGACGGCCGCTATCTCTTCGTCAATCGCGGTTTCGTGCCCTATGAGCGCAAGGATGCGTCGTCGCGCCCGGAAGGGCTGATCGACGGACCGCAGGTCGTCAAGGGCCTCGCGCGGGCGCGCCTTGATGCCAGACCCTCGGTGATGGTGCCGGAGAATGACGAGGCCAAGAACATCTTCTACTGGAAGGATCTCGACCGCATGGCGGCGAGCGTCGGCCTGCCCGCCGACAAGGTGGTCCCATTCTTCCTCGATGCCGACGCGACCCCGGTCCCGGGCGACCTGCCGCAAGGCGGCGTGACGGAGATCGACCTGCCCAACAGCCATCTGCAATATGCGATCACCTGGTACGGGCTGGCTCTGGCGCTGGCCGGGGTCGTGGCCTATGCCGTCATTCGCCGCAAAACCTGAAGCTTGAAGGGCAAAGTGCGGCCCAGGCTTCGTGGCTCATTCAGATGTGAAACGCACCGCCGCGCGCGGAGGAGGGACTGATGAAACCTGTCGCCGATCTGCTGGTCGCCCTCGTGGCGCTGGAGCATGTCTATATCCTCGTCCTGGAGATGTTTCTCTGGACGAAGCCGGCGGGCCTCAGGGCCTTCGGTATGAAACCGCCCCAGGCGGAGGCGACGAAGGTGCTAGCCGCCAACCAGGGGCTCTACAATGGTTTCCTGGCGCTCGGCCTGTTCTGGGCGCTCATCCAGCCCAATCCCGATTTCGCCTTTCACCTCAAGCTGTTTTTCCTTGGCTGTGTCTTCCTCGCCGGCCTATATGGGGGTGCGACGGCATCGCGGAAGATCCTGTTCATCCAGGCGCTTCCGGCCGTCCTCGCGCTGATCCTTGTTCTCCTGGCTGGCTGATGATGACTGAGACCGTGTCCCGACCGCCCCTGACGATTAGGCTTTGCGGCCCGCGTGGCTTCTGCGCCGGTGTCGACCGTGCGATCCAGATCGTCGTGCTGGCGCTGAAGGGCTATGGCGCGCCGGTCTATGTCCGCCATGAGATCGTCCACAATCGCTATGTCGTCGAGGGACTGGAGGCCAAGGGGGCCGTCTTCGTCGAGGAACTCGACGAGATCCCGCCGGAGCATCGCGAAAAGCCGGTCGTCTTCTCCGCCCATGGCGTGCCGAAATCGGTGCCGGCGGACGCCCAGGCGCGCAATCTCTTCTATCTCGACGCCACCTGTCCGCTGGTCTCCAAGGTGCACAAGCAGGCCATGCGCCACCAGCGCCTCGGTCGCCATGTCGTGCTCATCGGTCATGCCGGTCATCCGGAAGTGATCGGCACCATGGGGCAGTTGCCGGAAGGCTCGGTCTCGCTGATCGAGACGATCGAGGACGCCGACCGCTACGAACCGGTCGATCCGGACAATCTCGGTTTTGTGACGCAGACGACACTTTCTGTCGACGACACGGCCGGCGTCATCAAGCGGCTGCAGGAACGCTTTCCCAATCTGACCGCGCCCTCGGCCGACAGCATCTGCTATGCGACCACCAATCGGCAGGAGGCGGTGAAGCAGGCCGCCGCCGGCTGCGACCTGTTCATCATCGTCGGCGCCCCCAACTCGTCCAACTCCAAGCGCCTCGTCGAAGTGGCGCTGAAGGCCGGCGCCAAGCGCTCGCTGCTCGTCCAGCGCGCCTCCGAGATCGACTGGGACGACATCGGCCCGATCGGCACGCTCGGCCTGTCGGCCGGCGCGTCGGCCCCGGAAGTGATCGTCAACGAGATCATCGAGGCCTTCAAGGCGCACTACGACGCGACCATCGAACTCGCCGAGTTCTCGATCGAGAACGAACACTTCCTCGTCAATCGCGAACTGCGCGACATCGAACTCACCCACGACGACATGGCCTGGGTGAATGGGTGAGTTGCGACGGCGCAGCCGGAAAAACGATCCAGTGAATCGTTTTTAGCAACGAACGCGCTGAGCCCAAGGCGAAGCGCCGGCAGGGAACGGTCGGGCGTGCAACGCATGCCCGAGCAATCGATCCAGTGAATCGATTGCAGTGACGAACGCCCGGAGCTTCAAGCGACGGGCCGGCATCGCGACGGCGCAGCCGGAAAAACGATCCAGTGAATCGTTTTTAGCAACGAACGCGCTGAGCCCAAGGCGAAGCGCCGGCAGGGAACGGTCGGGCGTGCAACGCATGCCCGAGCAATCGATCCAGCGAATCGATTGCAGTGACGAACGCCCGGAGCTTCAAGCGACGGGCCGGGATAGGGCTGCCCGGATCGCATCGCGACGGCGAAACCGGAAAAACGTCCGGCAGAACGGTCCGCACCTACAGGTGCTTCTCGGGCAGCATTCTCTCGTGAAGGAGCCGGACGATGAAGATGTCGGCCTCGCGCTTGCGGTAGTACACGATGTGACTTCCGCAGCGATAGCGGCGATAGGTTCGCCCGGACCGGTCGTGGGTAAAACGTGCTCCCATATCGGGATGGGCAGCCAGCATGCTGAGGGCGTCTTCGATCGCCACCATGTAGATGGTCGTTTGAGCGTCGCCAAACGACGCGATGCTGTTTCTCACAATCGAGACAATGTCATTCTCGGCAGCTCGTGAGAAGACAAGGCTACCCGCCATGTCGAGATGATCTCGCGCTTGAAACGATATCTCTTAGCGAACGGGAACTTTCCCCGCTTCTCTCACCTTCATCGAGCGCATTCAGAAGAGCCTCGTACTTGGCCTCTTCCTGTTCCAGGAGCCGCAGGCCGGCTCGGATGGCTTCGCTCGTCGTTGCATAGCGACCGCTGGTGGTCAGCTTCGACAGAAAAGTCGTGAAATGATCACCCAGCTCGACACCTTCCGTATTGCTCATTGGCAGCTCTCCAGTCTCAGTCTCGCATGTTACTGCGACTTCATCCTCTCAACAACCGGACAGTGTCCGCGCTCCACTCCCCCCATTTCCTGTGCCATTTCTCCCTCGGCACTTTCACTCCGTTATCCCCCG
>DAIMJJ010000269.1:0-4656 GCA_036722275.1 Rhizobium sp. | reverse complement strand
TTTGCCGAGAAGAACGCGGTGGCGATCGATTACCTGAAGACGCGCAAGTGGGATAACCACACGGTCGGCAAGGTGCTGGCCTGGATGGACGAGAACCAGGCGACCAACGAGGAGGCGGCAAAACACTTCCTCGGAACCTATCCGGAGCTGTGGACGACCTGGATGGCCCCGGATGTCGCGGAAAAGGTCAAGGCGGGCCTTTGACGCGCGCGCCCTGCCCGCGTCTGCCCCGCTGACGGAGCGGGGCCGGGCTCAAGCCTGCCACCCTCTCGAGGACCAACCCTAAGCGCGGCGCGGCGGCCGCGCGGCCATCAGCCGATCATGTTGCCAGGGAGGACTGATCCCGCATGCTGTGCGAAATTCTGCCGCAGACGCTGTGCACCTTTCCCTCGCTCGATGAGGGCCTGCTGCGCGAGATGCGCAAATCCGTCGACGCCGGTTTCAAGGCCTTCGTGCGCGCCTATGGCGATCCGCTCGACGCGGCACTTCAGCCGCTGCAATGGTTCCTCAACGCACTCCAGGATATCTTTGTCTCAGCCCCCTGGACAGTCTTCCTGCTCATCCTGACGCTCCTCGTCTACGCTGCCAGCCGCAGCCTCGCGATCACGCTCGGCACGCTCCTGTCGATGGTTCTGATCGGACTTGTCGGCCTTTGGCAGGACACCATGGTAACGCTCGCCATGGTCACGGTCTGCACGCTTGTCGCAATCGTCGTCGGCCTGCCCATCGGCATCGTGATGGCCCGATCCGATCGCCTGCAGGCGGCGGTCAATCCCGTGCTCGACGTCATGCAGACCTTGCCAAGCTTCGTCTACCTGATCCCCGTCGTGATGATCTTCGGCATTGGCAAGGTCCCGGGCCTGATCGCGGTGGTGGTCTATGCCGTGCCGCCGATGATCCGGCTCACCAATCTCGGCATCCGGCTCGTCGCCCGCGACGTGCTCGAGGCGGCCGATGCCTTCGGCGCGTCCAGCTGGCAGAAACTTTTCGGCGTACAGATCCCGCTGGCGCTGCCCACCATCATGGCCGGCATCAACCAGACCATCATGATGGCGCTCGCCATGGTCGTCGTTGCCTCGATGATCGGGGTCGGCGGGCTCGGCAAGAACGTGCTGCAGGCCATCACCAACCAGTTCTTCACCGTCGGCTTCCTCAACGGCTTCGCCCTCGTTGCCATCGCCATCATCTTCGACCGCGCCAGCCAGGCCTATGGCCGTCGCCTCCAGCGCCATGCCGAGGTGCTGCATGGCTAGCGCCATCGAGATCCGCAACCTTTCCAAGATCTTCGGGCCGGATGCGCAGGCCCATCTCGACACGGTCCGTAACGGTCTTGGCAAGGCCGAGCTCAACGCCCGCACCGGCCATGTGCTGGCGCTGCGGGACGTGAACCTCACCATGCCCGCCGGCCAGATCACCGTCGTCATGGGGCTCTCCGGTTCCGGCAAATCCACGCTGATCCGCCACATCAACCGGCTGATCGAGCCGACGGCCGGTTCCGTCCTGGTCGACGGGGTCGATGTCTGCCGGCTGTCAGAAGCCGGGCTGCGCGCCTTCCGCCGCAGTCGCACCGCCATGGTGTTCCAGAAGTTTGCCCTCCTGCCCCACCGCACCGTCCTCGAAAATGTCGGCTATGGGCTGAGGCTTCAGGGACTTGAAGGCGCCGAACGCGAGAAGCGGGCGCGCCGCTGGATCGACCGCGTCGGCCTGTCGGGCTTCGAGGATCGCTACCCCAACCAGCTGTCGGGCGGCATGCAGCAGCGCGTCGGGCTTGCCCGCGCGCTCGCGACCGACGCCGACATTCTGCTGCTCGACGAGGCCTTTTCCGCCCTCGACCCGCTGATCCGCGTCGACATGCAGACCATGCTGCTCGACCTGCAGCGGGAGCTCGGCAACACCGTCGTCTTCATCACCCATGACCTTGACGAAGCTTTGCGGCTCGGCGACCGCATCGCGATCCTGCGCGACGGCGAAGTGATCCAGCAGGGGACCGGCGAGGCGATCGTGCTGCGGCCTGCCGACGACTACATCGCCGCCTTCGTGCGCGAGGTGAACCGCGGACGCCTGTTGCGCGTCTCGGCGGTCCTGTCGAAGGACCCTGCGCCGGCCGGAAGCCCGACGATCGAGGCCGATACCGTGCTCGAACTGGCCGTGCGGCTCATGCTGGACGCGGAAAGCCAGACCGCCTGCGTCACCGAATCCGGCCATCCGATCGGTTCGGTCGATCTGACGACGGTCCTGGCCGCCATGGTGCCGCCCTCCCCGTCCGGCGCGCCTGCCGAATTCGGCGATGGGCTCGCGTGCGCCGAGGGCAATGACCGACCGTCTTCGCCGTGAGGCAGACGTTTGTCCGTTGCGGCGTCGGGCATTAGGCCTTAAATCCTCAGGCACACGCTCACACGAGGACGAGACCCATGGCGACCGCATCCAATCCGCTTTCCGAACTCCTGGCCGAAAAGGGCGTGCTGCTCGCCGACGGCGCCACCGGCACCAACCTCTTCGCCATGGGGCTCGAAGCCGGCGAGGCCCCGGAACTGTGGAACGAGAGCCAGCCGGAAAAGATCACCAAGCTGCACCAGGATTTTGTCGACGCCGGCGCCGACATCATCCTCACCAATTCCTTTGGCGGCACGCGCCATCGCCTCAAGCTGCACCATGCGGAAGACCGCGTTTTTGCGCTGAACAAGAAGGCCGCCGAGATCGCCCGTGCAGTCGCCGACAAGGCGCCGCGCAAGGTGATCGTCGGCGGCTCGGTCGGCCCGACCGGCGAGCTCCTTCAGCCGCTTGGCGCGATGACCTATGACGAGGCGGTCGCCGCCTTCGCCGAGCAGATGGAAGGTCTCAAAGCCGGCGGCGCCGACGTCGCCTGGATCGAAACCATGTCCTCGCCCGACGAGATCCGTGCCGCCGCCGAAGCCGCCGTCAAGGTTGGCATGCCCTACACCTATACCGGTTCCTTCGACACCGCCGGCAAGACCATGATGGGGCTCGACCCGAAGGACATTCACGGCGTGGCCAAGGATATCGGCCCCGGTCCGCTCGCCGTCGGCGCCAATTGCGGTGTCGGCGCCTCCGACATTCTGGCGAGCCTGCTCGACATGACCGCCGCCGACCCGGCCGCCACCGTCATCGTCAAGGGCAATTGCGGCATTCCGGAATTCCGCGGCACCGAGATCCACTATTCCGGCACGCCGCCGCTGATGGCAGAATATGCGAAGCTCGCCCGCGATGCGGGCGCGAAGATCATCGGCGGCTGCTGCGGCACGTCCTGCGGCCATCTCGCCGCCATGCGGGCAGCACTCGACGGCTATACGCCCGGCCCGCGCCCGACGATCGACACCATCGTCGAAAAGATCGGGCCTTTGCGCAACAAGACCGCGACCGAATCGGGCGCCCAGGAAGGCGGTCGCCGTTCGCGCCGCCGCGGCTGATCTTGCCCCGCGCCGGCTTCACGCCGGCGCCATCAGGGCGCGCACAAAGGCGAGATAGCGGTCTTTCAGCCCGGCCTGCAGCCGGTCCACCATCAGCAGCGCGATCTGGAAGCGGGTGAAACTGTCCGTTTCCTCGCCTGCCATTGCCGCAAGATGCCGCGTCGTTTCGTCATAGCCCTCCGGCTCGGCAGCGACCTTGGCCAGAAAGGAACAGAGCAGCCGTCGGGTGATGGCAGCACCCAGTTTCGGCCGCTCCTCCCTCGGAACCGGGCTCGCCAAGCGCATCGCGAACACGAAGGTGTCGAGATACATCAGCAGCGCCTCGAACCGAACCGCCTCCGGCGGCAGCCCGGCCTCGCGCAAGTGGCGCTCGCGCGTCTCCGCGATCTTGTCCGCACTGTCCCAGTTTTCCATGTTGTAGCGGAACTGGGTGCTCGGATCATGGGCCATCTTGCCATAGCAGACGAGGCTGAGCAGCAGGGCCCAGTCGCTATAGAGCCCCCGGGTCGGATGGTGCGCGACGAAGGCGTGCATCAGCGGCTGATAGATCGCGCGCCGGAACATGCTGTAATAGAGGCTGTTATTGCCCTTCGAGCCTGCGATGTACTGCTCCATCCGCCCGTTGGCATCCTCCGCGGATACCGCAAAGCTCTTGGTCTGCATCACTCCGTGGCGGGCCGAAAAGACGAGACTGCGCGGAAACACCCCGACATGGTCGCTGGCAAGGCTCGAAAGGTCGAAGGGTGGTTCTCCCTCGACGACCTCGATCGCGTCGTCGTCGCCCATCGGCATGACGACAGGCGTCGTCGCCGCATCGAGCGCCAGAACGAGATTGGCAAAGATCGGCGCATCGCCGGTATCGAGCCAAACCAGCGGCCCCGGTCCATCGGCGTAATGCAGCCGCTTGGCCGGATCGCCGGAATTGTCTGCAACGATGAGGACGGCATCTCGCGCTGCGCAATAGCGGAGCGCGCTGTCGATCGACGCACGGGCGCCTTCGAGGCTACGGTGACTGGGCATGATGATCGACAGGTCCGGCATGCGTCTGCGCTCCCACGCGGCATCGACCGCTAGGGCCAGTACGCCCTCGCCTCGAATCGAGCACTCCCAAGTTTAGCCGCTCATTGCATTAGCGCTATGCGAATTGATGGCTACGCCCCGCACCAGCCTTGGATAAGGCTCGGATCCTCTGGTCGCGACCGCAAGAAAGAATCGACCGCGGCCCCGC
>DAIMJJ010000268.1:0-4695 GCA_036722275.1 Rhizobium sp. | reverse complement strand
CGTGCGGGTAGCCGTGCCGCTCGGTCAGGTCACGAAGTACGGCGATGAACACCGGACCGTTCGCCCCCTCGGTGCGCAGAATGGTCGCGCCGAGATTGATCTCGGTTCCATCCGCGCGGTAGCCGACGATGAACGAGCTGCGGCTTCCCATGTATTTGGTATGGACCTGGCCTCCCATGAAGCCGGCGAGGTGGTGCCGATGGATCTGGCGGTAGCGCGGCGGCAGAAGCACCTCGATCGGCTGGCCAACCAGGCCGGAAGCCGGCTGCTGGAAGAGCACTTCCACCGCGTGATTGCCGTAGAGGATCATGCCATTGGCGTCGATCGCGATGATCCCGTCCTCTATCTCCGCGACGATCTTGCGATAGACGGCGTCATCGATGCGGAAAGGGTCCCGGTTGGTGGATCGAGACGGCATGGGGCATTCCTTTTCAATAGGATAAAACAAGGCCTTGATGAGATCGCCGCACCCAATCACCTATTTATTAACGGAGCTTTGTCTGCCTTGATGGCCGCCTGTGGACCTGCCGCTAACGTAAACGAAGGATGATGGCGGAAGGGCTAGATCCGAGGTGTTCCGGTCGTGAAACTGCGCGGTCGATGTCGGCGGCGGCGCGCGCATACACCCCGCCAGCCTTAAGGAAGACCGGGACTGCAGGTTCGGGGAAGTCGGCCAAGGCGGTTCAAGCCGCAGGCGAGGGGGGATGGGCGGAGCCGGGGCGGTCCCGCCGGAGAAAGACAAACGGGTTGCTTATTCCCACTCGATCGTGCCGGGCGGCTTCGACGTGACGTCATAGACCACGCGGTTGATGCCGCGCACCTCGTTGATGATGCGGGTTGCCGCACGTCCGAGGAATTCCATGTCGTAGTGGTAGAAGTCGGCAGTCATGCCGTCGACGGACGTGACGGCGCGCAGCGCACAGACGAATTCGTAGGTGCGGCCGTCGCCCATGACGCCAACGGTCTGGACCGGCAGGAGCACGGCGAAGGCCTGCCAGATGGCATCGTAGAGGCCGGCCTTGCGGATCTCGTCGAGATAGATGGCGTCGGCTTCGCGCAGGATGTCGAGCTTCTCGCGGGTGATGCCGCCCGGGCAGCGGATCGCCAAACCCGGGCCGGGGAAGGGATGGCGACCGATGAAACTGTCGGGGAGGCCGAGTTCCTTGCCAAGCACGCGAACCTCGTCCTTGAACAGTTCGCGCAGCGGCTCGACCAGCTGCATGTTCATGCGTTCGGGCAGGCCGCCGACATTGTGGTGCGACTTGATGGTCACCGACGGGCCGCCGGTGAAGGAAACGCTTTCGATGACGTCCGGATAGAGCGTGCCCTGGCCGAGGAAATCCGCGCCGCCAAGCTTCTTGGCCTCTTCCTCGAAGGTCTCGATGAACAGGCGACCGATAATCTTGCGCTTGGTTTCCGGGTCGCTGACACCTTCCAGCTCGCCGACGAACTTGTCGACCGCGTCTACATGGATAAGGTGCAGGTTGTAATGTTCCTTGAACATGGCGACGACGTCCGCCGCCTCGTTCTTGCGCATCAGGCCGTGGTCGACGAGGATGCAGGTCAGCTGATCCCCGACGGCCTCGTGGATGAGGAGCGCGGCAACCGAGCTATCGACGCCGCCCGAAAGGGCGCAGATGACGCGCTTGTCGCCGACCTGTTCACGGATCTGCTGCACTGCCTTGGCGCGATAGGCCGACATGGTCCAGTCGCCCTTGAGGCCGGCGATCTTGTGGATGAAATTGCCGATCAGCTTGGCCCCATCCGGGGTGTGCACCACTTCCGGGTGGAACTGGACGGCATAGTACTTGCGCTTTTCATCGGCGATGAAGGCGAAGGGAGCATTGGCCGAGGTGGCGACGACCTCGAAGCCGGGCGGGATCGCGGTGACGCGGTCGCCATGGCTCATCCACACCTGATGACGCGAACCGGCCGACCACAGGCCCTCGAACAGCGCGCATTCCTTGTCGATCTCCAGGAAGGCGCGGCCGAATTCGCGGTGATGGCCGCTTTCGACCTTGCCGCCAAGCTGCATGCACATCGTCTGCTGGCCGTAGCAGATGCCGAAGATCGGCAGGCCGCTGTCGAAGATGACCTGCGGTGCGCGGGGGCTGCCCTCGTCCAGCGTCGAGGCGGGGCTGCCCGACAGGATGATCGCCTTGGGCTTCAGCCGGTTGAAGCCTTCTTCCGCGGACTGGAAGGGAACGATCTCGCAATAGACGCCGGCTTCGCGCACGCGGCGTGCGATCAGCTGCGTTACCTGGCTGCCGAAATCGATGATGAGGACACTGTCGGGATGTGCTGTATGGGTCATGGCGAGGCTTTAATGAAAAGCGCGGATTCTTTCAATCGGAGAATTGTGCCGATTGTCCGCAAAACCGGCGCTTTCGCGGCTAGAACCAGAATACCCCGTCCTCGAGCGCCTCGAACAGCGCATCCACCGTGAGCGCCAGCTTTCGGTCGACCACGTGGAGATATTCCTTCCAGTCGTCGACGTGCTTGAGCTCCGCCTTGCCGTCGGAAATGCCGCGAAGGCCGATCAGCGGCAGGTTGAACGCCTGGCAGGAGCGAAGGACGGCAAAGGTCTCCATGTCGACCATGTCGGCGTCGATCCCGTCATAGGCGGGGCCCGAGACGATATTGGCGCCGGTCGAGAGACTGGCGGTCGGAATGCCGGGAATGCGCAAAGGCAGCTCCAGCGCCGCGGGCAGGTCGAGGAAGGGGGTGCGTCCTTTCTCGAAGCCGAGCGGCGATGCGTCCATGTCGCGGTAGGAGACGGACGAAGCCTGGTAGATCTCCGTCTGCTCGAGTTTCGCCGACCCGGCCGAGCCGAGCGAGACGACGAGGTCCGGCCGTTGGCTTTCCTCCTCCAGCTTCGACAGGGTGCGGGTGAGCGCGACGGCGGCCTCGACCGGACCGACCCCGGTCATCAGCGGATCGATGCGCGAGCGCAGGAAGGGGCCATATTCCGCTTCGACCGCCATGACGAACAGGATCGACTTGCCCGAGACGGACTTGATTTCGAATGTCATCCGGAAATCCCCTCACGGCCGCGCAGGGCCATCATCGTGCTGGTCATGGAGGCGATCAGCTTGGCCGGGCCGTCGCCGATGGAATAGGCGCGTCCGTCGGCAACAATGATCGTCGAGCCCGGCTTGGTGATCTCGCCGCGAAACAGGAAGCGCTCGCCCTTGCCCGGCGACAGCAGATTGACCTTGAACTCGATCGTCAGCAGCGAGACGTCCGGATCGATCATGGTGTAGGCGCTGTAGGTACAGGCGCTGTCGAGGGCGGCCGAGATCACGCCGGCATGCAGGATGCCGTGCTGCTGGGTCAGCTTCTCGTCGAAGGGCATTTCGATCTCGACCACGCCCTGGCTGACCCGGGTGAGCTCCGCCCCGAGCGTGCGCATGGCGCCCTGTCGCGCAAAGCTGTGCCGGATGCGCTCGCCGACCGCGTCGCTGTTGATTTCGCTCATGGAAGCCCCTCTCGCAGTTGCGAAATTGGCATGGGCAATGCGGTTCGGCAAGCGGCGCGCAGGCGAAATTGCGCAGCGCGATGGTTAGTTCATCAGGAAAATCGAAGCGTTGAGCAAGGTGGCGAAGCCGACCCAGGCGAGATAGGGGAAAAACAGCAGTCGCGCGACGCGATCGATCGGTCCGGCCTGCCAGATGAAACCGACAATCGTGACCAGCAGGCCAATGATGACGAGGAATGCCAGGCCGGGGGCCTGGAGCCCGAAGAAGGTCGGCGACCACAGCATGTTGAGGGCGATCTGCGCGAACCAGATCTGCATGGCGGCAGACGCGGGCGCCTTCAGCCACACCCGTGCGCCGGCAATCCCGATCAGCACGTAGAGGATCGTCCACACCGGACCAAACAGCCAGGACGGCGGATTGAAGAACGGCTTGTCGAGCGACTGGTACCATTCTCCCGGCATATTGGAGAGGCCGGAGAGAACGCCGAGGGCGACGACGCCGGCGATGAAGACGAGATAGGTCAGGACTTTGCGCATAAGGGAACACATAGGGCGACGCCGCGCGGCGCCAAGCCCCGGATCCTTATGAAATCCGCACGATATGCTGGTCCCAGGCGACAGAGCTTCGGGTATCGGCAAAGCGGCCGTCATAGGAGGACACGGCAAAGCCTAAGGGCGCCGCCGCGATGCCGGCCGCATCGGTTACGCGTCTGAGATCGACCACCTTGCCGCTTCGCGCGTCGAGCGTGACGGCCATTCCACCCTTGGGCGAGGTGACGCCGACGAGGCCGTCGCGCCGGTTGACGGCAATCGCGCCGACATAGTTGGCAAGCCCTTCGGTCACTTCGTCCGGCAGCGCGACGAAGGTCAGGTCCTCGCCCGGCGCGAAATGGCCGACGAGCGGCGGCCGGTCCGTGCGTGCTCCCTCGTATTGCGCCGCAAACCAGATGCGGCCATCGGCCGCGATGTCGAGATGGCGGGTGGAGAGCCGGCGGAGTTCCCTCGGCATCGAATGCTTCTCAACCAGGACTCCGGTCGCCGCATCGGCAATCACCAGCGACGGCTCCATGTGGTCGAGATTGAGCTTCGTGCGGCCGAAGTCCGGATGGGTCTCGATCCCGCCATTGGCGATGATGAGAAAGCGGCCATCGTCGCTCACCGTCATGTCGTGGGTGCCAACGCCGTGGGCCTCCACTTCACCGATGCGCCGGAACCGG
>DAIMJJ010000267.1:0-4706 GCA_036722275.1 Rhizobium sp. | reverse complement strand
GAAGGGACGATCACCGCGCGGTCCGATCTCCCCCCTTGAGGGGGAGATGTCACGACGTGACAGAAGGGGGTGGCCCCCACTCTCGGCGCCGGCAGCTCTCTCCCCGACGGGAGAAGATGAGCCGCCACCTCGCTGCCAGCGACACCTGCGGCGAAGCGCCCCTTTGCAATAAAGACAAATCTTCATATATATGAAGAAACGTTTCTTTTGCTGGAGGTCTCTGTGGCCAATATCACCGTTCTCGGCTCCGGATTCGGGGCGCTTACCACCATTCGGGAACTGCGCCGCAATGGCGTCGAGGGTGAAATCACGGTGATCTCGCCGCGCGACGACTTGCATTACCTGCCGAGCTCGATCTGGCTGCCGGCCGGCCTGCGCAAGGGATCCGCGCTCAAGATCCCGCTTGCCAATTTCTTTACCGAGCATCGCGTGCGCCACGTCAAGGCGTCGGTCACGGGGCTTGCCGCCGATGGGCGGCTGGTCAAGACCGATGCCGGCGAGTTTGCCAACGACCAGCTGGTGATCGCCACCGGCGGCCGCTTCATCCGCAAGCTGCCGGGCATCGAGCATGCGCTGATCCCCTGCGAGGGCATCGCCGTCGGCGAGGAGATCGCTCGTCGGCTCGAGGCCATGACGGCCGGCACGATCGCCGTCGGCTTCGGCGCCAATCCCAACGAGCCGGGTGCCGTGCGCGGCGGGCCGATGTTTGAATTCCTCTTCATCATCGACAGCCTGCTGCGCCGCCAGGGACGGCGGGAGCGCTTCAAGCTGATCTTCTTCAATCCCTCGACCCGGCCCGGCCAGCGGCTGGGCGACAAGGCGGTCGACGGCCTGTTGAAGGAAATGGCGCGGCGCGGCATCGAGACGAAGCTCGGCCACAAGATGGTGCGCTTCGAGGCCGACAAGGTGGTGACCGAAGGCGGAGAGTTTGCCGCCGATCTCATCCTCTTCATGCCGGGGCTGACCGGCCCTGCCTGGCTCGCCGAGGCGGATCTGCCGCTCTCCCCCGGCGGCATGATCGCGGCCGACGAGAAGTGCCGGGTCAAGGACCGTCCGGGCGTCTGGGTGGTCGGCGACAGCGGCTCTTTCCCCGGTCCTGACTGGCTGCCGAAGCAGGCGCATCAGGCCGACCTGCAGGCCAAGGCCGCGGCGGAAAACATCGCCGCCGTGCTGAAGGGCGGGGCGCCGACGGTCGACTTCAAGCCGGAACTGATCTGCATCGTCGACATGCTCGACACCGCCATGCTGGTCTACCGCAGCGAGAAACGCGGCTTCCTCGGTCCGAAAATGAAGGTCTTCCACTGGCTGAAGCGCTATTTCGAGAGCCACTACCTGCGCGTCTATCGCTGATCGTCGAGCCGCGATTGCGGCTTGATCGGATGCGCCTGCCTCTCTATCTCTCGGTGGATCGTTTGATGATTTCCTCGAAGAAGGAAGGCCTTCCCTTGTCCGTCTTTTCCCATCTGCCGAAGCCCCCCGTCGCCGAGAAGAAACCGGTTTCCGACACCCGTCACGGGATCACCCGCACCGACGACTATGCCTGGATGCGGGCCGAAAACTGGCAGGCCATGTTCAAGGACCCGAGCCTACTCGATGCCGGGCTGCGCAGCCATCTGGAGGCGGAAAACGCCTATATGGATGCGGCCATGGCCGACACGAAGGAGCTGCAGAAGACGCTCTTCGCCGAGATGAAGGGTCGCATCAAGGAGGACGACTCGTCCATCCCGATTAAGGACGGACCTTACGCCTACGGCACGGCCTTCGTCACCGGCGGCGAGCAGCCGCGCTACTTCCGCATCCCGCGCGACGCCGATCACAAGGACGAGGCGAACCGCAAGCTTCTGCTCGACGGCGACAAGGAAGCGACGGGGAAGGACTATTTCCGTCTCGCCGGCCTCGATCACACCAGCGACCACGCCTTCGGCCTCTGGGGCTATGACGACAAGGGCTCGGAATATTTCACGCTGCGCATCCGCAATCTCGAAACCGGCGAGGATCTCGCCGACGTCATCGAGAATACCGGCGGCGGCGGCGCCTGGGCGCCGGACGGCAAGAGCTTCTTCTACACGTTGCAGGACGAGAACCATCGCCCGTCAAAAGTCTTCCACCACATTGTCGGCCAGCCGCAATCGGCCGACCGGCTGGTCTACGAGGAAAAGGATCCCGGCTTCTTCATGGGTGTCGGCGGGTCCTTGCTCGACGACTTCATCTATCTCGACATCCACGACCACGAGACCTCGGAGTACCGCATCCTGTCGACCAAGGACCTGACGGCCGAGCCGATGCTGGTCGCCGAGCGCGAGGAGGGCGTCGAATATTCGCTGACCGAAGGCGGCGACGTCTTCTACATCCTCACCAATGACGGCGACGCCAAGGACTTCAAGATCGTCGAGGCGCCGGTTTCAGCACCGGGCAAGGAGAACTGGAAGGAAGTGGTACCCCACACACCGGGTCTCCTGATCCTCAACCACATGGCCTTTGCCCGTCATCTCGTCTGGCTGCAGCGCCGCAACGGCCTGCCGGAAATCATGATCCGCGACCGCAAGACGGGCGAGGAACACGCCATCGCCTTTGCCGAGGAAGCCTATTCGCTGGGCCTGCAAGGGGCCGCCGAATACGATACCGACGTCATCCGCTTCTCCTATTCATCGATGACGACGCCAAGCCAGCTCTTCGACTACAATATGGCGACCCGCGAGCGCGTGCTGTTGAAGACCCAGGAAATGCCGTCGGGCCACAATCCGGATGACTACGTCACCCGCCGCGTGCTGGCGCCGTCCCATGACGGCATCGAGGTGCCGGTGACGCTGCTGTATCGCAAGGATACCGCCCTCGACGGCTCGGCCCCCTGCCTGCTCTATGGCTACGGCGCCTATGGCATCACCATCCCCGCCGGTTTCTCGACCAATGCGCTGTCGCTCGCCGATCGCGGCTTCGTCTATGCGGTTGCCCATATCCGTGGCGGCAAGGACAAGGGCTATGCCTGGTATGAGGACGGCAAGATGGAGAAGAAGGAAAACACCTTCAAGGACTTCATCGCCGCCGCCGATCATCTGGTGAAGGAGCGCTTCACGGCTTACGAAAACATCATCGCCGAGGGCGGTTCCGCCGGTGGCATGCTGATGGGCGCGATCGCCAACATGGCGCCGGAGAAATTCGCCGGCATCATCGCCGCCGTGCCCTTCGTCGATGTGTTGAACACCATGCTCGACGACACCCTGCCGCTCACCCCGCCGGAATGGGGCGAATGGGGCAATCCGATCGAATCCGAAGAGGAATACCGCTGGATCGCCGCCTACTCCCCTTACGACAATGTCGGGACAAAACCCTATCCGCCGATCCTCGCGCTCTCCGGCCTCACCGACCCGCGCGTCACCTACTGGGAGCCGGCCAAGGGGATCGCGAGACTGCGCGAAAAGGCACCGGACGCCGGCCCCTTCCTGCTGAAGACCAACATGTCCGCCGGCCACGGCGGCAAGTCCGGCCGCTTCCAGCGCCTGGAAGAGATCGCGTTTGAATATGCCTTCGCGATCAAGGTGGCGGGGAAGATGTGAGGTGCGAGGAGGCTCCGGTCTACGGAATCCTTGACAAAAGGAGCCTTTGACCCGATATTGGATAAAGAGTGAGGGCGCTGGAGTATTGGTTACCCAGGATCACTCGATGGAGCCCGCCTATGGCGGGCTTTTTCTTTGAAATTGGTTGGTGTCGCCCTTTGGGATCACCGAAAACAGTTCCGCTCTTGGTTTTCTTGCGGTCATTTCGAAGACGGCGGTGTCGAAGACAATGTTTCCCCATCTGTCTTGCCTGCCGCGCCGGTTTCGGAGGCAGGACATCTTCGGGGTAACGACTGCAATCGAAACTTCGTCGAGCGCACTGATGATCTGATGGATCATTTCATCGACGCTATAACCATCGCGGGATCGGCTGGTATAGAGATGACGCCCGATAAAGACGATCTCGTTGAGCTCAAGTGGATGAAATCCCATTTCTATCCGCGCGAAATTGACGTCCTCGAATTGCCGATCGGTAAACCGGCCGATTGCGCGCAGCGGCGCTCTCTCACCCGCCGAAATGAGCAGGAGATTGTTTCTGACGAGCACGTCTGCACCTGGGTAAAGAGGCACCGGTTCTTCCCGTCGTTCCTGGCCAGGAGAAGTTGTCTGGATCTTTTCGAGCAGGCTATGATTGTGTGTCGTTGCGGTCAACCGAGCCGGTGGGGTCCGCAACTCCTGCAATGTCTCTGCGTGCGTGCAGCCTCATCTGCTTGCCTGTCGCACCAACAGGAAAGTCCGCCATGCCCGTCTTCGTCGCTCTCCTCCGTGCCATCAATGTCGGCGGCACCGGCAAGCTGCCGATGGCCGATCTGAAGGCGCTGGCCGAAGGTCTCGGCTTTGCCGACGTCTCCACCTACATCCAGTCGGGAAACCTGATCTTCCGCGAAGAGGGCGAGCCGATGGCGATCGCAGCCCGGCTCGATGCGGCGCTCGGCGACCGGCTCGGCAGGCCGCCCGGTGTCTTTCTGCGCACGCCGGCGGAGCTTTTCGATATCCTCGACGCCAATCCGTTCCCCGCCATGCCGGCCAGTCGGGTGCTGGTCAACTTTTTTCGCGACGCCGTGCCCGACGAGGCCCTCGCCGGTCTGGTGGCGCCCGATGGCGAGGAGGTGGTTGCACGGGGCCGGGAAATCTTCATCCACTATCCGATCG
>DAIMJJ010000266.1:0-4734 GCA_036722275.1 Rhizobium sp. | reverse complement strand
ATGGCGCCTCGGAACTGCCCTTCGGCGGCTATCGCCAGTCCGGCCTCGGGCGCGAACTCGGCCGCCATGCGGTGGAGGATTATACCGAAACCAAGACGCTCAACATGCATATCGGCGCGCGCACCGGCTGGTGGATGCCGCGCTGAATAAGGCCCGGAATACATAGTGTTCAATCGATTTAATAATGTGTTTCGGTGTTCTTGACCTTGGTCAATTTATGACATCTTAAATACCCCGAGCGGTGGGAGACCGCTTGAAATGCCGGACCTGACGCGACCGCGGCCGGTCCACCCAAACGGCGGGGAGGAGTTCCGCCGGAACGACTTGCAAACGGGAGGAAAACGATGCGCAAGTTCCTGACTACAACGACAGCAGCTGCCCTGATCGCCACCATGGCCGCCGGCATCGCCCGCGCCGCCGAAAACGTCGAGGTCCTGCACTGGTGGACGTCCGGCGGTGAAGCGGCCGCACTCGACGTCCTCAAGAAGGACCTCGAAGGCAAGGGCATTTCCTGGACCGACATGCCGGTCGCCGGTGGCGGCGGGACGGAAGCCATGACGGTCCTGCGGGCCCGCGTCACCGCGGGCAACGCCCCAACGGCGGTTCAGATGCTCGGCTTCGACATTCTCGACTGGGCCAAGGAAGGCGCGCTCGGCAATCTCGATGACGTCGCTGCCAAGGAAGGCTGGGACAAGGTCATCCCGACCGCGTTGCAGCAGTTCTCCAAGTATGACGGCCACTGGATCGCCGCGCCGGTCAATGTCCACTCGACCAACTGGGTCTGGATCAACAAGGCGGCGCTCGACAAGGCCGGCGGCAAGGAGCCGGCGAACTGGGACGAACTCGTCGCCCTGCTCGACAAGTTCAAGGAACAGGGCATCACGCCGGTCGCCCATGGTGGCCAGCCTTGGCAGGATGCGACGATCTTCGACGCCGTCGTGTTGTCGCTTGGTAACGACTTCTACAAGCAGGCCTTCATCGATCTCGATCCGGCGGCACTCTCCGGCGACAAGATGAAGGAAGCCTTCGAGCGTCTCGCCAAGCTGCGCACCTATGTCGACGATAACTTCTCCGGCCGCGACTGGAACCTCGCCTCCGCCATGGTCATCGAAGGCAAGGCCGGCGTGCAGTTCATGGGCGACTGGGCCAAGGGCGAGTTCATCAAGGCCGGCAAGAAGCCGGGTACCGATTTCGTCTGCATGCGCTTCCCCGGAACGCAGGGCTCGGTCACCTTCAACTCCGACCAGTTCGCGATGTTCAAGGTTTCCGAGGACAAGGTTCCGGCCCAGCTGCAGATGGCGTCGGCCATCGAAAGCCCGGCCTTCCAGTCGGCCTTCAACGTGGTCAAGGGTTCGGCACCGGCCCGCACCGACGTCTCGGACGAAGCCTTCGACGATTGCGGCAAGAAGGCGATCAAGGACCTGGCGGAAGCCAACACCAACGGCTCGCTGTTCGGCTCCATGGCCCATGGCCACGCCAACCCGGCCTCGGTGAAGAACGCCATCTATGACGTCGTTACCCGCGCGTTTAACGGCGAACTGAACTCCGACGAAGCCGTCGAGGAACTCGCAGCCGCTGTCGAGGGCGCAAAGTAAGGTCCAGGAGCGGGGGAGGTGCGTTGTCCCTCATCCGCCTGCCGGCACCTTCTCCCCGTAAACGGGGAGAAGGACCAATGCCGCAGCGTCTCCGTCCCCTCTCCCCGCTTGCGGGGAGAGGGTTAGGGTGAGGGGCAAGCCCCCACAATTCACAACCCAAAAAGTCAACGGTGGTAACGACCATGGACAGCCGCAGCCGGCTGCAGGAGCTTTTGCCGAAGCTCGTGCTGGCCCCCAGTTTCCTCATCGTGCTCGTCTTCGTCTACGGCTTCATCGCCTATACGGGCTTCCTGTCGATGACGGACAGCAAGATGCTGCCGTCCTATAATTTTGTCGGCCTCGCCAACTATGAGAAGCTTTGGGCGCTGCCGCACTGGTGGCGGGCGCTGACCAATCTCGGCATTTTCGCCTCGCTCTACATCGTTATCTGCTCGGTGCTGGGCCTGGGGCTCGCCATCCTGCTCGACCAGAAGATCCGGGCCGAGGGCCTGCTCCGGCCGATCTATCTCTATCCGATGGCGCTGTCCTTCATCGTCACCGGAACGGCTTGGAAATGGTTCCTCGATCCCGGCATCGGGCTCGAGAACACCATGCATCTCTGGGGCTGGGAGAGCTTTGCCTTCGACTGGATCAAGGATCGCAACTACGCCATCTACTGCGTGGTGATCGCCGCCGTCTGGCAGTCGTCCGGCTTCGTCATGGCGATGTTCCTCGCCGGCCTGCGGGGCGTCGACAATGAGATCATCAAGGCCGCGCAGATCGACGGCGCCTCCACCGCCACCGTCTATCGCCGCATCATCATCCCGCTGATGCGCCCGGTCTTCCTATCCGCCTTCGTCGTGCTCGCCCACCTCGCCATCAAGGCCTACGACCTCGTCGTGGCGCTGACGGGCGGCGGGCCGGGGCAGGCGACCGAGGTGCCGGCCACCTTCATGTATTCCTACACCTTCACCCGCAACCAGATGGGCATCGGCGCATCCTCGGCGATCATCATGCTGATCATGATCTTCTCGATCATCGTGCCTTACCTCTATTCCGAAATTCGCGGAGGAAAACGCTGATGAGCGCGCCGAGCCCCGACAATGTCATCTCGCACGGCCGCCTGACGCGGACGCTGATCTACACGGCGCTGATCCTCTTTGCCGTCTACTATCTGCTGCCGCTCTACGTGATGGTGGTGAATTCGCTGAAGCCCCTGGACGAAATCCGCCAGGGCGGCATGCTGAACCTGCCGAAGGTCTGGACGATCGAGCCCTGGCTCTCGGCCTGGTCGACCGCGCAGATCGGCGTTCAGCCGACCGGCCTCAAACCCTTCTTCATCAATTCGATCCTGATGGTCGTACCGGCGGTAGCAATCTCCACCATCATCGGTGCGCTCAACGGTTATGTGCTGACGAAGTGGCGCTTTCCGGGCTCCAACGTCTTCTTCGGCCTGCTGCTCTTGTCCTGCTTTATTCCCTTCCAGATCGTGCTGATCCCGATGGCGCGCATTCTGGGCTTGCTGGGACTGGCCGGCTCGATCTGGGGCCTGATCCTGGTGCACGTGGTCTACGGGCTGGGCTTCACGACGCTCTATTTCCGCAACTACTATGAGAACTTCCCCACCGAACTGGTGAGGGCGGCCCAGATCGACGGTGCGAGCTTCTTCCAGATCTTCTACCGCATCCTGCTGCCGTCTTCCGGCCCGATCATCGTCGTCTCCGTCATCTGGCAGTTCACCAATATCTGGAACGACTTCCTGTTCGGCGCCTCGTTCTCCGGAGCCTCCTCGACGCCGATGACGGTTGCGCTCAACAACCTCGTGTCCTCCTCGACCGGGGTCAAGGAATACAACGTCCATTTCGCCGGCGCGATCCTCGCCGCCCTGCCCACCCTCATCGTCTATGTCGTCTCCGGGCGATACTTCGTGCGCGGCCTGATGTCCGGCGCCGTGAAAGGATAAGGCCCATGTCGTTTCTCAAGATCTCCCATCTTCGCAAGTCCTATGGCGCGCTCGAAATCCTGAAGGACATCAATCTCGAGATCGAGGAGGGCGGCTTCCTCGTGCTGGTCGGGCCGTCCGGTTGCGGCAAGTCGACCCTGCTCAACACGATTGCCGGGCTGGAGCCGATCACGTCCGGTGAAATCTCCATCAATGGCCGAAACGTCGCCGGCCTGCCGCCATCCAAGCGCGACATCGCCATGGTGTTCCAGTCCTATGCGCTCTATCCGAACATGACGGTGGCCGGGAACATCGCCTTCGGCATGGAAATCCGCGGCGTGCCGAAGGATGAACGTGACCGGGCGATCGCCGGTGTCGCCGAGATGCTGCAGATCGGTCATCTGCTCGATCGCAAGCCGAGCCAGCTGTCCGGCGGCCAGCGCCAGCGTGTCGCGATGGGTAGGGCGCTGGTGCGCAACCCGCAGGTCTTCCTGTTCGACGAGCCGCTTTCCAACCTCGACGCCAAGCTCAGGGTCGATATGCGCACCGAGATCAAGCGGCTCCACAACCGCATGAAGACCACAATCGTCTACGTCACCCACGACCAGATTGAGGCGATGACGCTCGCCACCAAGATCGCTGTTCTGAAGGACGGTGTGCTGCAGCAGTTCGGCTCCCCGGCGGAGATCTACAACAACCCCGCCAACATGTTCGTCGCCGACTTCATGGGCTCGCCGGCGATGAACCTCCTGACGGCTCGGGTGGAACCTGGTGCGAGCGGGCCGGCCATCTCGCTCGAGCGGCCGGGTACAGCTCCGCTTCTGCTGCCGCTCGCGTCAGATAAGGCAGCCCTGGCGGCCCATGCTGGACGCGAGGTCGTCTTCGGCATTCGTCCCGAAGCGCTGACCGACCCTGACGGATCCGACCGCAATGCCCGCACCCTGGTCGAGGGCGAATGCCTGATCGAGGTCGTGGAGCCCGCCGGTTCCGATACCTTCGCCGTCACCAAGCTGGGCGGCAAGGAGGTCGTTGCGCGCCTGCGAGCCGATTCGCCGATCGTCGCTGGCCAGAATGCGCGGCTCGCCTTCAACCTCGACAAGGCGGTCTTCTTCGATCCGAAGACGCAGAGCCGGATTGCTTGAGCGTCCCATGACCGAAACGCCCGACATCGTCATCATCGGCTCCGGCATCGGCGGTGCGACCATGGCGGCCGGCCTT
>DAIMJJ010000265.1:0-4788 GCA_036722275.1 Rhizobium sp. | reverse complement strand
GGCATTGTGCGGCGGGATCGACGTCGCCATGCCGACGGCAATGCCGGAGGCGCCGTTGGCCAGAAGGTTCGGGAAGGCGCCCGGCAGGACCACCGGCTCGTCGTCTTCCTCGTTATAGGTCGGGCGAAAATCAACGGCGTCCTGATCGATGCCTTCCAGCAGAAGCGCCGCGACATCGGTCATGCGCGCTTCGGTGTAACGATAGGCGGCCGCACTGTCGCCGTCGATATTGCCGAAGTTCCCCTGCCCGTCGACGACCGGATAACGCTGGGAGAAATCCTGCGCCAGACGCACCAGCGCGTCATAGACCGACTGGTCGCCGTGCGGGTGGTACTTACCGATGACGTCACCGACGATACGGGCGCACTTTTTGAACGCCGAATTGGGCCGGATCCCCATCTCGCTCATCGCATGGATGATGCGGCGATGCACCGGTTTCAGGCCGTCGCGGACATCCGGCAGGGCGCGATGCATGATCGTCGACAAGGCATAGGCGAGATAGCGCTCTTCGAGCGCCGCCTTCAGATCGATCGGTTGAATGTGGTCGCCGCCGTCATCGGGCGGAATAAGACTTTTCCCCATGGCTCTCAACTAGACGATAACACCGTAAACAGCAAGGAATCCCGGCATTCCGGCTGTGGATTATGGGGGGGTGTGATGCACCTCACGGCCGGTGCGCGCGGCGCGCATCCTCCCAATGAAAGCGGTGGAGTTTCCAACGGCGCCCCTATAAAAGGTTCACCTACATTTCGTGGCGATCCCCCCCTCTCCGAAAGGACCGATTGATGACCTATTCCTGCACCACCAGACTTCTGATGGCCGGCGCCGCCCTCATTGTCCTGTCCGGACCGGCCTTCGCCGCCATCGACGGCAACGACCTGCTCACCAAGATCAACACCGCCTATGCTGCCGGCAGCGGCGTTCTCAAGGCGGAAGCAATCGAGGTGAACGGCAATGACGTCGTGCTCAAGGGCACGACCTTTACCGCCACCGGCCCGCAGGAAAAGTCCATCATGTTGGGCGATCTGACGCTCCAGGACGTCACCGAGGAGGAAGGCGGCGCCTATCACATCGACCGCATCGAATTCCCGGAAGTGAACGTCACTGAAGAGAAGACCTCTTTTTCGGTCAAGGATCTCTATCTCGCCGGCGTGCGCGTGCCGGGCAGCACCACCGGCAACGATCTCAATTCGATGATGATGTACGAGGAAGCCCATAGCGGCCCGGTCACCGTGACGAAAGACGGCAAGCAGATCTTCGCCATTGAGGAAGCCAGCGGCTCGGTCGCGCTCGCGGAGGACGAAAGCTCCATGACCTTCGAGGCGAATGTCAGCGGCATCTCCGCCGACCTCTCCGCCATCGACGATGCCAAGAGCAAGGAGACTATCGACGGTCTCGGCCTGCAGACCATCAAGGGTGAAATCACCATGAGCGGCAGCTGGGAGCCGGGAACCGGGGCGGTCAATCTCGAGGACTACACTTTCGACTTCGCCGAAATCGGCAGCCTGTCGCTGTCCTTCGCCCTGTCCGGCTACACCATGGAACTGGTCAAGCAGCTGCAGGAAACCGCCCGCACCATGCAGGCCGATCCGAACAACGAGCAGGCCCAGCAGGCCGCCGGTATCGCCATGTTCGGGCTGATGCAGCAGATGTCCTTCCAGAGCGCGCAGATCAGCTTCGAGGACGCCGGCATCACCCAGCGCGGCCTCGACTTTGCCGGCAAGCAGCAGGGGGCCGACGGCAAACAGATGGCGGAGATGGTCAAGGGCATGATGCCGATTCTGCTTGCCCAGGCCAAGCTCGGCGCGCTGCAGAACCAGGTATCCGAAGCGGTCAACGCCTTCATCGACGATCCGAAGAACATCACCATCACGGCGGAGCCGGAGAAGGAAGTGCCCTTCCCGATGATCATGGGCGCCGCGATGGGCGCACCGGAAACCGTGCCGGAACTGCTGGGCGTCTCGGTCACGGCGAACGAAGAATAAGGTCGAGGCCGACCGTCACCGATCCTCGCTCCCGGCCAGCAGCCGTCGGGAGCGAGGTCATAATGCCGCAAGAGGATTGACCGGGGCAGGACTTCCGCTAAGCCTAGGGTTCAGTTCTCCACCACCGGTTCTCTCTTGCGAATGGAACACCATGCTCGGATGGCTGCAGCGCCCCGTCACAATCTCCGAAAAGCTCCAAGGACGTGAGTTCGAGCCGGCCCATGCCGACTATTATGTCGGTCCGCCGAACCGGCCGCTCAACCTTCTCCTGCAGGCCCGAACCGACTTTCTGTCCATCTGGCGGGTCGGCGACTTCAAGGAGAAGGTGAGCTCAATCCGCATCCTCGGGCGTCAGCTTGTCCTGGTAAACTCGCCCGATCTCATCCGCTATGTCTTCGTCAACCGCCACGAGAATTTCGAGCGCAAGAGCCCGCAGATGCGGCGCGCGCTGGAGTATCTGCTCGGCGACGGCCTGTTCATCTCGGACGGCGAAACCTGGAAACAGCGCCGCTCGCTCGTCAATGACATCGTCCATCGCAACCGTGTTCCCGCCTTCGGTCCGGTGATGGAGAAGACGGCAAGCGAGATGGTCCAGCGCTGGAGTTCGATGCCGGACGGCACCGAGATCAACGTGTTGCACGAGATGGCAGGGCTGACCGCCGAGATCATCTCCCGTAGCGTCTTCGGCAACCAGCTCGGCCGCGAAAGTGCCGATGCGATCACCGACAGTTTTTCGAGCTATCAGTCGCTGATCGATTCGGTGAACCTCGGCTATTTCATCGGTTTCGATGAGGGGCTGCCGGTGCTGCGCACGCCGTCGCTCAGGCGATCGGTCAAACGCATCCACGCTCTCATCGACAAGGTCGTCGAGGACCACCTCGCCGGTCGCGGCGACCACAGCTCGATGGTGGACCTGCTGATCCGGCGCCAGCAGCGGAATCCCGAACTCAACCTCGACCTGGTGGCACTGCGCAACGAGGCAGCCACCATCTTCATGGCCGGGCATGAAACCACTGCGGCCACGCTCACCTGGGCCTGGTACCTGCTATCGCAGGCGACGTGGGTGGAAAAGCAGGTGCATGACGAGATCGCCCGTGTCTGCGGCGACCGTGTACCGACAATCGACGACGTGCCGCAGCTGGAATGGTGCCGCGCCGTCATCAACGAGACGCTGAGGCTCTATCCGCCGGTGCCGATTCTGGCGCGCCAGACCAAGGAGAGGGACAGGATCGGCGATGTCGACGTCGAGCCGGCTTCGCTGGTTCTGGTCGTGCCTTGGCTGCTGCACCGGACGCCGAGTCTTTTCAAGAAGCCGCATCATTTCAAGCCGGAGCGCTTCCTCGGCGACAGCCGGCCGAAGCCCTACAGCTTCATTCCCTTTGCCAGCGGTCCGCGCGTGTGTCCCGGCCAGCATTTCGGCGAGACAGAGGCCGTCCTCTGCCTTGCCATTCTGGCACAGAAGTTCAGTCTGAGACTGAGCGACGGCCACAAGGTGGAGCCGCTGTGCCGCCTGACGCTCAGGCCGAAGGGCGGACTTCCGGTGACGCTCCACCGACGGGAGGCGTAAGAACGATGACCGCGGAAAAGCCCCCCACCAAGACCGGCGTCGTCAAGCGAAAGGCCTGGCGCTTTCGCCCGCCGGAAGCCCCGGGGCTTCGTGATTTCATGGCCGGCGGAGACAAGCGCAAGGCATTCGTCCGCTACTGGATCAACGACAATTTCTGGAACGGGCTGCATCTGATCGGCCATTTCGGCCTGAAGATTCTGCCGATGGACGCCTGTTCGCGCTTCGGCGCAAGGCTCGGCGTCTTCGCCATCCCGCGTTACCACAAGGTGGCGGAAAAACGGGCACGGGCCAATATCGCCCAGCTGTGCCCTCACCTGAGCACCGCCGAGCAGGACGCGCTTTTCCTCGAGAATTGCCGCACCCAGGGACGGCTGATGACCGAGTTCTCGGTGATTAGCCGCCTGAACCGGCATCCCGAACGGATCGGCATTCACAATATCGAATGGGTGATTGACGCCGCCAAGCGCGGTCCGGTGATCTTCGTCGGCATGCATCTCGGCAATTGGGAGATCGGGCCGATCATCCTGCACCGTGTCGGGCTCGTACCCTACATCAACTACACGCCCCCGCCGGGACGGGCCAAGGCCTGGATCGCCGACCGCGTCCGAAGCAAGAACTGGCTGAACTTCCTGCCGCCGGGCCTTGAAGGAATCCGGCCCGCCGTGCGCGTGCTGAAGAAGGGCGGCATCGTCTCGGCCTTCTGCGACGAAGGCGTCAGCGGCAAGATCCGAGGCCCTTTGTTCGGCCGCAAGCCGCATCTCGAAGGCAATCTGGCGATGACCATCCGGCTCGCCCGCATGACCGGGGCGACGCTCTGCCCCTGGTACAATCTGCGCACCGATGGCTTCCGCTTCGAGGCCTATGCCCTGCCGCCGATCACCCTGCCGCCGGAGGAAAAGTCCGGCGAGCGCCTGCTCGACGATATCCAGCTTCTCAACGATGCGATCGAACCGGTGATCCGCGAGCACCTGGACCAGTGGTTCTTCCTCGATAATGCGCTGCCGAAAGGGTGAGCGGGCTCCTCTACCCTTGTGGGAGAGGATACAAAGTCGCGGTCTTAGCGGGGCTAAGTCGCAGATTTTGTTGGTGAGGGGGACGCTCGGGGTTTGACGGCGAATGGTGTCAAGCGATGGCGTCGTGGCGTCGGCAACGAATTCAACACAATTCTGATAGTTGCCGCTGTTCGCCCCCTCACCTGAAAAATCTAGCACTTAGCTATCGCTAAGATGCTGATTT
>DAIMJJ010000264.1:0-4797 GCA_036722275.1 Rhizobium sp. | reverse complement strand
AGCTGATCGCTGGTAACGAGGCCTTCCTGCCGGAGATGATCGGGGTGAAGCCGCCGGCCGGCGTCTATACGCACATCATCGGCGTGGACATCGTGCGTACAGGCGAAGACCAGTTCTACGTGCTGGAAGACAACGCCCGCACGCCGTCGGGCGTCTCCTACATGCTGGAGAACCGCGAGACGATGATGCAGCTCTTCCCTGAGCTGTTCCAGCAGGTGAAGGTCAGGCCCGTCGAGAACTACCCGCAGCTGCTGCGCCAGTCGCTCGCCGCCACGAGGCCGCAGGGGGTAGGCCCTAATCCGACGATCGCGGTGCTGACGCCGGGCAGCTACAACTCGGCCTATTTCGAGCACGCCTTCCTGGCCGACCAGATGGGCGTCGAGCTGGTCGAGGGTACTGACCTGCGGGTCGTCGACGGCCATGTCGCCATGCGTACGACCGAAGGCTACAAGCGCATCGACGTGCTCTACCGCCGCGTCGACGACTCGTTCCTGGATCCGCTCACCTTCCGCCCCGATTCTGCGCTCGGCGTCGCCGGCATCATGGATGTCTACCGGGCCGGCAATATTACGATCGCCAACGCGCCGGGCACCGGCATCGCCGACGACAAGGCGATCTATTCCTACATGCCGGAGATCGTCGAGTTCTATACCGGCCGCAAGGCGCTCCTGGAAAACGTGCCGACCTGGCGCTGCTCGGAGGCCGACAGCCTGAAATACGTGCTGGAGCACCTCGAGGAACTCGTGGTCAAGGAAGTGCACGGCTCCGGCGGCTATGGCATGCTGGTCGGTCCCACCGCCTCGAAGAAGGAGCGGGCCGCCTTCGCCGAAAAACTGAAGGCCCGGCCTGGCAACTACATCGCCCAGCCGACGCTGTCGCTGTCCACCGTCCCGGTGCTGGTCAACAAGGGGATCGCGCCCCGCCATGTCGACCTTCGCCCCTATGTGCTCGTCTCCGACAAGGTGCAGATCATCCCCGGCGGCCTGACCCGCGTGGCCCTGAAAGCCGGCTCGCTCGTGGTCAATTCCAGCCAGGGCGGCGGCACCAAGGACACCTGGGTACTGGAGGACTGACATGGTCATGCTCGGAAGAACGGCCAACGGCCTCTACTGGATGTTCCGCTACATCGAGCGGGCGGAGAACATTGCCCGCCTCGTCGACGCGGGCCTTCGCATGTCGCTCACCCGCAGCGGCGCCAATGACGACGACTGGGGCGCGGTGCTGCTGAGCGCCGATGTGCGCGACGCCTTCGACGCCAGCCACGCCAAGGTGACGGCAGCGGATGCCATCGACTTCCTGCTGCGCGACACGGCCAACCCGTCGAGCGTGATGGCTTGCATCGACGCGGGCCGCAACAATGCCCGCATGGTGCGCACCGCGCTCACCCGCGAGACCTGGGAAGCGACCAACGAATGCTGGATCGAATTGAAGCAGATGCTGGCGCGCAAGCTGAAATCGGCCGACCTTCCCGAGGTCATCGACACCGTGAAGCGCCGGGCAGGCCTGATCCGCGGCGCCTTCCACGGCTCCATGCTCAGGAACGAGATCTACAACTTCGCCCGCATCGGCACCTTCATCGAGCGCGCCGACAACACCAGCCGCATCCTCGACGTCAAGTATTACGTGCTTTTGCCGGCGATCACCCATGTCGGCTCGTCGCTCGACAACATGCAGTGGGAATCGATCCTGCGCTCGGTCTCGGCCCATCGCTCCTATCGCTGGGTCTATGACGGCGAGTACAAGGCGGCCAACATTGCCGACTTCCTGATCCTCAACGGCCAGATGCCTCGGTCGCTGGCCTATTCATACGAGAAGATCGTCAGCAATCTTGGCTATATCGCCAAGGACTATGGCGAACGGCTGGCCGCGCACGACACCGCCGAGAAGGTGCGCGCCACGCTGCAGTCGACGACGATCGGCGCCATCATGGACCAGGGCCTGCACGAATTCCTCGACGACTTCATCTCCCGCAACAACCAGCTGGGCCAGGAAATCACCGAGGGCTATCGCTTCTACAGCTGAGGCCGGCCGGGAATGGACACGAGATCATGCGCTTGAAGATCACCCATACGACCCTTTATCGCTACGAGGCGCCCGTCCTCTATTCGCTGCAGCGGCTCAGGCTGACGCCGCCAAGCTGCCCCGGCCAGCATCTCGAAAGCTGGCACATCACGGTCGACGGGGCGACCGTCGAGGCGGGCTACAACGACCAGTTCGGCAATCACGTGCACCTCGTCTCGACCGAGGGCGAGGCGCATGAGGTGCGCATCTCGGCCTCCGGCGAGGTGGTGACGGAAGACCATGCCGGCGTGTTCGGGCCGCATATCGGCTATTGCCCGCTCTGGCTTTTCCTGCGCGACACCCCGCGCACCAAGGCCGGCAAGCTGACCCGGGAGCTGGTCAAGGCCCTCCCCGACGACAATCCCCTGGCGATGATGCACGCGCTGATGGGTTCGATCCATTCGGCGATCGCCTATGTGCCGGGCCGGACCGACAGCGAAACCACCGCCGAGCAGGCGCTGGAAGCCGGCCACGGCGTGTGCCAGGATCATGCCCATGCCATGATCGCCGCCGCGCGCAGCATGGGGCACCCGGCGCGCTACGTCTCCGGCTATCTCAAGATGGACGACGCCGTCGAACAGGCGGCAACCCATGCCTGGGCGGAGATCCATCTGAGCGGGCTCGGCTGGGTCGGCTTCGACGCCGCCAACAATCATTGCCCCGACGCCCGCTATGTGCGGCTGGCAAGCGGCCTCTGCTATGCCGATGCCGCGCCGGTTTCGGGCATGCGGTTCGGCCCGGCCGGCGAGGATCTCGAGGTGCGCGTCGTCGTCGAATCCCACGGCCAGAGCCAGACCCAGGGCCAGGGTCAAAGCCAGAGCCAGAACTGACGGCACGACGATCACCGCGAGCGCGGTGCCGCGCAGGGCGCCATCACCGCAAGCCCGGCACCACCTTGACGTGGTCTTCTCGCCGCCGTCCTGCAACGAGAGGCGGCGCATGCTGTTCGGGAAATCCCTCTTTCAGTCGGTGGTCGAGCGGCTGGCCGCAGAGGCCGAGGAAAGCGGCGCGCCCGAGGAACCGAAGGCCTACCGTGTCTCCGGCCTGTCGACCGCCTTCGTCGCCGAGGGTGTCGAGCATGCCCCGGCGGCTGCCGTGCGGCTGGATGCCTATCTCGCGCTGATGCCCGATCCGGAGGCCGTCCCTGTCCAGGCTAAGCCCGAACCGCCGGCCATGCCGGATTATCTGGCGCGTCTGTCGATCGAGGAGATCGCCGAAGATCTCGACCTCAAAAGCGGGGACGACCGCAACAGCCTCGGCGAAAAACGCCGGGCCTTTGCCCGCCACAACCATCCCGACCGGCATCACGTCCTGTTCCGCGATCGCGCCACGACCCGCATGAAGATCGCCAATCTCCTGGTGGACGAGGCGATCCGCCGGCTCGGCGCCAGCTGACAACCGCAAACGCGGAGGATTAGTCGTAAAGCCGCTTCAACAGGCCGATCAGCTGGTCGCGCGCCTGACGGCCACCGAGCTGCGACAATAGCCGCTCCTCATGTTCCTGCCAGATCGGCAGCAGGTCGTCGAGATAGGCAAGCCCCGCCTCCGTAATGTGCAAGGACTGCACCCGCCGGTCGACCTCGGACTTGCGCCGGGCGACGAAACCCTTGTTCTCCAGCCCATCGACGATCGCGACGAAATTCGCGCGCTGGATGCCGAGCGCCTCGGCCACTTCGCTCTGCTTGGCGCCCTGGTTGCGGGTCAAAAGCAACAGCACGGCAAAATCCGTCGGCCGCAGGCCCTTGGCCGAAAAGGCTTCGTTGAAATCTTGGAACACCGCCAGTTGCGCGCGTCTCAGCCGGTAACCGACCGCATCCTCCATCATCGAAAAGTCGATTGTGGAGGTTCCGCGCGGGCCCTCCTCAGCCTGATCATCCGTCATGCCGCCGCCATTCTTGTTCTTGTTGCCTCCCTTCCAGACCACGACTTCTGCGAAAACATCGTAATATCTGGAAATCTAACGATGATTTTATAGCATTGACGGGGTCGCACAAGGGGCGCCGGCAAGCCGCTAGGCGAACTTGACAGTTTTCTAAACCTCGCCGCCCTTGAGCGGCCCGCAATCAGGGGACGAAACCGCTCGCCGAAAGCCCTGCCGATGCCGCCCTTTTGCAGCCGCGCATCACATGCGAGCGCCGAGCGTGCGCGTTTGCGCATTTTCCGCATTGATGCCGGAATAAGTCTGGGGTATGACCGCCAAACCAGATGACGGCGAGTCACACGACCGCCTCCGGATGCACCCGTAGCTCAGCTGGATAGAGTGTTGGATTCCGATTCCAAAGGTCGCAGGTTCGAATCCTGCCGGGTGCGCCACCGAAATCTTTGATTTAATTGATTTATCAGGTTCTTCTTGAACGAACGCGCAGCGGAAATAAGCTAGCTCAGTCCTAGCTCAGTAGCGCATGCTTTTCGGAATTTCTCAATGATTTCAATGTAGCGTGACGAGGCTCGGACGCGGAGCAAGCGCAGTTTCAGCGCAGCGCTCCGACCATAGTAACTCCTTTGGAGCCCTGGTTATGTTGCAGCGTACCACCGAACCGACAAGCGCGCCCTTTACCCTTTTCCAGCGGGAAGGAACCCGAAACTGGTCCATGCGCTATTCTCTCGGCGGCAGGCAAATCAAGAAATCCCTCAAGACCGCCAACTACGATACCGCTCTTCAGCTGGCGCACGAGATCTATCACGAACAGAAGTATCGGCATAAGCAGGGTCTGTCGCTGGTGCAGCATCCATTCT
>DAIMJJ010000263.1:0-4972 GCA_036722275.1 Rhizobium sp. | reverse complement strand
TCTCGAGCCAGGTCGGCTGCACGCTGACCTGCTCGTTCTGCCACACCGGCACGCAGAAACTCGTGCGTAACCTCACCGCCGAGGAGATCCTCGCCCAGTTGATGACGGCGCGCGACCGGCTCGGCGACTTCCCCGACCGCGACACGCCGGACGGGGCGATCGTGCCGGCCGAGGGCCGGAAAATCACCAACATCGTCATGATGGGAATGGGCGAGCCCCTCTACAATTTCGACGAGGTGAAGAAGGCACTCCTGATCGCCTCGGACGGCGACGGCTTGTCGCTTTCCAAGCGCCGCATCACGCTGTCGACCTCCGGCGTGGTGCCCGAGATCGCGCGCACTGGCGCCGAGATCGGCGTCATGCTGGCGATCTCTCTGCATGCCGTGCGTGACGAGCTGCGCGACATGCTGGTGCCGATCAACAAGAAGTATCCGCTGAAGGAGCTGATGGAGGCCTGCCGCGCCTATCCCGGCCTCTCCAATGCCCGCCGCATCACCTTCGAATACGTGATGCTGAAGGACGTCAACGACAGCCTCGAGGACGCCAAGGGGCTCATCCAGCTGCTCAAGGGCGTGCCGGCGAAGATCAACCTCATTCCGTTCAATCCCTGGCCGGGCACCAATTATCAGTGCTCGGACTGGGCGCAGATCGAGAAGTTCGCCGATTTCATCAATCAGGCCGGCTATGCCTCACCGATCCGCACGCCGCGCGGCCGTGATATTCTCGCCGCCTGCGGCCAGCTGAAATCTGAGTCCGAGCGCATGCGCAAGACCGAGCGCCTGGCCTTCGAGGCGATGATGATCGCCAACCACGGCGAGGACGATTGAGCCGTCCGGCAGGGGACAGGGTGCGACAACGCATAACCAGAAATCATCGCCGCATTCGCCAGGCGTGAATTGATTTCAAGCGACCGCCTGCCTAAGACGTTTCTCGGCACATCAAACCATTGGAGGCATAGGATGCGCGCCACCCTACTCGCACTTTTCGCTGCTACCGCCCTGATCCTGCCGGCCAAGGCCGAAGAGGTCACGGTTGCTGTCACCGCCATCGTCGAACACCCGGCGCTTGATGCCGCCCGCGACGGCATCAAGGAAGCTCTGGCCGAAGCCGGTTACAAGGACGGCGAAAACCTGAAGTTCGTCTACGAATCCGCCCAGGGCAATCCGGGTACGGCTGCACAGATCGCCCGCCAGTTCGTCGGCGACGCGCCAAGCGTCATCGTGCCGATCTCGACCCCGTCGGCCCAGGCGGTCGTCTCCGCAACCCGCGACATTCCCGTCGTCTTCACTGCCGTGTCCGACCCGCTCGGCGCCGAGCTGATCAAGGACATGGAAAAGCCCGGCGGCAACGTGACCGGTCTTTCCGACATGTCGCCGGTCGCCGACCACATCGCGCTGATCAAGGAAATCACCCCGAACGCCAAATCGATCGGCTTCATCTACAACACCGCCGAAGCCAACTCGGTCTCGACCCTTGCCGCCCTGAAGGCGGAAGCGGAAAAGGCCGGCCTGACGATCGTCGAATCCGTCGCCACCAAGTCGGCTGAAGTCCAGGGCGCCGCCCGAGCGCTCGTCGGCCGCGCCGACGTGATCTACGTGCCGACCGACAACACCATCGTCTCCGCCTTCGAGGCAGCGGTCGGCGTTGCCGAAGAAGCCAAGATCCCGCTCTATGCCGGCGACACCGACTCGGTGAACCGCGGTGCGCTCGCCGCCCTCGGCTTCAACTATTTCGACGTCGGGAAGCAGACCGGAGAAGTCGTGGTCCGCGTTCTCAAGGGCGAAAAGCCCGGTGACATCCCGGTCCGCGTCGCAGCCGGCACCGACCTGGTTATCAACAAGAAGGCCGCCGAGAAGATGGGCGTCACCTTCCCGGACAGCATCACCAAGCGCGCCACCAAGACCATCGAATAAATCTCGATAACCGGGGCCGTGTCCGCACGGCCCCGCCAACTGCCCGCGCACAATGCCGTGGCCAACCGGCGGTGCGGGGCCGACAAGGACTTTTCCACCGTGAGCCAAATCGCCTTCTGGGGTGCCGTCGAGCTGGGCCTGGTCTTCGCCTTCGTGGCGATCGGCGTCTATCTCGCCTTCCGTGTCCTCGACTTCCCGGACCTGACCGTCGACGGATCCTTTCCGCTCGGGGCCGCCGTCGCCGCCGTCCTGATCATCGCCGGGCTGAACGCCTGGGTCGCCACGGCGATCGCCATGGCTGCGGGCTCGGCTGCGGGTCTCGTAACCGCCGTTCTCAATGTCCGCTTCAAGATCCTCAATCTGCTCGCCTCGATCCTGACGATGATCGCGCTGTTCTCGGTCAACCTGCGCGTCATGGGCAAACCGAACGTGGCGCTGCTCAACCAGGACACAATGCTCACGCCCTTCTACGGCCAGGGCATCCCGGAATATCTCGTCCGCCCGCTCTTCGTTTTCCTGCTGGTGGCCGTTGTCGTTTTCCTCGTCTGGCGCTTCCTTGAGAGCGATGCGGGCCTTGCCATGCGGGCAACGGGCGCCAATGCGCGCATGGCCCGCGCTCAGGGCGTTCAGACGGACAGCCAGATCTATCTCGGCATCGCCCTCTCCAACGCGCTCGTCGCGCTCGGCGGCGCCCTCTTTGCTCAGACCAACGGCTTTGCCGACGTCACCTCCGGTGTCGGCACGATCGTCGTCGGCCTGGCTGCCGTCATCATCGGCGAGACCCTGTTCGGCAAGCGTGGCCTGCTGATCGCGCTGATCGGCTGCGTGTTCGGCTCGATCGCCTACCGTCTCGCCATCCAGCTGGCGCTGTCGAGCGACGTGCTCGGGCTCAAGGCGTCCGACCTCAATTTCGTCACCGCGGTTCTGGTCGCCTTCGCCCTCGTCCTTCCGCGCCTTCGCCGGGGAGGAGCATCGGCATGATCGCGCTCGAGAACATCGAAGTCGTCTTCGGTCGCGGCACCCCGCTGCAGAAGCAGGCGCTGAAGAACGTCAACCTGACCATCGAGACCGGGTCCTTCGTCACCGTCATCGGTTCCAACGGCGCCGGCAAGTCGACCCTGCTCGGGGTTCTCGCCGGCGACGTCCTGCCGACCGCCGGGCGCGTGAACATCGGCGCCACCGACGTCTCCCGCAAGACGACCGCCACCCGCGCCGGCCTCGTCGCACGCGTCTTCCAGGATCCGCTGGCCGGCAGCTGCGGCGCCCTGTCGATCGAGGAAAACCTCGCGCTCGCCTCGCAGCGCGGCAAGCGTCGCGGCCTGATCTCGGCGCTCGGCGGTTCGCGCCGCAGCGAATTCCGCGATCGCATCGCCTCGCTCAACCTCGGCCTCGAAAACCGCATGGCTGACCGCATGGATCTGCTTTCCGGCGGTCAGCGCCAGGCCGTCTCGCTGGTCATGGCAACGCTTGCGGGCTCGGACGTGCTCTTGCTCGACGAGCACACCGCGGCCCTCGATCCCGGTATGGCGGAGTTCATCATGAACCTCACCCAGTCGATCGTTTCGGAACGCAAGCTCACCACCCTGATGGTGACCCATTCGATGCGCCAGGCGCTCGACTTCGGCACCCGCACCATCATGCTGCATGCCGGCGAGGTCGTTCTCGACGTGGCTGGCGATAATCGCAAGGACCTGCAGGTCGAGGACCTGATCGACATGTTCCGTCGCATCCGCGGCCAGACGCTGGATGACGACGAACTGCTGATCGGCTGAGCCGAAGGTCGAAATTCAAACGAAAAAGGCGCCGGTCCTGTGGGAGCCGCGCCTTTTTCGCGTCTCGGCCGGGTCTCAGCGCGCCTGGGTGAACAGGATCTTGACCGCGAAGATCGAGAACACGCCGGCAAAGGTATAGTCGATGGCCCGCAGGACCTTGCGGTTGGCCTGCAGCCAGGACGACAGCACGTCCGCCATGAAGATGATGGCAACGCCGATCGGCAGCGACAGGATGATCGACCAGATGCCGAGGAAGAGCAGCTTGCCGGTGACATGCGGGTCATTGGCGCTGACGAATTGCGGCAGGAAGGTCATGAAGAAGATGATGACCTTCGGATTCAGGAGATTGACCCAAAGACCATTGAGGAAAGCCTTGGACGGCGACGATTGCCGGGCGCCGTCGGCACGCACCACGAAATTCGAGCCGTGACGGACCGCCTGGATCGCAAGCCAGAGAAGGTAACCGGCGCCCCCGGTCTTCAGCAGGGTGAAGGCGGTGGGCGAAGCGACGATCAGCGCCGAGATGCCGAAGGCCACCAGCATGGTGTGGATCGAGATGCCGAAGCTGGTGCCGGCCAGTGTCATCAGGCCGGTGGCGCGGCCGTCGCGCAGCGAGCGGCTGATCCAGAGCGTCATGTCCGGCCCGGGCGTGATGGCAAGCAGGAAGATGGCGACGCTGAAGGCGAGAATGGTGGGCAGGCTGGGAATGAAGTCCATCGGAGTATCCGCAACGAAAGAGGCCCGGTATGGGCAACGCATGGGCGTCATCCATACCGGGCCGCTTAACGCTTGCCAATCGGCCTCGTCAGCGGGTGAGCGTCGCCTTGAACTTCTCGGCGAAATCCGGATGCCAGCGCGACAGCGGCGGGCGGTTCTCGACGATGTCGCCGGCGGCCCAGAGTATCCGCTTCTCGTCGGTGGCGCGGTCGACCTCGTTGTCGGGGCACAGGATGTAGAAATCGCCGCGCTCGATGCCCTCGAGCATGAAATCCACCGTCTGTTCCGGCGTCCAGGCGCCGTCCGGCTTGACCGTGCGGCCATTGGCGGTGAGCGAGGTAAAGACGAAGCCCGGGATCAGCAGGTGCGCGGTGACCTTGCAGTCCGGCGTGTTGCGCAGTTCGTGCTGCAGGGCTTCGGTGAAGACTTTCACCCCGGCCTTCGCGACATTGTAGGCCGGATCCCCCGGCGGCGTGGTGATGCCCTGTTTCGAGCCGGTGTTGATGATCAGGGCCGGCTCGCCGTGGGAGATCATCTGCGGCCCGAAGGTGCGGGTCCCATTGATCACCC
>DAIMJJ010000262.1:0-4977 GCA_036722275.1 Rhizobium sp. | reverse complement strand
GACGAATTTGTCGGACTGCTTGCCGACGACAATCCGCAGTTCGACCACATCATCTTCGACACAGCCCCGACCGGCCATACGCTGAGACTGCTCAGCCTGCCCAAGGCCTGGACGGGCTTTCTCGAAGCAAACGAGCGCGGCGCCTCCTGTCTTGGCCCGCATTCCGGGCTGAAGATGCAGGAGGACCGTTTTCGCAAGGCGCTCGAATGCCTGGGCGATGCCGACCGCACGACGATCGTGCTGGTGACACGCGCCGAGCGGGGCGCGATCCGCGAGGCCGCCCGGACGGCGGGCGAACTGGCAGAGCTCGGGCTCTCCAATCAGATGCTCGCCGTCAACGGGCTATTCACGCCGTCCGATCCCGGAGATACCGTCGCTTCAGCCTTCGCCGCGGAACAGAGGAGCGCACTGGCCGAACTGCCCGCGTCACTCGCCTCCCTGCCGCGGGACGAGATCGCGCTGAGATCCTTCGACATGGTCGGGCTCGACGCCTTGCGCGCACTGCTGGCTCCGGGGGATGGCAAGATGCCAGCTGACGCGACAGTGCTCCTCCCCGTACCCGAACTGCCACGCCTGGCGACGCTGGTCGACGACATCGCGATCGGCCAAAAGGGCCTCGTCATGGTCATGGGCAAGGGCGGCGTCGGCAAGACGACGATCGCCGCAGCCGTTGCGGTCGGGCTGGCCGCGCGCGGCCACTCCGTGCATCTGACCACGACCGATCCGGCAGCCCACCTCTCCTTCGTCCTCGGCTCCGACGCCATGCCGGGTCTGACCGTCGACCGCATCGATCCCGAAGCCGAGACGGCGCGCTACATCGAGAAGATCATGGCAACCAAGGGCCGTGACCTCGACGAGGATGCAAAGGCCCTGCTGCGCGAGGACCTGGCCTCGCCCTGCACCGAGGAGGTCGCAGTCTTTCACGCGTTTTCACGCATTGTCGGGGAAGCGAGAAGCACCTTCGTGGTGATCGATACCGCCCCGACCGGGCACACCCTGCTGCTGCTCGATGCAACCGGCGCCTATCACCGGCAGATGACACGGCATCTCGAGGAAAACGCGCCGGCCCGTATGGTGACGCCGCTGATGCGCCTTCAGGATCCGGCCTATACCCGCGTGCTCCTGGTCACGCTGCCGGAAACGACACCCGTTTCGGAAGCGGGCGCCCTGCAGGAGGATCTCCGAAGGGCAAAGATCGAGCCCTTCGGCTGGGTCGTCAACAAGTCGATGGCCATCACCGGGACACGCGACACGCTGCTGCGGGCCCGTATCAAGGGAGAATCCGCCCAGATCGAGCGGGTCAAACGCGACTTCGCCAGCCGCGTCTACGGGCTTGATTTCCGTGCCGTCGCTCCGGTGGGCATTGCAGAACTGCGCAAGCTCACCGACAGGTCCTAGGTCCATAAATGCGAAAACGCCCTCGCCCGATCCGGGCGAAGGCGTTCCGTGTCAATCGCGTCTGTGTCAGAAGCGAACGTCGAGGCGACCGCGGACCTGCTGTTCCCAAGCGCCATCGCCGGCCTGACCGGCATAGCTCAGCCCGACCAGGGCGTTCTCGCTGATCGGCAGCGAGATGCCGGCTTCGACCACGGCAACATTGCGCGCGGGCGAAACGCCATAGACCGTAAACGCATCGCTGCCGGCAAAGGAGAACTGCGCCTCCGGGAGGCCGTCGCCGAAATCGTGACGCCAGCCGACCATACCGTGCAGCACGGCCTTCGTGTCGCCCAGCATCAGCGGGGCCTCGCCGCGCAGGCCGAGCGTGCCGTAAGTCGTGTCGTAGCTGTTTGCGTCGGCCGACAATGCGGTGGCGCCACCGTCTTCGTCAAAGCCGTCGGTGCTCAGATGCACATAGGCAAGGCCGGCGAAGGGCGACAGGCGACCGAAGCCGGTCTCGATGGCATAGCTCGCCTCGCCGAACAGCTGCGCCGTGCGGGCGTCATAGTCGGCTTCGTTGCTGTCATCGAGGCTGCCGGCATCGACATTGCGCTCGGTGGAGATCCGATGCCAGGTATAGGCTGCGCCGAAACGCAGATCGACCGGGCCAAAGGCGCGTCCGCCATAAAGGCCGAGCGTGGCATTGTCGGCCGTGCCGGAGGCGCCGCGCGAGGCTTCGTCGAAGCTCGTGGCGCTGTAGGCGCCGGCAAAGCCGAAACGCCAGTCCTCGGCGAGAACGGCATCCGCGCCGCCCGCCAGACCGCCGGTGGAGTGGGTCAAGGAACCCGCATTGCCATCGCTCTCGGTGCGCGCCCAGGCGCCAAACCCGGACGTCCAGAAGCCGTAGCTTTGCGGGCGCTCACCGAGCAGGCGGCCGTTGAAAGAGTCGCGCACATAGTGACTGTCATCGACGAGCATACCCTGGATCGAGGCATGTATGTCGCCGGAAAGATCGTCGAAGGCGCCCGGCACGTCCGCAGCCCCGAGGCCGACGACGGCATCGTAGAGGGCATCGCCGATTGCAAGGGATTCCAGCGCAGTTCCGACCGCGACCTGGTTGCGGGTCTCGCCGAGGCTGGAGAAGGCCACGTTGTTGCGCAGGAGCGTCAGGAAAACATTGTCGGCATCATAGCTGAGGCGACCGTCGAGAAAGGCGAAGCTGTCGGTAACCGAGCCGAAGGTCCCGGTCACGCCACCCGTCGCCGACAGGATGGTGTAGACAGTGCCCGAGGTGTAGGTCGATCCGTCATCCGTGCCGTTCTCCGGACCGACCGTCACCGTGGCGCCGCTGCTGATTGTCGCGGTTCCCGACGCGTCGATCAGGTCGCTATTGCCAAGGTCATCGACCTCAACCGAGTAGATCGAGCCCGCGGCAAAGTCGATATTGGCGACGCTGATCGTGCCGATCGAGTTACCCGGAGCGACCGTGCCGCCGCTGGCGACCGCGACATTGCCGAGTGTTCCGGTGCCGCCGAGCGTGGCGCCGTCAAGGACGCTGGCAACCACGGTGAGCGTATCGGTGTTGACAGAGACCAGTCCCCCCTCGACGGACAGGCCGCCGGTGAAAGCGGAAAAGTCGCCGGTCAGCTCGGTCACGCCGGACAGGAAGGATAATGTACCAGCACCGCTCACATCGGCGCCAAAGATGTAGTCCGTTGCCGTATGGTTGAAAACGATTTCGCCGTCGCCATCGCCGAAACGGATAGTATCGGTGTCGACCACGCCAGCGGCCGCTGCCGCATCGCCTTCGGCAGCCCCGACGTTCAGCACGCCGCTCGATCCGGCATCGTCGGCAATGACGATGCGGTCGGCGCTGACAGTGCCGCCATTGGCGACCGTCAGCACGCCGTCACCTTCGATTCCGACCGACAGACGATCGGAAACCGTCAGGTTCGAACCCGTGCCCGAAACGGTCGCCGTACCCGCAGAGCCGGCCTCGTTGGCGATGTGAAGGCGGTTGCCGATGACCGAACCGCCGCTCAGAACGGAAAGAGTGCCGGTGCCGTGGCGGCCGACATTGAGATCGCCGGAATACTGAACGGCCGCGTCAACGGTTGCCGACCAGGTGGAACCCGCGCCCGTCACCGTCATTGTGCCAATGGAACCGGCAAGGTCGCCGAGAATGCCCTGCAGGCCGGTGACAAGACCGCCTGCGGAGATGGTCACGGTGCCCTCGGCGCCGTCATTGTGCCCGACAAGAAATGCGCCGGTCATGGTCCAGGCGGAATCCGCACCGGTCACGAGGAGCGTGCTGTCGGAACCGTCCTCGGTGCCGACATAGCCATCGGTGCTGGTGACGACACCGCCATCGGCGATGGTCAGGTCACCGTCGCCGAGATTGCCGACATAGAGCGTGTCGGTATTGTCCCAGCGACTGCCGGCGCCGGTGATGGTCGCCGTCCCTGTCGCGGCCGCATTCCAGCCGAGGATGCCGCCATCGGCGTTGAGCGTCGCCCCGTTCTGGATGGTGAGCGTGCCCGTGCCTTCATAACCGACACCGATGCGATTGGTGATGACCATGGAGGCATCGTCGATCAGGATCGTGCCCGAGCCGGTCGTCGTATAGCCGAGATAGGCCGCTCCAAGAGCGACATTGCCATCATTCGTGATGTTGAGAAGACCCGATGCGCCATAGCCAAGGTAAAGATCACCCGACACGGACCATTCGCTGCCGGAGCCATCGACATTGACGGTGCTGCCTGCGGCGGAGGCGAGGTTGGAGACGCTGGCTGAGGCGCTTTCAACATGGCCGCCGGACAGGATGTCGAGCGTGCCGACGCCGCCGCCGCCCACCAGCATGCTGCCGGTATTGGTCCAGGTAGAACCGACGCCGCTGACGAGCGCCTCACCGGTGGTGAGGGTACCATTGGCCAGGATGGTGTTGGCGCTGAACACGTCGGAGCCGGACAGGACGTTGAGATAGCCCTGGCCGCCGCTGACGGTGTCACCGCCGAAGCCGACATAGAGATAGCCCGTCGTCGTCAGGCTAGATCCATCCTGCAGGGTGACGGTGCCGGTCGATGTGGTGCCGGAGGCGATGTTCATCTCCCCGGTCGAAACCGCCGCACCATCCAGGATGCTGATGACGCCGTCACCGCCATTGCCGACATAGATCGCGCCCGTGTTCGTCCAGATGTTGCCGAGGCCGGAAATGATCGCTGTGCCTGTAGAACCACTGTTCCAGCCGAGCGAGACCGAATCCGACGCGAGATCGTCCTCGATCGTCAGATCTGCTGCCGAACTCAGGCCGAGAAAGAGGGTGCCGACCGAGGCAGAAGCGCCGTCGATGACGACGCCGGAGGAATCGATTCGAGCAGCGTCGCCCGCATCGGGGGAAGTGCTGCCCCAGCTCCAATTGCTGTCAAGAAACCAGTCATTGGTGCCTCCGATCCAAAAGTAGGAGTCGGCCCGGGCGGCTTGAGCAAACCCGCAAGCCAGGCAAAGCGCCAGCACGCTTGTGGAACTCAGGCGAATGCGGCGGGCGTCTCGAACATATCTCATGGAAGGCCTCCATCGTCGTGAAGGCTCCTCAAACCCGCC